>NZ_LUKF01000012.1:0-193536 GCF_001592755.1 Bdellovibrio bacteriovorus | reverse complement strand
ATCTCTGATCAGCTTCGCTTGCGCGTTTACCGGTGGCTCAGACTAGTCCATGTGTACTAGTTTGTTTTCGCCGCTTACGAAGTAAGTCTCTGTAGACTGTTCGTGAGCCATTGGCGAAGTCACTTTCCATTCCATGTTCATTTGCATTCCTGCAACTGGATCACGTTTTGAACCTGTGTTGAATACAGAAGGGATTACCGCCGTAGCGTCCAATTGGAAGCCCCAGCCTACAGATACGTTCGCAGGTTGGAAAGTCGCGTTTGTGATGTATTTACCGATACCGTCAGCAGAACCACCCGCAGTGTAAGTGACACGGTAAGTGAAATCTACAACTGTCATACCGAAACCATTTTCGTATTGAACGTTGTAAACTTTAGATTGAGGGATGTTCCAACCAGAAAGATCTGACCAGCAAGACAAACCTTTTGGAAGAGCGTTTGCAGTGTCCAAGTTGATGTTTACAACGGGGCGACCCGCATTAATCACGTTGAAGATTTTTTTACCGATGTTGATGATTTGATCTACGATCAATTCAACAGCGTCTAGAGGATTCACAGAACCCAATGTTCTGTCGCCAGTGAATTTTGGCGCCAAAGGCATTTGAGAAGAGTTGCAGTCTGCATTCAAACCATTCGCTTTTTTCGCGAACAATTCCATTTGTGGAGCGTATTGCTCAGTGACGTCAGTAACTTTTACTTTTTTGATTTCGAAATAAGCGTTGTCTGCTGCGAAAGCAGAAGTAGCCATTCCCAAAGTCAAAGCCATTGCTACTAGAGAACGAATCATTGTGGACCCCCTTAAATTGTTGCCGAGGGTTCTATCAAGCTGAATACGAGCTTTCAAATGAAAAAGAAGTGTGCCAACGAAAAGAGCGCGCGTTGCGTTACCATTCTTTAGTTAGCATAAGCATTGGAAATATCCAGGATTTTGAGTTCGACGTGCTGGATTCAACATTGTCCACAGTCTTCTTTGTGTAGCTTGCCAGATAATAATTTAATGAAGCACCGATGTGAAAGCCCTCACGAACTTCCGGGGCGACGGCAAATTGAAGCCAGAAGCTGGTTCCCTGCCAGGTTTCTGTGTCGCTGCCACTTTTGAAAGAAGCGCGGCTTAAAATGTTATAAGCGGCCCCCAAACTGTAAAGTTCGTTACGACCAAACTGCCATTTCAAATAAGGACCGGTATCTTGAGAAGAAAAACTCAATTCTTCATCGCCACTGTCCGTGTGAGAGATGCCAGAGTAATTCCACCCGCCCCAGATGTGTTTTTTAAGACTAAAAAGAACACCGACGTTATAGAAATACTTCGAAGATTTTTTCGCCTCACTGGTCGACAGATTGTCAGACATATAAGTGCCACCCAATTCAACCAGGGTGCCCGCAGAGGCGGATGTAGAAACTAGGAATATTAGAAGCAGAACGAATTTCTTCACAGAATCTTTATCGGCAGAAACCAGCGAAGGATCAATTACATCCTTCGCATTATGAGTCATTTTTTCTACTTACGACGCTCCAGAAGAGCCGCGTAGAATCCGTCAAAGCCTTCCACCTCTGGACGTAAGTGCATTTGCTTAATCAAAGTCCAGTCGTCCCCGCGCTCTGCCAAGAATCTTTCGATCTGTTTTTCATTCTCACTCGGAAGCAAACTGCAAGTGGCGTAAACCATCTTGCCGCCCTTCTTCGTCATCGGAGAATAACTCGTCAGAATTTCGTACTGAAGGGCATGCAGACGATCAATTTCCTCGTTCGTCAGTTTCCACTTCGTATCAGGATTGCGGCGCAAAACACCCATTCCCGAACAAGGCACATCTAACAAAAGACGATCCGCCGATTCGTACATGCGCTTAATAACTTTCGTTGAATCAATCAAACGCGTCTCAATCACGTCAACGCCATCACGACGAGCACGCACTTTCAATTCCTGCAACTTCCACTCGTGAATATCTAAGGAAATAATCTTCCCTTTGTTCTTCATGAGCGAAGCCATGTGCAGACTTTTTCCACCGGCCCCCGCACACGCATCCACCACACGGTGACCTGGTTGCACGTCCAATAAAGGAACAACCATTTGCGAAGCGGCGTCTTGAACTTCAAACAAGCCATCTTTAAATGGCTGCGTGATAAAGACGTTTTTTCTTTCCGTTAACTTCAAAGCATGAGGCAAATCCGCAGACACTTTCGTCGCTGAAATCCCCGCCTCTGAAAGAGTTTTCAAAAGAGTGTCGGGATCTGTTTTCAACGTATTTGTGCGTAAGAAAACCTCCGCAGGCTGATTCAAAGCGCGCACAGTTTCTTTATAACTAGGCCCCAACTCTTTTTCTAAACGAGCCGCCATCCAATCTGGAATGGATTGTGCGATCGCGAAGGAAGGCATGTCTTTAAGACGAGCTTGAACGGCTTTCACGTCGACGTCGGCGACTTCATCCCACTCAGGCAGTTCATTTCCCTGACGAATCCAGTAAGCGGCCCAGATTTTCCAGAAATCATTGTCGTCCACAAGATACGCCAAAAGACGTTCCCAACGAACGATTTCATAAATGCTTTCCGCAAAGAAACGACGGTCCCGCGCGCCCCATTGTTTTTGGGCTTTCAGATTGCGCTGAATAACTTTGTCTGCGTACTGCCCTTGTTCAAAGACTTCATCAAGGGCGTCAATAATAGTTCCAACTAAGTGCTTATGAATTTTCAAAACGTAAATACCAATCCGCCAGCGAGGAAGGTTCCGTTAAACTGGCCTGAAGAGAGCAAAAGGATGTGGTTTTTTAATCCAGCTTCGATGAAGAAGCCAGTGTTTTCAAAAATATCAAAGAAACGAGCCCCCGCTACGAGCTGATAATCCAAAGAGAGAGCAGATTTGCTGGAAGCCTGTTTGAAAAAAACTCCCAGTCCCACACCCGCTCCGAAATAAAGTGGAAAACGTGAAGAGGCGTCAGGAAAAGTCAGAAGTGGCAAAAAAGACAATTTCGAAGGCGTCTCACCACCCAAATCGAATTCCGTGTAATCCAGGCGCAGATTCAAATCCATTGAGTTCTGCCATTCCCCGACACGGTAAGTGACGCCGAAGTTCATTTTGCCGACATCATCCTCTTGGCCGTTCTTGCCCCAATCGTAGGACTGAGAACCCATATAGCGACCGATATGCAATGCGAGATAGTGATCCTGGGCGCCTCCGCCATAGCCGCCGCCGTAATTTTGCGAAGGTTCTCTTTTTTGGAAGTATTTCGCGGCGGCATCACGTCCCACCACGGGCTGAGAATCCTGAGCCACAGCAACGGAACCAACTAACAAGGGCAAAATCATGATGAGAAAAGTCTTCACACGCACCTCAATTCTGAGTCTTCAGTGTAACTAACTTTTACCAATGGTGTTAAGCGCATGACGCACGTGGACATATAAGACTGGCCCAAGCGCGGTGAATTGATGATTGACTCTCTAGCGGCGGCTCCCTAATCTCCAGGCGAGTTTAAGGCGGGACCAAAGACTATGAAATGCCCCTTCTGTGGACATGCTGATGACAGAGTACTAGACACGAGAGTGCAAAAAGATGGTAGCATCCGCCGCCGTCGTGAATGCCTTGAGTGTAAGGCTCGTTTTTCAACCGTAGAAACTATCATGCTCGCCTTTCCGTTCATCATTAAAAAAGACGGACGTCGTGAACCTTACAGCAAAGAGAAAATCTTAAAAGGTCTTCAAGCGGCCTGCCAAAAACGCCCGGTGGGCTTGGCACAGATTGATGCCGTGGTGGAAAGAATCTCTTCCTGGGTTGTGAATCGTGGAGAATCAGAAATCTCTTCACGCTTGATCGGCAAGAAGGTCATGGCTGAACTTAAACAACTCGACGACGTGGCTTACATCCGCTTCGCGAGCGTGTACCGAACTTTCAAAGACGTTCAAGAATTTGTTGAGACTTTGGAAGACGCTGAACTGCTTGATTTTGTCGATGCAAATAATCCACAATTAAGCCTGACAGCGATGAACTTTGTAGAAAACGAAAAGAAGCCGAATAATGAAACTGACAGCAAGACGACAAGCCCGCGAACTCGCACTCCAAATCCTATTTCAAACTGAGTTCGCACCTCAGATCAGCTACCAAACATTTCTTGATGTCTTCGAACAATCTGTCGACCCTGAAGTGATTTCTTACGCCGATCTTTTGGTTACGGGCGTTCAATCCAACAAAGCCGCGATTGATTCTAAAATCCAAGCTTCCAGTGCGCATTGGAAAGTAGAGCGCATGGCGACGATCGATCGCAATATCTTGCGTGTCGCGGTTTATGAAATGAAGTTTGCCGCAGATCCCATCAAAGAAAACATCGCGATCAACGAGGCCGTTGAAATCGCCAAAAAATTCGGAACTACGGAATCCGCAAGCTTCGTCAATGGTTTGCTGGATCAAGTGGGTAAGGCTCACTAATGGCATTAAGTGTGCTTTCTCAAGCCAGTGCTTTCAATCCCGGCTCAGAGCTGTGGATCGTACCGGATCTTGAGAAATCACAATGGACAGCGCGCTTAGATTGGTATTTGAATTTCCAATTGTGCAAAGCCTCGCGCCACGTGTCTCCTTCAATTCCTAATTACCTTCAAGAAGTTCTGTCCGAAACCGAACTTCCTAAAGTCCAATTCGCTGTTAAAACATCCCATCCTTTGATGATCGCTTCGGAAGAACTTTTGCCGAACAAGTGGGTGGTTATCGTTCCATGGCAGGACAACTTAGGGCCTTGGATCGCGCAAGTTTTTGAAGTTTGGCATAAACTGAAAGAGCCTTCTTTGCGTCTCTTCTTGCCACCTGGACAAAGTGCCGGGAAAGTTCAACAAGAATGGCAAGTTCACCACAGCTTCCAAGATTTCACCGTCGTGCTTGATTAACGCGCTTTTCTTTCTCACAATGAAAGTGAGGAGCGTTGTTCATGGAAAAATTATCTCAAACACTGGTTTCAAAAATTTCAATGGTGCAAAGACGTTTAGAGTCTTTCTTGGACAATGATTTTGAAAACAAAGTGGAAGAGAGCGAAAACCACGCGGCTCTTTTTGAAGCTTCTCGCGACCTGGCTTTGGTGCGCGGAATTTCTCAAGGTCTTCCTGAAGATCATATTGATCGTGCGATTGTCGTGTTTTCTCGACTAGCAATGCTTTTTGATTCCGGCATCTTGTTGGAAAATCATGATGGCCAATGGAAAGCTCAAGCTTCTTTTCACAAAGGCAGCACACAGCTTTTAAAAAACAATGGAAAAGCTATCGTGAAAATTCCGGATATGACTTTGCTGTCTGTTCTTAAAACAGATTCGCGTGCGATGCTGGAAAAGCTTCAGTTGCAACACTTGGATCCCGAAAATAAAACGACGTGTCTTTTGATTAAAGCCAGCCCGGACTTTGCGTTTATTTTATTCTCTGGTTTTGCTGACCTGTGGTTGAAGGATCATATCGAAAACGTGCGCCGGGCATTGATCAACGGATTTGCTGACTAATGAGCGACGCTGATAACAAAACCTACACGATCTATATTCTTTCAGATTCTACAGGTGAAACAGCCGCGACGATGATTCGCGCCGCTTTGGTTCAGTATTCAACCAAAGATATCAATATCATTCGTTGTAAAAATGTGCGCACGGAAACTCAAGCTGAAGCCGTGATCGAAGAGTGCTTCGAACGCCGTGGGATGTTGGCTTACACCGTAGCCAGCCAGCAGCTAAGAAATAAAATCCGCGAGATCGCTTCTGGAAAAGGCATTCCCTACTTCGATCTTTTGGGACCGCTCTTAGGAACCTTGGATACTTTCTTTGGTGAACACTCAGAGTCTCACGTCGGCGCCTTACGAGCGGTCGACGAGCGCTACTTTAAACGCATCGAAGCCATTGAGTACACCGTGAAACATGATGACGGTAAAACGTTTGCGGAACTTGATAAAGCGGACATCGTGCTTGTTGGTATTTCTCGTACCAGTAAAACACCGCTATCCATCTTTCTAAGCCATAAAGGTTGGAAAGTGGCGAACGTTCCTATGGTCTTAGATACTCCTTTGCCAGAGGAACTTTTCAAAATCGATCAACGTCGTATCGTAGGCTTAATCATCGATATGGAGTCTCTGCAAAGAATCCGCAAAAGTCGTTTGGAAAAATTCGGTCAAGACCCTGGTGGCGAGTACGCTTCCATGTCCCATATCGCTAAAGAAATTGAGTACGCGGAAAAGATCTTTAAACAGAATCGTCGCTGGCCCGTCTTTAATGTGACCGAACGAGCGCTGGAAGAAAATGCTTCCGAGATCGTGCGTATTATCGCAGCTCGCTTGGGCCTTCCTGACAGTGTGATCTTTTAATTAAAATGAAAACTTAAGGGCTCTGATTTTTGCAGAGCCTTTTTCTTTTATAAACTCGACATAACCTTGCATGGATTTTTCGCTTCCTTTGACGTCCATGCAGAAGTATTGGGACGTCGCTAAGGGTCGCGTCGGTTGCACGCGGTCTTCTTTGCGGCACTTTCTAAGTTCGCTGAAGTCGTAGCCTAATATCAAGAACTCAAGCAGCTTGAGCTTTTCAGGACGCGACAGCTTGCTTTCGATGGCAGGTTCAGTGCAGTTAATAAGTTTGGTATCATCGTCTTTGAAGGCATGACAGTTCTTATAGTGATCCCAGGTTTTCTGTGCCGTCCCTAAATCGCCTTGAGAAACCGCTGTCGCACTCATTGATACTAAGAAGGCAAAAGCCAGCATCTGCGATTTATTCATCGTTGGCCTCCACCCGCGTTTGCACCCTGAGGTTGCGCTTGGTGCTTTTTGTTTTGACCAAACATCTTAAAAAGCAAGTACTGCGGACCACCGGAAACCGCGGCGCCCGCCATATCGATAATGTCTTTCGTGGTTTTTGCAGAAGCCTCTTCTAACTGTGAATCACCCGTCCCCAGGCAACGTGGGTGCAGAATTTTACTTGCCACATCAGCAGGGTAATTCTTTTTGAGTTCGTCACAGGCCTTCGCCTTTACAGGACATTCCATATTCCAAGGGGCCGTCATTTTTTCTACTGCCGATAGCATTTCCTTTGTCGCGTAACTATTGCAGTTAATCGTTTCATCCATGGCTTCGGAGAAGTAGTTTGCGATATCAAAAGAACGTTTCTGAACAAAGCGTCCATTTTCGCAGACAATCATCGGTGACGGGCCGTCTAAAAGCTGGCTCCAAAAACTTAAACCTGCATAATTTGCCGCTAAGTCCGCGTAAGATTTTACGCCAGAGCTCTTTAAGCCCCACGGACCATTTTCTTGTTCTATTCCCACTTGCAGTGCGTTTTGAACTTTCTCTTTATCGAGCTTCCCTTTTTTTCCGGCCATTTGCCAGTAGAGGTATCCGTGGGAAAAAAAGTGATCTATCTTATCTAAGCCGACAAAGAAGCTTTTACCTTTCACTTCCAATTTGACGGACGGAGAGAAAAAAACTTTTCCATAACCACGGAATTTATTCAGCGGCGTTTCCTCATAGGACTTGGGACCCGCAAAAGGAGCATTTAAATAAATATAATTATCCACTTTAGGAAAGTTGCGGTCTAAGTCGTCTTCTAAAAACTGCAGGAATTTTTCGCGATCACAGCGATTTCGAGCCTGAAACTGATCGGTTGCCAAAGAAAGAACGGAATTCACAACACGGTTGATATCCGCATTAGCAACAACAGTGTTGGGAGAATGACGGGCCGAAAAGTTGTCCGGCTCAGCGGCGCCCGCAAGAAAAGAGAATGTCAGGAAAAAGAAAAAGGCCATAGAGACATTGTCTCTTGGCCTTTTTGGTTTTTCAAAGCCCCTTTTAAACAGGACTTTGATTTATAGACTGGACCTTAAAGCGGCTTCTTACTTCCCCAGAACGAAATCCCTTGTTCTTCTACTTTCAAAGTAAATTTATCGCCGTTGGAGCTTTCGAAGTGCATTTCATAAGGATTTTTCGCCAGGCTTTTTCCTTCTGTGAAAGCGTTTACGGAGCGCGATTCCACACTCACACTGTCTGAAGGAAAGAAACGGAAAGTACAGCTGGCATCGGTTGCATTACGACCGCATTGAATCTTGATGCTTTCATCTTGTGACAGCCAAAGAAGTTGGTCTTGAGCTTGAAGAGCATCCATAAAGCCCTGCAAACGACCCTGACTGCCGTGCTCGTTCACCAGAACAACCACTTTTTCAGGACGATGAAACACACCCACGGAATCCGCGGCAGCAAAGGCATTGGTAGCCATCAAGCTCAACAGCAAAAACAGGGATTTCATAAAACCTCCACCCCTTTTGCTATTCCCAGCTGGAAATCATGTCAATTCCAAAGCTGACCGAAAGCTTGTTTAGTGTGTTTTTTGATAAATACGGTGATTTGCGTCGCAATAGTCTTCATCAGAACTAAGGTTGGAGTCCTCTAAAAACTGCCGATACGCCTCGGGAGAATCGCTTTTTAAGCGCGTCGAAAAGATATATCCCGTATAGCGACGCACTCGAGTCGTGTTTTTAAGGGGCCCCTTCGCAAATTTGGCTTCTCGATAGACCAATTCATGCAGGACCATAGCAATCTGATTAAGAGCGTCCATATTGGTAAAAAGATCTCCGTTGATAAAGTATCTCTTTCCGTCGGCATCAACCTGATCGTACCTGACAATGGCTTGATAGACGAAACAGCGAGGACGCACATAAACGGGACCTTCATCAAATATTCTAGGAATTTTGCCATAGACAAATTTTGACTGAGACGTGAACTCTTCCATCCAAGTTCCAAACAGGCAAGCGCGTGAGGGGTCTTTTTCTTCAAGATTTTTAAACACCGTTCTTAAAGCCTCGGCAGCATTGGCGGCATCAATATAAGTGAACTTGCGAAGCTCGCGACTCTCATGCAGATCCAGGGCTTCAACAGTTTTTATTCCACCTTCAGCGGGGCAGACGACAGCATCACCACCATTGCCTAAGACGTCTCCGCCCAGAGCCATCGCAGAAACAGAGGCGCATAAGACAAATAAAAATAGAATCTTATTCATGAGAAGGTCCTTTTAATTCCGTGTAAGGGAAGAATTGAATACTTAAATTAAAGACTTCTTTTCGTTTTCCTAATTCCATTCGACGCGAAAATTTTTTTCTAAATTCATCAATCATCTTTTTCGCCTCACCCAAATTATTCATATCGAAAGGAAAAGTGATGGAAGAGTAATATCGCTGTTCTGGAGTGGTCGCGCGAAGAACTTGCGAAGACTTCATCAACACCGCTTCATGGGCGTTTTTAATAGCTTCACTTGGAATACCAAACGTCGTCGTCAGATGCGACGCTGTTCTTTCAAAGAACCCCGCATGATCCAAAATCATATTCAAACTTTTAAGAACATCCAGACACTGCTGAGTGCGCTCGACCGTGATTCCCAATCGTTCGGCAATCTGTTCTGGTTTTACAAAGATGTCTTTCGTTTTTAGCAGACTTAAAATAGCGAAATTCTCCCACCCCGACATGACCGCTAATTCATTTTCGTTCAAGGTACGACGAGTTTCTTTACGGGACGCCGTCGTCACTAAGGAATTAAGTTTTTGTTGTTCAGGAGGATTGAGTTTTAATCCTACGCAAAGCTTCTCTGCATAGAATTCACTTAAAGGACGACGGCCATGCAAAAGATCCGTGAATCTTCCCGATGGAATGCCGCACTTTACGCTCAAAGCACGAAGACTGAGCGGTCGCTTGCGCTGACTGCGAAGCTCTTCGATTTTCATTTTTAGAAAAGAGGCCACTTCAGGATAAAGCTGCTTTTGGTTCATGCTTTGAGCCTTACCAAAGGTTTATTTTTGTATAAAGACAGAAATCGAGATGCTGCTCCCTAGAAAGTAATTAAAGAGCATTCGGCTGAAAAATTACCGGTAATTTGAAAATGCAATGAATGTCCCGAGTGTCCAGGTTGCTTCATTTTTTAAAACCAGGGAGCATCAGGAACCAAGATTGTCAGACGAAAATTCCTTAAACATGATAAACGAGATGCTAAGAATTTTAAACGATAATGGCATCGGTACAATCTTCGCAGTTCAAAATTTTACTAGGAGATAAATATGAAAAGCTGGTTTTTATTTACATTACTTCTTTTGCCCTCTTTGAGTTGGGCAGCGAAAATCCAATGTCAGGCGGGAAAATATCGCCTTCATCTTGAACAAAAGAATGAAGACGTCGTCCTCACCTTCTTCGATGCGCAAGGCAAAGTCGCGATCAAAGGCATCGTCGAAGTCACGGCCCAAGATCAAGGTCTTCACGCACTTCATGCGCCCAGCAACCTAGAGATTACCATTGATGATTTACGCGAAAAAACAATGACCGGCATCTTGAATCTAAATGATCCCGATGCGCGTGAGCTTTCTAAAATAGACATGACTTGTGTACGTAAGAAATAATTTAATTACAAAATGGAGCCTCGGGATCTTTCTGACATAAATACAACTTGATGGCCGAGTTCTCCGTTTTCAAATCGATATTTTGCTTTTGCAGCAAGGTTAGTTCTTTTCTTTGAACTTCCTGTTCAACGTATAAAGATTTAATCGCTTCGATGATAGGCGCGACAAGATGATCGTACGCCACAGACTTTAAACCACTTTTTTCATCAGTAACGACCGTCTCGGGGAAAACCTTTTCCACGTCTTGTGCCAGGACCCCGATATGACGGCGGCTTCCGAATTTCTCTTTGTCGATGTATTCATATTGTACGCCCTGAATTTGCAGTATCTTGAAAAGAGAATCAGATAGAGGTTCAATCTTTTCTTTTAATCTTTGATCGGACGAGCTTGTGCATCCCGTGCTGGTGCAGACGCCTGTTCCCGCAAATCGCAGTGCTGAAGCGCCTCCCAGCAAATTTATATCTCCGTTGACGACGAGTTTATAAGTGGGATTGACCGTGCCAATTCCCACATTGCCGGAAGCATCAATGCGAAAGCGTTCTTCATAGGATGAGCTGCCATTTTGTTGTCCTATCACGATGGCTGGAGAGTGCCCGGTTGGTGTCGACACCGCTCCGAAATAAGCATTTTGTGACGTTGTTGCTGTATTGGTAACACCAAAAGTATGGAGCGCCGCCCGGTTGTCAGAAGGAGAAGTATTATTGACTCGAAAGAAGCTATTTTCATATTGGGGAATAACGCCAGCGCCAGACGAATTATATTGCATTCCGTGCTGCACCTCGACGTAAAAATAATCTTTCATTTCTGACGAATTCAAAGAAATCTTAAATCCATCTGTGTACAGATTCGTACCTCCAAAGCTGCCGCCGTTATTGTACTGAATACGACCTGTGCCTCCAGCAGGTCCTGACGAAGCAGGGAGGTTGCTCCATGTCAGCCCGCCAGCACCATCATGGGTGAGAGCCTGCCCTAAAGAGCCCGCTGTTGCCGGCAAAGAAAGTGTGAAACTGTTTAAGACAGTGTTGGGCGCCTTCAGTCCGACGTAGTGACTTGAATCAGAATCAAAGTAACGAATATCCTTAGTATTCATAAAGGTCGTAAAAGTTTTTAGACCCGTTATTGTTTGATTTAAGGACTTAGTAACAAGGTTGGCTGTATCTGGTGAACCACTGAGCCATGTCGTCGTCCCCGTCGCGTAGACAATATTCCCCGCCACAGGATTTAACGTTGTTACGGGATTGATCCCATTTCCTAGCAACAGACTTCCTGAGTTCAAAGACGTGACTCCAGTGCCTCCCTGATCTACAGGGGTGGTTCCTACGACTTTCAAAGTTTTTGTCGTCGTGCCGTCGAAATATTTTATATCTCCCGCATTGTACCAAAGCTGGCCCGCGACACTTCCATCGCTGCTTTCTGGAAGTTTCAGATATCTAGTATTGGCGATATTAACATCTAGCGCGTTTAAAGTTCCAGTCAAAGTGTCGCCTGATTTTTGAAGAGCTCCTACGATGCGGGAATCATTTCCGGCAGCCACCGTGGTTGAACTTGTTCCCGTCGTGACGCCTAAAATGCCTCCCGTATAACTTAAAGGTGCATTGACCGTCACCGTACTGTAGTTCCCTGCCCCGTTTCTTTGCACGATGCCCGTACTTGCAAGAGAAGATATTTCCGAAGCAGAGATTGAGCTTGCCCACTCAACCCCCTCTGCGGCGGCACTATTTGCGCGCAAATAAGTCATATTAGCGCCCGCGGGAAGTCGAACACTGTTCGTTCCGTTGTGAATAACTAAATCTCCCTTTGTCGTCAGTGGGCTAAGCGCATTGAAGGAATTTGTTTTGGTCGTCTGTCCCGTTCCACCCTTAGATATCGGCACCGTTGCTAGGACTAAGTTGTTATAAGTCCCGGAAACATCGCCGGCGAAGGAAGTGGATGTACTAAGACCACTGCCCACGACACCTAAAGTCCGAATCGCACCGCCGTCCCAAAATTTGATGACGTTGTTGGTAGAGTCATACCACATCTTTCCTGCATCACTTAGTATCAGTCCCGTCGGATCCGTTGAGTTATTTGAAAGATGCAAAGACCGAGAAGGATTCATCGTAACATATCCTACATTCTGAATGGAATTTCCACCGAGCATTAGATCAGCACCCGAGTCCATCGTAAGATCACCTGTCATGGTGTCACCGGATTTTTGAAGAGCACCAACAATACGGGAATCATTTCCTGCTGCGACCGTCGTCGAACTGGTGCCGGTTGCGACCGCCAAGACTCCTCCCGCGTAAGACAAAGGAGCATTCACGGTCACCGTGCTATAATTTCCCGCGCCATTTCTTTGCACGATTCCCGTGCTCACAAGGGAAGAAATTTCCGACGCAGAAATGGAGCTGGTCCATTCAACACCTTCGGCGACAGCGCTATTGGCGCGCAGATAAGTCATATTAGAACCCGCAGGAAGTCGAACATTGTTCGCCCCGTTGTGAACAACCAAATCCCCTTTTGTTGTCAGCGGGCTCAGAGCATTAAATGCATTTGCTTTGATTGTTTGACCTGTTCCTCCTTTGGAAATTGGAACGGTCGCAAGAGTCAAGTTGTTATAAGTTCCAGAGACATCCCCTGAAAAAGATGTCGATGGACCCAGTTTGCTACTAAATGCCGACCAGTCTGAAGAACTCAAAGCTCCACGCGCCGTGGCTGAGGCTGTCGGAAGTTGAAAAGAATGTGTGCTTCCAGTTGAACTAATAGCAAAGTCGGAACCTGTATTCACCACACCGAAAGTTTGAGTCGGAGAATTAAGTCCATTTAAAGATTGCAAGCCCGCACCTGCAACACCCAAGGTACGAATGGCACTTCCGTCCCAAAATTTAATGACATTGTTCGAAGAGTCATACCACATCTTCCCCGCATCACTTAAAGTCAGGCCCGCAGGATCTGTTGCGTTGTTTGAAAGATGCAGAGACCTTGAAGGGTTCATCGTCAGATATCCGACATTCTGAAGGGAATTTCCTCCCACCAATAAATCCGCGCCAGAGGCCATCGTGATATCACCCGTCATGGTCCCGCCTGCTAGCGGAAGTTTCGTCGCATCAGAAGAGGAGATCGTCGACCATGTTCCGTCGCCTCGCAAGTATGTCGAAGCGTCCGCGGTACCCGTTCCTAAAAATGAAGACGAAACTTTGCTTGAAGAATTCAAAGGTGCAAGTCCGCTAGCCACTCCTTTTTGCAAAGTCACCCGGCCATCCACAAAAGTATCCAGTCCAGAGACATCACTAGCTGATAAAGTCACATCTCCAGTTCTGCCGGCGACAGAGGACACCAGTCCTGTGGAGGTAGAAGGTTCCCACGAAGAGGAACCCGCATTCCAAGTTAAGACCTGCCCAGCCGTTGGCGTTGTCGTGGCTACATTGAATCCTCTGAGGGCATTGGCTGTAGCGGCCGTCGCGGCAGTGGTCGCAGAAGTGGCGGTGGTTGCGGAATTTGCCGTCAACGCCGTTGTCGCCGTTGCGGCATTACCAACGTAGTTTCCATTCAAAATAGCATCTAATTGAGAATACCGGTTCAATAGTTGCTCAAGATGATTTTGAGTCGCTCCCAGGGCCGGGTTCACTTGCAGAAAATCTTCTTCTTTCTTTCCATTCAGCATCTCAGAATTCATCGCGAAGGCCACCGCGCGCATATTAAAATCAGCGGTCACGGCGTCAAAGCCTCCCGCTAAACGAGGCATATTGGTGATGATTCGAATTTTGCGTTCATGATGAGCTTGAGGTACGTAGCTACAATTAAAACCGATCAGCGGCGCTGAATTATCCATGACTTTTTGAAAACTCGGAATGGGCGATGGATTGCTTGCCGCAGGAACCAAGGCGCTGCTAGAGCCAATGACAAGATTCATGTAACCATTTGTAACGTCCACCGCCGAGTGCACCTCTTCTCTTAGAACACAGTCTGCGACGGGATCTAAAATTTGCAAGCGCACCGTCAGCCCCGAAGCCGTTGGAAAATCGCCGTTGGGGTCTTGAAAAACACCCTGAAAACTAATTCCTTTATTTTGTGCATTCACGTACGAGCCAACAAACAAAAGCATAACAAGTACGGACAAGCTCAATCTATTCATAGAAAACTCCACGCACTTTCCAACCATTACTAGTCACTTTGTTTTCAGTGATTTCACCAAAAGTCGCCGTCACTCGGTAACCCGAGGAAAGTGAAACGACTTCCGCCGAAATGAAGTCTGGATGAATGCGTTTCTTGGCCTGCACGACAGAGTCTTTGTTCAAACCGAGGTCATCGATTTGAGCTTCCAAAGAACATCCGCTAAGAATCGAACAAAGACAAAGAACCATCCACGTCTTCATTTGTGTCACTCCAGATTTGAAATCTGAATTCTTATCGGACTCACATTTCTGCAAAAAAGAGCGCGTCCACGAGATCCGCTACCCA
Organism: Bdellovibrio bacteriovorus; assembly: GCF_001592755.1. Lineage (NCBI taxonomy): Bacteria > Pseudomonadati > Bdellovibrionota > Bdellovibrionia > Bdellovibrionales > Pseudobdellovibrionaceae > Bdellovibrio > Bdellovibrio bacteriovorus. The sequence continues at coordinate 178,723 of NZ_LUKF01000012.1, read as the reverse complement.
AAGGACGATAGGTAGCATGGTGAGGGCTCATGATGGAGAATAAAAAAAAAGGAAGAGCTTATAGCTCTTCCTTGCAATTTATTAATCGTGTCGCAGATTAGGCCGCTTTTACGTGCGTCTTTTCTTCTGTCGGTTGCAATGTATGGACTGTCGCGGTGGGTTCACTTGATCCGTAAACCACAAGCTTCAGCTCATCAACCACAGCCTTCATAATTTGCGCTTGAGAATTGATCTCGTCAGCTGTCCCTGCGATCTCTTCTGATGAAGCGGCATTGGATTGAACCGATTGATCCAACTGATTCATGGCTTTGCTGATTTGCGCAATGCCCGTTGACTGCTCTTCACTTGCTGCAGAAATTTCGTTGTTCAAGTCGGAAACCTTTTTTACGGACTGAACGATGTTCTTAAGCATCTCGCCGGATTTTGCTGACTTCACGGTGCCGCGTTCGATTTTATCCACAGATTCTTTGATAAGACCTGTGATATCTTTCGCCGCTGAAGCTGATCTTTGTGCCAAAGAACGAACGGCTTCCGCTACGACTGCAAAACCTTTTCCATGTTCACCGGCACGTGCCGCTTCCACAGAAGCATTGAGTGCCAGAAGATTTGTTTGGAACGCGATATCGTCGATCACATTGATAATCTCTTCAATTTGTTTTGAAGACTCTGAGATCTCTTTCATAGAGACTAGCAACTCTCCCATCTCTTTTTCCCCCTGCACGGCGAACTCAGAAGATGCAGAAGACAGCGAAGCGGCTTGCTTCGCGTTGTCGGAGTTCATTTTCACCATCGACGTCATCTCTTCCAAAGCGGCAACCGTTTCTTCTAACGATGCTGCTGACTCACTGGAAGATTGAGACAATGATTGACCGGCAATCGAAAGCTGACCAATAGCACTTGAAACTTGATCACCGGAGTTCTGAAGTTTCGAAGAAAGATCACTGACTGTTTTAGAAATATATTGGGCGATCAAAACCACCGCCGCCAACAAGAACAACAATCCAGTTAAAGCGATAAGCACCTGTGTCCATACCATGGAGTTCGCCGACGCTAACACTGTTTTAGTCGGAGTTCTTACGATCAAAGCCCAAGGCTCTTCCGTGTATCCAATGCTCATGGGAGTGACGACGTAAAGATATTCTTGATTGTCTTTAGCATCTATTCCCGTTAAAACGAGTTCCTTACCCTGTTGAATGGCCTCTTTGAATTTGGCCTCTTCAAAAGGATAAACCACAGGCTTTGTGATCAGTTTATCATCGGGATGAGACACATAGTTTCCCTTTGCCGTCACCAAATAAGCCTCGGAAGTTTCAAACGGTTTGATGGTAGCTGTTTTCTTTTGCAGCTCTTTTAACGGAAGGTCCACACCCGATACGCCTACAAACTTACCATCAAGAACAATCGGTACCACGGCCGAAGTCATCAACACTTGCACTCCATCAATAGGATACAAGTAGGGCTCAACCATAGTTTCTTTAAGACGTTGTTTGGGCACAAGATAGTAGTCACCTTCACCCGCATTCGCATAACCGATAAGGGGAGTTAAGCTGGCTTTGCCACCTTCCCAATTTAAATATGGAATAAAACGTCCCGTGGCATCGTGACCTTTGGAGTTTACGAACTCAGAGTCGCGACCATCCCAGGCATTAGGTTCCCACCCGGTCCACGCACCAATAAGAAATTTGTTTTTCTCTAGAACTTCTTTTAAAGAAAAAGTCACCGGTTCACGTTGAACATGTCCGTTCTTCTTATACGATTCAAAGAAGTGAGCCATGGTGCGAGCCACATCCAAACCTCTTTCCACCTCAAGTCGCATTTCAGTTGCATAGGCGTGAGCTGTCTCGACAGTTTTTTCTGTTGCAGCTAACTTCGCCGTTTCATGCCCGTTCTTCGCCATTAAGAACGTCATAGTTCCTAAAACGAACAAAGCAATGAGGATGATAGGTACAGCGAGCTTAAGACGAATCGAATAGTGCTTCTTCATTTACATTCCTTCTTTTCCAAAAATCCCGAAAGATCAGAATTGATATCGGAAAAAAAGCTGTAAAGATTAAGATCCCATAACTGTTTTGAGACGGAAGGCCAGCCGAATGCTAGCCTTTTTCTTGTTGTGACATTGTTTGATAGAAGACCTCGACCAAAGCCTTATTCTCTGAATTCTTCTTATAATAGAACATCAGATCAATTTCGTAATGAAGGTCTTTCACGTAAACGCGATTTAAGCGCCCCGAGCGCACTTGTTTTTTAATGGAGTGCGCCGGCAAAAATCCCCAACCTAAACCCGCTTCGATCACGCGCTTTAAAGTTCCAACGTTGGCCGATTCAAAAATAGATGAAAGGTTGAGGCCCGCATTCTGCATTTTAGAATTCACGGTGTTGTTGAATCCGGGAAACTCTTCGGTGAAATTCACTAACGGAAACGCGCCAATGTCTTTAAAGCTAATTTGTTGGGGCATTTTTTCATCTTTGCTTGAACCCACTAGCCACATTTCTTCTTTGGCCACAAACTTTTGCTCGCTGTTTTCAAGCTCGGAACTAAATTCCGTTTTCACGTCGGGCAGAATCAGGATGTCGTACAGACCTTTCTTATAACTTTTAATAAGCTCTTCACCACGGTCGTAGTCCACCTTCAACATCAGGTCAGGATTGTGACGCATCAAACGGCCCACGATCGGGCTCATCAGATGCAGACCCAAAGAATTCAAAGTTCCAATGCGCAATTGCCCTTTCATGTGGGCACCGATGGACTTAATTGCAATTTCGGCCTGTTGAGTCAGATTGATGATCTTCTTTGCGTATTCATAAAGAACTTCGCCCTGAGGCGTGGCCTTGATTTGGCGAACACCGCGAACAAGCAGTTCCACTCCTAGATCTTCCTCTAGATTTCGGATCTGTTGCGACACCGCTGGTTGAGTCAGATACAGCTTGTCTGCCGCTGCAGTCATACTTCCTTCACTGATAACCGTGACGAAAGTGGTTAGCTGATAAAGGTTCTTCACAGGATTTTTCTCCTTTGCGCTTTGATCCGAAGGAATTTTGTTATTATACTGCAAACATAACCAACTCGAGGTCAGCATGAAGTATAGCTTGTTCACATCACTCGCCGTTATTCTACTCAGTTTTAGCGCCCATGCAAAAGTCTTTCGTAATGCTTACATCGCATTTGAAATGCCAGAGACTTGGAAATGTAACTTAGAGCAAACCGAATGGGTCTGCCGTAGCGAACAGACGAAAGAATCTAAAGAAGCCATTATCATTTTGACCGCTAAAGAAGTCGGCCCTACGGACACTTTCGCGTTGTATGAGTCGCACTTAAACACTCCGATTGCGGTGAATCTTCGTGGCGGCGGTACGGCGGAGTCTAAAATCGTTTATAAGGCGAAAAGCGTGCAGATCAACGATCAAACGTGGATCGACTCTCTTCACTTGGGTTCAGAAGTTCCAAACTACTTCACTCGTTATCTAGCGACAATCAAAGATAAGATCGCGATTCTTGTGACGTTCAGCGCCCACAAACAGTACTACACAAAGTACAGCCAAGACTTTTTTAAAGCCGTAATGAGTCTGCGTGTGATCGCTTCAAAAAATCTTTTGGCGAAACCCGACCTTGGTCCTATCCGCCCGGGCTCTGAAACACTGGGCGCGCCGATCAGCTCTGCAATGCCAGCAGATATGATTCAAGGCGACGGCACGGAAGGAAAAGGCAGCAACAAAGCGATGCTTCTAGGCGGAGCACTTCTTCTAGCAGCCCTCGGAGCTTTGATCTATCTTCGCGCTAAGAAGAAAAAGAAGAAAAGATAAATAAAAAAAAGAAATTCAGAAATAAAAAAAGAGCGCCAAGAGCGCTCTTTTTTTTTGAAAAGGTGCCAGCGAACTTTTTCCAACTGGCCCGCATTAGATGCGCCAGGGTTAGGAAAAGTCCCCTGGCACCTTTTTGGTTATTTTACTCTTTCGATTTCTGGTTTGTATTTTTCGAATTGAGAGATGATTTTTTCATCCCCGTATACCAGAACTTTGAAGTTGTTCGGATTTAGGGCTCTTTGAATTGAGGCGTTGGCATCCTTCGCGTTGATTTTACCGACGTTTTTATTAAAGTCCGTCAGGTAATCGACCGGGATTCCATAAAAGTCCAACGAAAGAAGATTGTAGGCCAAGCGGTCTGCGGTTTCGATCGCTCTTGGGAACTGACCTACCAGCTGGCTGCGAGCTGCCGCGACCTCGGGATCTTGCGCCCCCGCAGTCACATAATCCGTCACTACTTTCAAAGTCTCTTCCAAAGTTTTTCCGGCTGTTTCATTCTTAGTGAAAGTAGAAACTTCGAAGCTTCCACGATCTTTACGCACGTCAAAGAAGGAATAAATGGAATATGTCAGACCTAAATCATCACGCACTTTTTGATTCAAGCGGCTGGCGAAACTTCCCCCCAAGGCTTCATTTCCCAAGCGCAAACGAAGGTAGTCCTCGTTTTTGCGGGCAATGCCTAATTGAGCCACGCGGATCTGCGTTTGCTGCAAGCCCTTCTTCACGATCAGTTTAACTTTCAAAGCATCAATAGCTGGAGGAGCTTCGGTAGTAACCGCAGGAATGGTTCTTTTCGTCCACTTCGAGAATACATCCTGAACTGTTTTTTCAAACTCATCGTTAAAGCTTCCAACCACCGCTAACGAAGCGTTGTTAGGACGGAAGAATGTCAAATAATGCTTGATAATGTCTTGCTTCGTAATGCTGCGAAGAGCCTCAGGCGTTCCATTCACGTCGCGCGAGTAAGGATGATTGCCATAAAGGAATTGATCCATTTTGTCGTCTGCGTAGGCTGACGGATTGTCTACCTTCTTCTGCAAATTTGCGAGCATTTGCGAACGAATACGACTGATCTCAGCGTCTTTAAAAGCGGGATTCATCGTGACGTCGGCAAAGAGATCTAACAAAGTGCCAGAACCTGTGATCAAAGAGTCCGAGTAAAGTGTCGTGACATCATAACCAGGAGAAATATCAACGCTCGCTCCAAGTTGACCGAACTCATCAGCGATTTTTAGTGCATCACGAGATTGAGTGCCTTGCTCTAACATGTAAGACGTCAAGGCATTAAGCCCGGCTTTACCTGCAGGCTCTTGGACATTGCCGGTCTTCATCAAAAGCGTGAAGCTCACACGTGGTAAAGAGGTATCACGAATATAAATAATTTTAAGGCCGTTTTCCAAAACCACTTCTTTATATGGTTGTAGCTTGAAAGAGCCACTGCCTTTTTGCACATAACCTTGACCTGGTTTTGCCGCGTCCTTTTTAGAAGAGCTGGAGCAAGCCACCATCGCGGAACAAATAAGAGGAAGAGTGATTACGAGTGAAAGTCTTTTCATACTTATTCCTTTTTCGCCTTAGGTTCTAAAGTGATGATCGAACGCTGAGTTTGCTGCGTGTATTTTTCTGCGGCTTTTTGAATATCGTCTGCAGTCACGGCTTGGTATTTCTCAAGATCCGTGAAAAGACTTTCATAGGATCCCGTCACGATTTCGTTCACAGCCAATGAACGGGCTTTCCCGTCCATAGTTTTCAGACCGTCAACAAGGTCTTTCATAACTTGGGTTTTTGCTTTCTCAAGTTCTTTGTCAGAAACTTTTTGATTTCTCAGTTTCCAAATTTCGTTATAGACGATATCCAAAGCTTCTTGCGTTCCCTGGCCCGGTTTCAAGCTGACGCCAAATCCCATAATCCCGGCATCCTTCATCGCATAATTGTATGCGTAAGCCGATGTAGCGATTTGCTTTTGATAAACCAATCTTTTATGAAGGCGGCTGGAAGTTCCATAACCCAAAATATTTGCTGCCAAATCCAAGGCATACATATCCGCCTCGCCTTGACGAGGGCTGCGATAAGCGACCACGAAAGAACTGTTCTGTACGTCCTTTCTTAAAGTCGCATTCTGCTGAACTTTTTGTGGCGGCTCTTCCACTTTCTTGGTCTCTGGAAGTGGGCGCATGGGAAGCTTGCCATAATATTTTTCAATCAAGCTTTTTACTTTAGAAGTTTTGAAATCACCCACGATAACCAGAACCGCGTTGTTCGGGACATAGTATGTGTTATAGAAAAAGCGCAGCTTATCAGAATCGTAGGCCGCGATGTCTTTCATATATCCAATCACCGGCCACTTATAAGGATGGACTTTGAAAAGTGTGCCCATCATCAATTCGCGAAGAAGACCCATCGGATTATTGTCGACTCTCCAACGGCGCTCTTCCGCAACGACTTCTTTTTCGCTTTTCAAATCGTCAGGGCTGATAAGCAATGAACTCATACGGTCCACTTCCATATCCATCACCAACTCTAATTTCGAGCTGGGAAGATTTTCGTAAAAACCTGTATAATCATTTGTGGTGAAGGCATTGTTGGTGATGCCGTTTTCGTGGAAAATACGATCGAAAGATTTGCCATCGTACTTCTTAGCACCCTTAAACATCATGTGTTCAAGCATGTGCGCCGCGCCCGTGACACCTGGATACTCATCGCGAGAGCCCACACGATACCACGTGTGATAGCTGACCATCGGCACCGCATGATCCTCAAGAAGCAAAACCGTCAGTCCGTTTTCCAAAACAAATTTTGTGACAGGCAAAGAGATCTTAAGATCATTCTGTGTCGCCCATCCCTTGATGGTGCCTAGCGGTTCTTTGATTTCTGGTTTTGGATTCGGAATGGGATCCACGGCAAAGGCAGAGGCGGACATAAGAAGTCCCAAAAGCAAGATCGTAAAACGTGTCATAGTTGCTTCTTTCGTTGAATGTACAATAAGCCCTAGTTTGAAACTGGAGGGCTTTGAATTCAACGATCTTTCAGGACTAATTAGACTTTGTTCCGGGCGACGAGCCCGGCGAAAGAAAGCTGTGCTTTATTGCACAACGAAATCAGAAAAGAAAACGTCTTTAACAACACCGCGATGAAGAATGCCATTCACTTCGCCGGCGATTTTGTCTTTCAAAAACAACTTCCCTTGAATGCTATCCAGGTCATTGAAGCTGTTATCATTCAATAAGCGAACAATGCGGTCACGGGCCTTGGCGCGGTTTTCCGGCTCCATAACTTCTTCGAAGCCTTCTTTACCCAGCATTTGCAAATTCACTTCTAAACGAATCGTGCGTTTGGGTTCACCACCCAAATTCACAGTAAATTTATCCATCGTGTACACAAGCGGAGTTGTATCGCCAGAATCATGGATGGAAGCCAATTCCCGCTCAGCTTGTTCTTCTGAAATAGAAGGACTTTCCCATCCCATAGTCGAGGCGTATACCATGTAGGCGCCTCCACCCATCACTCCCAGATTCACTACTGCAAACACTATCTGTAGTAGTTTGCCGACATTCTTCTTAGGAGCCGCAGCTTGTGCTTGTGCTTCTGCCATTTAAAACCCTCATGAATAATTACATTTGGTTTATCGGTGAAACAGGCCAAGGTCTTAACGAGCAAGACCCTAATTCTTGTAAGAAAATTTCAGGGAAAACGTCTAAGCTTTGGACATATGTGGACCTACACTTGACAAGAACACGTCTAGTTCACTCATAATGGAACTATGAGACTTTTTCTCGCGGGATGCGCATTATCTTTTTTCAGTCTGCCAGTGATGGCGGGCCAATCTGTCGCGCCGTCTTCTCAAAACGAGGCGGATCTTTTCCCAGCTTCTTTGCTGCAAATTTCAGAGACAGAGGCATTTTCACGCTATGTATTTCTTGTCGACAAAGAAAAGCGCAAGCTTTCAGTCTTCGAGCGTAACGGCGCTGAAATCAAAAAGGTTGAAGAGTTCCCTGCGGACATCGGAAAAATGGGTGGCAATAAAACCAAACGCGATGATCACAAAACTCCCGAAGGCATTTACTTTCTTGAGCAGCGTTTGACTCAGCCGCAAATCCCTTTCAGTCTTTACGGCGGCTTGGCTTTCACCACGAACTATCCAAATCTTTTTGACCAACGACAAAAGAAAACGGGATCTGGCATTTGGCTTCATGCTATCCCCGATTCAGTTCCTTTAACTCGCGGTTCTCGCGGTTGCGTGGTGGTTCGCAATGACGTTATCAAGAAACTTGCCGACTATGTTAAACTTCGCGAAACACCTATCTTGATTTTTGATCACGTCAACTACCTTCCAAAAAGTGAACACGAAAAACGTCGTACGGAGTTGAGCGCATTCGTGGAAGAGTGGCGCAAGTCTTGGGAGAACCAGGACATTGAAAAATACATGAGCTTTTATGATCAAGATTTTAAAGCTCCGGGTTTTAACTTCAACACTTGGAAAAACCATAAAGCCAACTTGAAGTCGAAGTATGAATACATCAAAGTTCACCTTTCACAACCTTACATCGTTCAGCACAACGATCAGTTGTTAGTGAAAACTTTGCAGCGCTATGAATCTGACAAGCACGTCGATTACGGCGTAAAAACTATTTACGCGTTGAAATCTGGCGACTCTTACAAAATCATTCGTGAAGAGTGGGCTCCGTTCAGCCAAGAAAAAGTGGCTGCAGCGATTGCTCGCGACAACTCGATGACGGCGCAAGCCAACCAAGTTCAGCAGTAATTAATTGAATCCCAAAACTTTTCGTCCCTGAATTTCCAAAGTTTCGCGAAACTCGGGGGCGGCAATTGCGATCAAAGCTTTCACTCGTTCCTTCAATGTTTTTCCGTGCAAATAAGCGACACCGTATTCAGTGACGATGTAGTGAACATGAGCTCGCGTCGTGGTAACTCCCGCCCCTTCTTTTAGAAAGACGGAAATCTTACTTTGTCCTTTCGCTGTTTTCGATGGCAGCGCAATGATCGGCTTTCCGCCCGGCGAAAGTGCGGCGCCTCGCATAAAGTCCATCTGCCCGCCAATCCCTGAATAAATTCGTGAACCAATTGAATCCGCGCACACCTGTCCAGTGAGATCCACTTCGATAGCACTGTTGATCGCGATGACTTTCGGATTCTGACGAATAATATGGGTGTCATTGGTGTAAGTCGCGTCCATCATAACCACCATGGGATTGTTATCAATAAAGTCGTAGGTCTTCCGCGAACCCAGCGCAAAACTACTTACGATCTTTTCACGCAGGCGCGATTTAAATTTATTAGTGACTGCTCCTGTCTTATACAAATCCACTAAACCATCGGAAAACATTTCCGTGTGCACGCCTAGATCTTTATGACCCGTTAAAGCCCTCAAGGTGGCGTCTGGAATCGCACCAATACCCATCTGAAGGGTGGCACCGTCCTCAATCAATCCGGCGACGTTTCTGCCGATTTGCAATTCTGTGGAAGTCGGCTCGACCGGTTTCTTGATATAAAGCTCTTCTTCCACTTCTACGGCGAAGTGAACTTTAGAAAATTCAAACTGCGCATCCCCAAAGGTTCGTGGCATTTTCGGGTTCACTTGCGCAATCACTGTCTTTGCAGAACGAACCGCGGCGATGGAAACATCCACCGAAGGCCCCAAACTGCACATGCCATGCTGATCTGGCGGTGACACCTGAATCAGAGCCACATCGAGCGGCACGATCTGGTTATAAAACAAAGAGGGTATTTCACTTAAAAAAATCGGCACAAACGAAGGATTGATATTCCCTCTTGTCTTTCTGAGGTTGCCACCATTAAAAAAGCTATGTATCTGAAAACTTTTTTCGTGTTGAGGATCTGCATAAGAACAATCCCCTTCGGTGTGGATGGAGTACACCTTCACTCCTTGAAGCTCGGACGCTCTTAAAGTCAGCTGCTTTACTAATTGTTGCGGGGTCGCCGCCGCCGTGTGAATAAAAACATTGTCGTTGGATTTCACGACTTTAAGGGCTTCTTCTGCAGAGACAAACTGAGTCATAGGTGCACTTCCTTCACTTTGAATGTCGCACAAAACAGAATCCGTGAATATGATTTCGCTCAGGTTTGTCATAACTGAAAGCTACGAGCACAACACTGCGCAACACTTGTCTTGGTTTATGCGATCAAACAAATGGTTTCACAATGAGACATACCCAAAACCAACGGTAAATTTTAGGTGGAAAAAAAGACTCCGAAAAGAAATATGAACGCTTTTCAGGAGACTCATGCACGTCATTGGAAGTTTTATTGCTCTTTTCTTCATGGCCGCTCTTTTAGGTGGATGTTCACTCGATGTGACATTGCGTTCTTCTATCATGGCCCAACTTGATAGCGGGTCTGAACTTCCACCTTATGTACCGGCAGGAATTTTTCCCATTCAAAAAGAGAAATTTAATTTCGGTCAACCTTTAGATATCGGATTTACTTCTAGTGGCGAGCTTGTCGTCGGCACTTACAACAACATCGAAGCCGGAATTCAAAAATTCGATATGGGTACTGGAAAACGCACACTGAAGTTCGGTCCCCTGGGCACTATGAATGACAGCCAAATTTCGGGAGCCCGCCGCGTGCACGTGGATTCGTCAGATAACATCTGGGTTATGGATGCAAATCCCTCTATCCGCATTTTTAGTCCTTCAGGAACATTGATTCGCAAAATCGGCTCACAGGGAACAGGCCCGACACAATTTAGTGGTGCACTCGACTTTGTCTTAGACAAAAATGGCACCGTCTACGTCGCTGACACTTGGAATCATCGCATTCAAGTCTATGCAAACGACGGCACACACTTACGTTCCATTGGATTAGGGCAAGGTGCAGGAGATGGTCAAATGAATCAGCCTTATTCGGTGGACGTTGACCAAAATCTCAATGTCTATGTCGTCGACCACTTGAATCACCGAATTCAGAAGTTTGATTCTTCGGGCAATTTCGTTTCTAAATTTGGCAGTCATGGCACGGGACCTGGGCAGTTCCAATCGGCCATGCGCATTCGCATCAGCACCTCAGGAGATATCTTCGTGCCCGACTCCATACAGGGAATTCTTAAATTCGATTCCACTGGAGCCTACCAAACGACGTGGCTGGGCGTGGCACCGGGACACGCGGCGTTTGATTCACCCATGAATATCACCCTTGCTCCCGATGGAAAAATCTATGTCGTAGATCTCATCGATATGATGGAGTATCGCTTGGAAGTCCTAGATGCGACAGGTGCTTGGCAAGAAACTCTTACCAACTATAGCGACGCCGAAAAATTTTTCACGGCGCCGACGTCTTTGTGGATTGATAAAGATGATAATATCTTCGTTGCTGATTCTTACGATGGAACGAAGGACCAACGAATTGTAAAATTCGACAAGCTCGGAAATCACATCATAAACATCGGCTCTTTGGGTACTGGTCCCGGACAATTCACGAAGTGTGATGGTGTCGCGACCGATAGCGAAGGCCATATTTACGGTGTGGATTCCGGTGGCAATAAGATTAATAAATATTCTGCTGATGGAACTTATTTGACCAGCATCGGATCTCTTGGATCCGGCGACGGTCAGCTCAATCTTCCGATGGCTATTTTTGTCGATAAGAATGATGTTATTTATGTCGCGGATCAAGCGAACTCCCGCATTCAAAAATTCAGCTCAGCAGGTACTTACCTCGGCCAATTTGGGAACTCCGGTTCGCCTGTTCTTACGCAACCACAAGGGCTTTATGTCGATGAAGCCGGCACGGCGTACGTCATTGATATTGGAGTGAGTAAAGTTTTTGTTTTTGACTCAAGCGGAAACTATCTCCGCAATTTCAGCGTACCCACTAACACCCCCCACATCTATGTTGATAAGTCTGGAAAGATTTATATAACGGAACTCGTGGGCAGCTTTATCGAAGTGTATTCCAATGCAGGTGTCTTACAGAGCAAGCTAGGTGGAAAAGGCTGGGTACCCGGAAAATTCTATTATCCCTGGGGGATCGGCGCTGATTCGCATGGGAATCTTTTTATCAGCGATCTCTTCACTCGCCAAATCCAGCGGATCTCTCCGACAGGCATTCCTCTTTAATAAAGGTCTCATCTTGCTATTTCATATCGTAAGCCTGTCTAACTTTTAAAATCCCCTTGCCGCTCTTTGTTTCAAACCTAGATGCTGTCTCAGCCTGAGACAACGAATTCAAATATATCTCATTTAATTCGGTACACCCCTTGCTCCTTAGGAACCCAAAAGGAGAGACCCCATGTCATCTAAAATTATTTCGTTAACTGTTGCTGGTATTATCGGCCTGCAAAGCGCGGCTATGGCGCAAGATCGCACGGCAGGTATTGGTGATGAACAAATCCGTATCGCTCAAGAAAATGTAAGAGCTTTGAAAGCGGAAATCCAAAGCTTGGATAAAGCTTTAGGCGAAGCGCAAGCGGCGATTGAAAAACGTGAATCGCGCGGCACTTTTGCTAATGGCACGGCCATCGCCGGCGCTGCTGTGGGCTTAGGCCTTTCAGCTATTGCGGCTTTGACTATAAAAAAAGGAACTGGCGGTCAGGCTTTGAATGGGTACTTAACGGGAGCCTTGTCGGCAGTGATCTCTTTATCTTCCGCAGGATTGGGTGTGATCGGTCAAGCGCGCAAAACAGACGTAGATACTAAAGCTTTAGAAGAACAGCTAAAACTTGCAGAGACTCAAGTACAATCTGCGATCACTGTTGCCGACAAACAAACTTCAGCAGTTCTTAAACAGCTCAACTCTTCTTTAACAACGGTTCGTCAGTCATTGAATGAATACACGAACAGTGAAGATTCTATTTCTCAAAACAAATTGATTTCCCAAATCGCGCAAGCTTCCGGTGTGGCGATCACGGTTTACGGTATGACTCAAAGAGAATCAAAAGCTCTTTTAGTCGGACCTCTTGTGATGAGCGCCGGTAACTTGGGTCAGGTTCTTGGCGGTCTTTCAGATTCAGAAGCAGAAAAAGTAATCGCTGAAATCAAAGCGACTCGTCTTTCTTTGATGGCTGCGGCTGTCAACTTGGAGTAGTCAAGAATGTCTTTGATAACTCGCTTCTTAAGCGTGGTGATTTTTCTTGGCCTGAGCTGGGGCAACCTGGCCCAGGCAGCTCCTCGTTGCGAGTCTGTATTTCTTCCTACCGTCTTAGAAGTCATTCAACAGGTCGACTTCGCTAATAATAACTTTCTGACAAAAGGCTCTCACTCCGTTGAAGAAATCGGAAAAGATTTCTCGTGGCTTCGTCGTCGCAAATTGCGCAAACTCGTTAACAATACGGATCTGCAAAACTTTGCTTCAGACAAAGCTTTGGAAAGATATGCGATCGAACTGGGCACTGTCCTTTTCGGAAAAAAAGATGTCGTCGATCGTTGGATTCGTCAAAACAAAGATCAGCGCTTAGAAGAATCCACCGTCATGCTGATCAAAGAAAAACTTTTGCAAGAGGGCTTATTAAAGACCTGGCTTGAAGTTCGCGACCCGCGTGACGTCGGTATCGCCCGCAAAAGCTTAGATAAACTTTGGACTTTGCTTCAACATCGCGTTTTCGAATGGCTGCGTATTCCCTTGGCCCTGCCCTCAATGAAGAATGCGGAAGTGCCGCCTGAACTGATGTATAAAATCATCCGCGATGGTTTTAAGACTCATGCCGAAGAGGCCCGCGTCGCTTTACGCGCGCAAAGTCACATCGACGCCTACAATACTTTTAAGAAGGTTTACGGCCGCGTGATCTTCGGCGTCCTTTTCGCGCTCAACGCGCATAATGGCTACGAGCAGATACAAGACTATCACAATCGTCACGTCGATCAGACGATTCAACAAATTCAGGAAATAGGTCGACAGGCAGAAAACGCCGTGACTCAAATCAAGCGTGAACAATTCGATCAAGCTTACAAAAGTGCTGAAGCCGAATTCATCAAGAAATGGGGCGAAGAACCCACGCCGGCTGAAAAAGAAATCTTACGAAACAAAATCGCTGTCGCTTTGAATATGACGGCCCCTTAAAATTAAAAAGCCCCGCATTTAGCGAGGCTTTTTGAGTTCTAAGTCTTTAAAAAGATCTTAGTGAGATTCGTCAGAAGACGATGTGTTCTTACCGTCGATTGTGAATTTCTCTACGTTGTGTGCAAGATCAGGAAGAGACTCTAGGTGCTTTTGCAATTCTTCTTTCGACATCTCACCAACGTTCAAGTTTCTTTCAGTCAATCGTTTGTCGAACTTCAAATTTTTATTAGCTTGAGCCAATGACATTGCGTACCCCTTTTTGTGCGAAAACCTTTTATAGCGCACTTCAATCGACGAGTCCAGCCTCGGAAAATGGTACCAGGTACCTTTTTCCCGTTAATTCCAATATTTGGGCGGCTTATCGTTCTTTTCGTTATCCACCACCAGGCGCAGGTTGCGGCCCTTGGCTTTGGACTTCTTTTTCCACTCGTTACGGTCAAACCAGCCCTTGAATTTAAGGCATAGATAACCCGAAACCAAACCACCTAAATGCGCTAGGTAAGCGACCTCTCCCCCGCTGACACTTGAAGTCATCATGGAGGCTAACTGAACAAGACCCATCAAGGCCACGAAGTAGCGAGTCTTCATCGGAAAGAGCATAAAGAAGTAAACAATGCGCTCACCAAAGATAATCCCTTGAGCCAACAAGAGCCCAAAGACCGCACCCGAAGCCCCCACAACCGGCACAATCAAGCCCGTTTGAGAACCCGTCGCCAAAGCGTAGATCCAGATACCCAAGCAATAAAGAATCGCGGCCCCGATGCCCGAAGTGAAATAATAAATCAGGAAGAACTTCGTGCCCCAGCGTTGCTCAAGCTCGGCACCGAAGAACCAAAGCATCAGCATATTGAAAAGGATGTGCGTCACCTGCAAAGAGTGCAGGAACATATAAGTACCTAATTGCCAGATCTGGAATTCAAACAGAACCTTGCCCGGGAAAAGACCGAACAAAGAAGTGAACGGAACGCGCAAGAAGCCTTCCATAATCACTTGGAAAACAAACCAGATAGCCACATTGATGATCAGCAACCACTTCACTGCAGGAGTTAAGGGAGCTGTTTGAAAGGTCACGCCTCTATTCATATTTTCTTAAAATACCCGAAAGCTTATCGTAGGTCTGCTCCAGACTTTCAACCAAGACTTTGGTCTCTGCGATGAGCGGAAAGAAATTAAGATCCCCGGCCCAACGCGGGATCAAATGATAATGAAGATGTTCAGGAATTCCCGCACCGGCCACAGCCCCGTGATTCAAACCCAAGTTTATTCCACCCGGTTCGTAAGCATCGTTCAGCGCTTTCATGGCCAAACGAATGGTGTCTTGCAAATCGCGAAACTCTGCTTCTGACAATTGCAGAAGATCCCCGCAATGACGGCGAGGCAAAACCAAAAGATGCCCACTGTTGTAGGGGAATTTGTTAAGCACCACCATGGAATGCTCGGTTTGATAAACACAAAGAGTGTCAAAAGAGGGATCGTCTTTTGCGGCTTTACAGAAAACACAACCTTCCGGTTTGATCAGCTTACGCACGTACTTCATGCGATCAGGACGGAAAAGAACGTCGCGCTCTAAAGGCCAAACGTCCTTACCGATTTGCATTTTACCGGTCGCTGCCTTTGCGGTCTTCTTGCCGACCTTGGTTTTTGCCGATGCTTTCTTTTTTGCCTTTTTTGCCACCGATTACTCCCAGTAACCAGGCATCAATAACAACGGTTGATTCAAATATTTCGCGCGCAAGATGTATTTCATTGCGCCTTCCATATCTGGGCCGAAGGATTTTCCTTTAAGAAGATCGGTGTATTCAGAAAGACTGTTTAAGTCGTCTTCAGAGTCACCGCCACCAAGATCAAAAATGCTCATACGTTTTTTAGGAATTTCGAAAACATCAAAGTCATCACCTAGCTTCGCTGTTTCCGCCGCCAATTTAACGGCGTCTTCAAAGAAACCTACTTGATCGGCAAAACCCATTTTCACCGCAGTGGCACCGGTGAACACCCGACCATCCGCATATTCGCTGACAACCTCTTCTTTTAGATTGCGCTCTTTAGCCACCGTCGCTTTGAACTGACCATAGACTTCATCAATCATGCTTTGGAAAAGAGCTCTTTCGTCTTCACGCATAGCTCTGTACTCTGCACCGGAGTCTTTAAACTTTCCCGAAGTGATAGAGTAACGAGAAATCTTCGCCCAGTCGTAAAGCTTTTCGATGTTCGCAAACTCCATGATCACGCCGATGGAACCAATCAAAGCCCCTGGAGCCACCACGATTTTGTCACAGGCTACGGCAGAGTAATAAGCGCCACTGGCCATCACACCCGTTGTCACACAGATGACGGGTTTTTTAAGTTCTTCACGCGCGCGTTTGATCTCAGCAAAGATTTCTTGAGAAGGACCGACAGATCCACCCGGTGAATTGATAGAGATCAAGATCGCTTTTACTTTGTCGTCGTCTTTATATTTCTTAAGATTTTTAAGGAACTTTTTCCCATTCAGAATCACACCGTTCATTTCAAGGTGAAGAATGGAATTTTGGGAAAGGACTTTCTTTTCGGATTCGCCGAAAGAATCCATGCTCATTTTTAGTAGAGCTCCGATACCGACAAAAACTAGAAAAATGATAACAAGCTTTTTAAAGAAACTGCCCTTCATGATGCGCTCCCGTTCCGACGTCCCGAAAAAGAAAGAGGGACCTGTTTAGGGTCCCTCTTTATGACTTTTTAGTCAACGCCTCGGCGGTATGCGCCCAGACTATTGCTTGTCAGTTTTTACGTTTTTCAACTGGTCAGCAAACAAGTCACCGAAAGTAGACTTAGATGTTGCAGTCGCTTTTTTAACGTAATCGTCAACGTCCGCTTTTGCTTCGCGAAGTTTAACAAGCTTAGCTGACAAACCGATCTTACGAGCATCTTTGTCGATAGAGATCACTTCAGCTTTTACAGTTTGACCTGGCTTAATGAAGTCTTCAACTGAGTTGATTTTGTCAGTTGTAAGTTCAGAAATGTGGATCAAACCTTCGATATCAGACTCAAGCTCAACGAAAGCACCAAAATCAGCTGTTTTAGTTACTTTAACGTCGTGTTGTGTACCGATAGCGTATTTGTTCTCGATGTTAGACCAAGGGTCAGACTCAAGTTGTTTGATACCCAAAGAGAATCTTTCGTTCTCGATGTCTACACCTAGAACAACCGCGCGTACTTTTTGACCTTTAGTGAACATCTCACTTGGGTGATTTACGCGTTTAGTCCAAGAGAAGTCAGAGATATGAACTAGACCGTCAATACCTTCTTCAATACCGATGAAGATACCGAAGTCAGTTACAGACTTAACTTCACCCTCGATGATTGTTCCTGGAGGATAAGATTCCTTCATTTCAACCCAAGGATTAGTTTGAAGCTGTTTCATACCCAAGCTGATGCGGCGGTTTTCAGTGTCGACTTCAAGTACGACAACTTCAACTTCGTCACCAACGTTTACGATTTGAGAAGGATGTTTCACACGTTTAGTCCAAGACATTTCAGAAACGTGGATCAAACCTTCGATACCTTCGCCAAGCTCAACGAATGCACCGTATTCAGCCAAAGATACAACTTTTCCTTTAAGCTTAGTGCCTGGAGGATAAGAAGCTTTAACAGATTCCCAAGGATCAGAAGTCAATTGCTTCATGCCCAAAGAAACGCGTTCTTTTTCTTTGTCGTATTTAAGAACTTTAACTTGGATTTCGTCGCCAACATTCAACATTTCTGAAGGATGTTTTACACGGCCCCAAGACATGTCTGTGATGTGCAACAATCCGTCCATGCCACCAAGGTCGATGAATGCTCCGTAGTCAGTGATGTTTTTAACAACACCAGTAACGATAGAACCTTCCGCCATAGTATCAAGAGTTTGTGAACGGAGACTGTCACGTTCTTCTTCAAGAAGAGCGCGGCGAGAAAGAACGATGTTGCCACGTTTCTTATTGAATTTGATAACTTTGAATTTAAATTTCTTACCAAGGTAAACGTCCATGTTGCGAACAGGGCGTAGATCGATTTGAGATCCAGGCAAGAATGCTTTAACGCCGATATCAACGCTCAAGCCGCCTTTAACTTTAGCAACAACAGTACCTTCGATAACTTCTTCGTTCTCAGCTGCTTTAGAGATATCAGTCCATGCGCGAAGCATGTCAGCTTTGTCTTTAGAAAGAACGATCATGCCGTTTTCGTTTTCGATACGGTCGATCAAAACTTCTACTTTGTCTCCAGCTTTCACTTCACGAACACCGTCAACAATACGGAATTCATTGATAGCGATCAAACCTTCAGACTTGTAGTTGATGTCAACTAGAACGTAGTCAGACTGAACTTCGACTACTGTACCAGTAACAACGTCGCCGACTTTGAAGTCTTGCTCTTTCATAGATGCTTCAAATAGATTTTCGAAGTCACCTTTATCTGCTTTCGCATTCAAGATACCAGGATTTGCTGGAACCTTAGCGTCTTCAGCATCCAAGAAAGCTAGAACTTTCTGTTTTTCAAGCTCGGCTTTGTTTAATTGTTTTGTCATATTAGTTTTTGTAAACCTCCCACGTAGTAGAACCTCTGGGATCCTACCCGTAACCTTTCTTCACCTCTTTTGGGCGAATCAATGGTTTAGCGAGCTAAGGGGGCGAAAGTCAAAGGTTTTGCGCACTCTGTTAAGAGCGGCAAAAGGGGTCCTGCCGAGCGGAGGCTTAAAACGAATGTATTGCATTTGAAGCAGTTTCCGCCGCTCTCAAATTTGAATCCCCCGCCCGCTGATTCTTCGATTTTCCTAAAAACCCGCCGCCAGTGCGCCACTTCCGACGAGTGAGTCCTTCCGGATTGTCCCGATTCCGCGGTTGTTTGCCAGCAAGAAGACGCTCTTTTTCCTGACAAAGCCTCTGTTTTTGAAAAGCATATTTCAGATCAGGAGGCCTTGTGCACGGAAGCTTATTTGGAATCTTGTTATTGTTCGTTTCGCTGGGCGCGCACGCTCGTCCTTATTTTGATAAACAGATTTCATCTGCTTTGGAATTTATCGAGCACTATCAAACATCCGGCAAGGATGGTTACGATTTAGGACAGTGGCGAGCGCGTGTGACGTCCTATGTACCTAGCGCGATCGGTGTTGGTAAGTTCAATGTTCCGTTTGAAGAGCCTACGGCTTTTGTCGCCTCCTCCGTCGCCAATGTGCTCGCAGAAATTTATTTGCACGACTCACGCTATACATTGATTCCACCGATGATCGATAAAACCATCGAGGGCTTTCAAAAATACTATTGGGGTTCCTTGTTCAACTTTTATCCTCCAGCGACTTTCAAGGGCGTCCGAGTTCGACAACCGCGATATATGTATTTAGCACCACAGTGGAAAGGTTTTGCGAATATTCCTCCCGATGCGGATACGACGTCCGTGTCTTACACATTGATGCGTTATCGGGACATGATTGAAAATCGCGCCTCACCCGATCTTCCATCGCAAGTGATAAATGCTTTTTCTTACGCACGCGATTTAAACCGTGTGCCTCATGCTTACAATGCAGCTCAGGGACATTTCAAAACCGGTGCGTTTTTAACCTGGTTGTGGGATGAGAAAAATCCCGATATGCCTCGAAATATTTTTGCGGCTCCTCATCGCGGCACACGAATTCCATTTAATTTTAATGACGTTGACTGCGTGGTGAACGGCAATGTTTTAAAACTTCTGAAGCTCGCCCAAAAAACTTCAGGCCCGGGATATCGTGCTAGTTGCGATCATCTGAACCGTGTTGTCAGGAACAAACAGTTTTATTTCTGTGGAATGTACTATCCAAGCTACTATGCTCTGCCGTACACGATGGCGACAGCTCTTCAATCGGGAGTGTCTTGCCTAGAACCATCAAAAGAGCGGCTGATCAATTATATTATCAGCAAGCAGCGCAAAGACGGTTCCTGGCGCAACAGTTTCTTAGCGCGACCTGATTATGTGCACTCAACAGCCTGGGCCCTGAACACGCTCATCCTGCTTGGTGACTCCGAAAATGAACTGCATCGGGCGCGTGTAAAAAGAGGCGTTCGTTTTTTACTTTCCCAAGCACAAAAGGATTCAGCGGGTCGCACTTACTGGGCGGGACAAGTTTTTTATGCCGCCACTTTTATTGCGCGCTACCCGGTCGTTTGGCGGTCGTCGGCCTACACCACAGCTTTATCAGCGAAGGCTTTGCTTTTATCTGAACCCTATTTGAGATGACCTCCACCCAGGCTGGTAGATTCACTCAATTAGTTATCAAGCCCTTCTTATCAATTTCTATTCACAATAGAAATTGATAATGTAGGGATTCGGCGCCCCGTGAAGGAGACCTATATGAGCGAAGCAAATAAACTGAATTGCCCCATCTGTTCTTCGCAGGAAGAAAAAGTGATCTCGGATTTACTTTCTTTTATGAAGAAAAAAAAGTTCGTGAAAAATTCGCTCATCTTTGAAGCTGGTGAAGAGATCAATGGCCTTTATCTGATAACTAGCGGGTCTGTGAAAATTTCTAAGCTTTCTCCTTCAGGAAAAGAAATTGTCTTACAAATTCTGGGAGAAGGAAAAACCTTCGGCGAAGGCAGCGTGTTGGGTCAGGACCGCCACAGCGACACTTTTGTCGCAAATGAAAATACGGAAGTCATGTTCCTTCCAAAAAAAGAGTTTCAAAACATCATTCAGTCCAATCTTTCTTTGTACCAAGCCGTCGTAGGCTCGCTGATTAAATGGATGAACAATCTGGATGTGGTTATTGAAAACATCAACACCCCGTCTGCGAAAGACCGCGTGTGGCTTCATTTAGGACGTCTGCAAGAACAACAAAAAACGCCCGTGATAAAGTTGGACGGCAAGAAACATGATGTGGCTTTGATGTTAGGGCTTCGTCCAGAAACATTTTCCCGCGCTTTAGCCGAACTGGAAAGCGAAGGAAAAATTAAGATGAATCATAAGCAGATCCAACTGTTGTTATAAACATCACTAGATACAGTGATATCGGTCATATTTTCAAACAATAGGTAGTGATCATAAAAATCTAAGGTCTATCCTTTCTTTATGGAAGGTGACCATGAACATCTACAAGTACGACATCGTCTTTCAAGAAGTGCCCGACCAAATCAGCCTTGCCTTCTATGTCTGCGGCTGTCCCCTGAAATGCCCCGGCTGTCACTCTCCAGAACTCTGGACGGAAAAAACGGGTTCCCCACTCACGGTGGAGTTGTTGCAGCAGCTTTTGATGGAATATAAAAACAAAATCACCTGCGTTCTTTTTTTAGGTGGTGAATGGCACGCGAAAGATCTTATCTCGTTTCTAACTCTTTGCCAGCAGCAAGGGTTGCTCACCGCTCTTTACACGGGATTGGACGATGTTCCTTCGTCCCTTAAAGATCACTTGGACTTTCTCAAAGTCGGGCCGTGGCGCGCCGAGCTGGGCGGGCTGAACTCGCCGACGACCAATCAAAAATTTATCGATTTAAAAACCCAACAGACACTCAATCATCTTTTTCAAAGATAACAACCAAGGAGACAACATGCTTCGCTTGAACGAGCAACAGCTCAATACCAAAATGCAATTTATCGAAAACTACATCCGCGCCGCCAATGCCGCTGAAGGCTCTAAATTCGATGCCAATGCCAACGTCACTCATAAAAATATTGCGACCATGGAATCTGAACTGAATAAGGACATCAATATTCAAGTGAATCGCGCGTTGGTCCGCAAAAAAATTGAAAGTCTTTTCGGAACTGAACTTGCCGATGAATACATTCGTCAAATCGAAGCCCATGAGATTTATGTCCATGATGAAACTTCTCTTAAACCTTATTGCGCTTCTATTTCGATGTATCCTCTTTTGCTGGATGGATTGAAAAAACTTGGAGGAGAGTCTCAGGCTCCCCGACACCTAGAAAGCTTCTGCGGCTGTTTTGTAAATCTGGTCTTTGCTATTTCGTCCCAGTTTGCCGGTGCCGTCGCTACGGTCGAGTGGCTGATGTATTTTGATCACTTTGCGCGAAAAGATTATGGCGATAACTACTTAGAAACTCACACTCGTCTTATTAACAATCATCTGCAACACGTGGTGTATGCCTTGAATCAACCTGCGGCCGCTCGAGGTTACCAATCCGTGTTCTGGAATATCTCGCTTTATGACGAGTCGTACTTTAAATCTCTTTTCGCAGACTTCGTTTTCCCCGATGGCGACACACCTTGCTGGAAAACAGTCGAAAAATTGCAGGCACATTTTATGAGTTGGTTTAACCAGGAAAGAACCAAGGCGCTTTTAACTTTCCCCGTAGTAACGGCGGCTATGCTGACGGGCGATCAAGGCCCCCTGAATCCCAGCTTCGCTCATATGTGCGCGAAAGAATTGAGTGAAGGCAATAGCTTCTTTATGTACATGAGTGACTCTGCGGACAGCCTGGCAAGTTGCTGTCGCTTGCGCAATGAGATCTCAGACCGCACCTTCAGTTATTCGCTGGGAGCTGGCGGCGTCGCGACGGGTTCTATTAACGTGATCACTTTGAATATGAATCGCCTGGTTCAAAAGAATTTGGATTTGCTTGAGTCGGTTCAGAAAATTCAAAAGTACCAAGTCGCTTATCGTAAATTGATGCAAGATTATTTCGATAACGGTTTATTAACTGCGTACTCCGCGGGGTTTATCACGCTCGACAAACAATTTCTGACGATCGGTATTAACGGAATGGTCGAAGCGGCGGAATATCTGGGCTATCAGGTTTCTAACAATGCTCGGTATAAAGCTTTCTTGAAACAACAGCTGAAAACTATTTTTGACGCCAATCGTGCCGCTCGCAAAACTTATGGATATATGTTTAACACCGAGTTTGTTCCCGCAGAAAATCTAGGTGTGAAAAATTCTGCCTGGGATCGCGCCGACGGACTGACCGCCTCCAGAGACTGTTACAACTCGTACTTCTATGTCGTTGAAAACGACGACGTCAATGCGGTTGATAAAATGATTCTGCATGGAGCGGAAATGATGGAATATCTTGATGGCGGTTCCGCATTGCATTTGAACCTTGAAGAAAAGCTAACCGCTCAGGGATTTTACAAATTGATCCATGCTGCAGCTTTAACGGGATGCAATTACTGGTGTGTGAATGTCAAAATCACGATTTGCAACGTGTGTGAGGCTATCGACAAACGCACTCTGCACCATTGCCCTCAATGTGGCAGTGATAATGTCGATCACGCCACACGAGTCATTGGTTACTTGAAACGAATCTCATCGTTCAGTTCCGCTCGTCAGAAAGAAGCGGCTAAACGCTTTTATCATGCGAAGTCCCAACATGAAAAATCTTGGGCAGGAACACCCAGCCCCAGACCAGAGCTCCAGCAATCCACGTAACGGCCGCGTACAAAAGATGGGACTGGTAAATATGCGGAGCCAGTCCCGCAGAAAAGCGGGTCAATCCGGCGAAGAAAAGCAAGAAAGCTCCGAGCCCCAAAAGCTTGGAGCTTTTTTCTAAAATCATACTGTGCTTACCATGCGAAAGAATCACCCGCACTGCGATCATAAATGTCATAAGACCCATTCCGGAAGCATAAACTATGTGCAATATATGAATGCGGAACGACGGTAAAAAAACCAAGGCCCAGAACGCCAATAACAGTGACCACGCCGAGGACCACAGACCCCAAGTCTGCACACCCCTTCTTTGCGGGAACTTATATAACCTCCAGAATTTAAAACAAATCAGCGTTACGATCGCCGCGCGAAGAAGGGCTGCACCTAAAGTGTGGCCCTGGCTTTCACAGAAGTAGCTCAAAACAAAAAAGAACGAAAGCCCGGCAAACAACCAAACCTGGCGTGAAGTTTTATGCATCTCCGTGGGAAGCGGGCCCCAGCCGAGCAAAGCCGGAATCAATCGAGAGCCTACTCCTAAAATCAAACACATAATATAACATTGCAGAAAAAGACTTCGCCCCAATGAATAGAGGCCCGAAGGAAGGTTCACGAACTCTGCTAAAAATAGAATGAAAGTTCCGGCGATCGCTGAAAGCAAACCGGCCGCGACGAAAATAAAAGAATCCGGCGGATTGCTTTTTCTTTGTAAAAATCTGCGAGCGCTATAGAAAACTAAAAAGAAAAGACAGAGCAATACGGCACCATAAAAAGCCGCCTTCTGCGAAACCAGCAAGCTTGCAAACAAACCCGCAATGGCGATAAAAGAAAAATTTTGTTCGGCCCGAGTCGGCCCAAAAGTATTTGTGAAACGTGGGACAGCCGTCATAAGAAAACCGCATACAAAACACAGAAAAAATCCTCCCATCATAATCTCGGGATGACTAAAACCTGGATAATTGACTAGCTTCCAAGGAAAAAGAATCCACAAAACTACGCCCCAGATAGATAAAAGCCAGCCTGCGGGAAAGAAAATTCGATAAGCATCTAGTTGATTTTGTTCCATAATGAACTCCTGACTCCTCCTAGAATGGACGTCTTCCAAAAAAAAGAACATGATCCAGATCAAAATTAAGAAATATTGATCCCGATCATGTTGTTACCAGGACATCAATGTCAGCCTTAATACAAGGAGACACTATGAACGAGATAGTCCGACGTTTAAAATCTTTGGATGGATTCAACAAAGCCTCAGAACTTGAGTTGAAGCAATGGGCCTCGTTTATAAAATGCATCCGCCATTCCGCACGCGAGGTTCTGTACCGGAAAAATGACAAGATCACTGAAATCTTCATTGTTCTGTGCGGCTCGGTGCGCGTTTATGACTCCGTTTCTTCCTCTGAAAAAAAGATTTTTAACTTTCTTGGGCGTGGGGAATATTTGGGAATAGCGATGGCGGGTTTACCGGCCCCTAAGCATCCTGCGACAGTTCAGTGCATTGAAGACAGTACCTTCTTAAGCATCCCCCTTTCGGTGTATAACGATTTGCTAAAAAAAATCCCGGAAGTCCGGGATTTGGTAAATCGACAGATCTCTGAAAGATTCTTAGAGTTACAAAATGACATTTGTATTTCGCGGCAGCTAACCCCCACGAGGGTCGCCGACCTCTTAACTCGTCTTTTAAAGAAACAAGAACTCTTAGGTAGCTATCGTCTGCAAATTCCTCTGACCCGCACTGATATTGCTGAGCGCATTGGAGCTCAAAGCGAGACTGTGATTCGTATCTTAAGCCAATGGACAAAGCACGGTTGGATCCGCACCGACGATAGGCACCTTGAAATTTTGAACCCGCAGATACTGGAGGACATTCGCCATGGTAAAAATATTAGAAGAGCTTCGACAGCAGCATCAGACCCTGCTGAACATGATCTCTGAAGACAAAGATATTTTTGATATCATTAAGCTGGTCGAAGAAATCCATCATCCACTGGAAGAACAAGCTCTATTTCCCTTGATTGCGGATCATCCGTTACTCCAAGAGGGCGGGCCGTTATGCACATTCTTTCGCGGCATGGAATTAGACTTAAATCCGAAGTCTGTGGCTGAAGAACTCTTGAAGCGGGCCTATGCTCAGGGCTTGCCTCGCCCGCACGCTTATCCACAGTTTACGTGGCTCAATGAGCACAATCCTTTAAGCATGCCTATGGGGGAACACGTATTAAGCGACGAACTCGCCCAAGCCCTTCTTTTTTTGAAAGACCAATCCAACGAAAAACTTTATAAGGACTTTTTTGTTTCTTTAAAAAATGAGTACATCCGTCTGTTAAAGCTGCATATTGCTAAAGAAGACGGATGCCTTTTCGTCTTGTGTGAGAAGCTTCTGTCTTAGCCTCCGCAGAAACCGCAACAGCCTTCTTTTTTAAGTTTCGTCAGACGCAGCTTCCACACTTCGGGTCCTTTTTCTAAATACTCGGGTTGGAACTGTTCTTGGCGGTTTTCTTCAAATTGACGTAACAAAGGCACCGGATCGTGGTTATTGACGATGACGATACTTTCGCCCGCTTCCAGATTATCGAAGGTTTCAAAAATATGACTGTGACGTTGTTGTGGTGGAATTTTTTGGGCTTCAATTACAAATTCTTTCATGATGTCTCCTTGAACTCTAAATTAACCCTATTTAGAACTTCGGTTCCTTGATCACGATCAAAAGTCTTTACTTTTTTAACGCTTGCACCATGTCTGACGGTTTTCCGTCCGCACCTGTTTGCTGAAATTTAATTCTGCCCTTTTCGTCCAAAACAGAAATGATGAACGAGTGATCGTAATCTCCGCCTTCCATTTTTTTATACTTGATGCCTAAGACGTTTGCGACCTCGCGCGGCGCCTTATCTGTCTTAGAAGTCCATAAAGACCATTTTTTACTTAGCTTTTTATTGGCTAGATATTTCTGTAAAACAGCCGGAGTATCGCGCTCGTGATCAAAACTGATAAGCACGTAACGAACATCTGTACGTCCTTGTTTATCCATTTCCTTTTCAATGTTCTGCATTTGCGCCAAGATTAGCGGACATGTGTAGACACATCCTGTGTACGCCATTGAAATTACCACCGGACTTCCTTGTAAATCTGTGATTGCGACATTCTTATCCTGCTCATTGAGGAAAGTGGAGTTCAGGTTGTAGATGGAATCATCTGGGAATCCAGCTCCTGACAACAGACCTATGAACAACAATGGTAAAAGATATTTTTTCATAACGGCTCCTTATCCTGGGCACAACGAAATCCCAGGTTCTGCACTGTATAGGCTGCCTTAAGGCTGCTGCGAAATGCATAGCGCATAAAGGCGGCATAGTCTGAGGGATCTGCCGCGCCAGCACTGCCGGCACCGCAAAATAAATTCTTATCTAAAGCGGAATCCGCCCGTGATTCACCTGTGACGAGGGACGAGTTAAAGTCCTCGACCCACTCCCAGATGAGCCCGTGCAAATCATGTATTCCCGCAGAGTTCGCACGACGGCTCATCACGGCCGGCAGTGGCCACTCCGAGGATTTGCCATACCACTCTAAGATCAAGCTCTGAAGAGTCGGACCACCGGGAAAAGGAAAAAGAGCGACATATTCCCACTCCGCAATACTGGGAAGCCGTCCTCCCTTCCAGAAGCAATAGCTGCGGGCGGCATACCAACTTACTTGAACAACCGGCATGTTATTATAGCGAGGATCATCGTAAGAAAAATCCTTGCTCCAATGGTTCAAATAATTTTTGTCGGCAAAAATTTTTTTGGTTTGGGACTTAGACCATTCCGGATTCTTTTTGATGAACTCTAGGAACTCTTTATTCGTGACGGGATGGCGGTCTAAGTAAAAAGCTTTCACTGGAATGCTAGTCTTGTTTAAGACCGCCGGCATTTTGAATTCACCGGCGGGGATTAATACTCGGTCTGCAGCTCGTGCAAGGCAGGGAAGCATTATCATCATTCCGGCAAGAATCCATCTTTGATAATGCTTCATAAGACACCTATTTCTTTCTTGCGGCTTTCACTTCTTGTGGAGAAACCGATTTTTTCGAATTGCCCCAAACACTATAAACATAAGTCAAAACGTTGGCGGCTTCTTCATCACTCAACAACTGAGCCGGCATGACAGAGTTGTAGTCTTTGCCATTCACTTTGATTTCGCCTTCAAGTCCGTTCACCACAGCCGAGATCGCTTTTTCTTTATTGCTATTCAGGTAATCTGATTTTGCAAGTGGAGGGAATGCGCCAGGCAGACCTTGTCCGTTCGTTTGGTGACATGCAAAACAAGAAGACTCATAGATTCGTTTTCCAGCAGCGATGCGGTCTTCGAGAGTTTTAGCTGGAATCAGCTTAGGTTCTTTTGTGCTGATCTCTTGGATGACACCACCTTCTGGCAGGTAAATTCCGTCTTTAGTTTTACCGGAATAAACGTCTTTGTCCGCTTCCCCTTCGACTTTCAACATTCCCAAAGCACCTTTGTTAAAGGCTCTGAAGATCGAGTGATCCACCAGAATGTAAGTACCTGTAGTTTGCAGTTTGAAGTCGACGATGGCAGAGCCCCCTGCCGGGATCAAAGTCGTCTGCACGTTTTCATTGATCAGCTTACCACCTTCAACATAAATCTTGTCGAAGATCTCGCCGATAACGTGGAAAGAAGAAACTAAGTTCGGGCCGCCGTTACCGACGAACAGACGCACAGTTTCTCCAGTTTTTGCTTTCATCGCATTGTCACCCGCAAGCGCGCCCACACTTCCGTTAAAGACCACGTAGTCGGCTTTTTCCTCCACCGCTTTGGCCATACTGAAAGGTTGCAAACCTGGAGATCCATATTTGCCTTTAGTGTAGAATTCACTCTGCATGACATAGAACTCGCGGTCCACTTTAGGTAAACCGTCTTTGGGTTCGACTAAGATCAAACCATACATACCGTTGGCGATATGCATGCCCACAGGTGCGGTTGCACAGTGATACACATAAAGGCCCGGATTCAAAGCTTTAAAACTGAAAGTAGAACTGTGACCAGGAGCTGTAAAGCTTCCCTCGGCACCACCACCCTGACCAGTCACCGCGTGTAAATCGATATTGTGGGGCAATTTGCTGGAAGGATGATTGTGCAGATGAAACTCGACATGGTCCCCTTCACGAATGCGAATGAATTTACCTGGAACTTTGCCTCCGAATGTCCAGAATGTATAATCCACTCCGTCGGCCAGTCTCATTTTAATTTCTTTAGTTTCTAGATTAACAATAACTTTTGTCGCGTGCTTCCTTTGAATGGGAGGTGGCACAGCCGGCGCATCCGTCAATACGGCCACTTCTTCCCCTTTGATGTTTTCAGATGCCCAAGCCCCCTGAGCGGCGAGGCTTAGAATCGCCAGTGTTCCAATTGTGAACGTCTTCAGTGATGACATACATAACTCCTTGTCTGAAGGATCCGCTATGTCATCTGCTAAGAAAATGATCCGGGTCATTTTTCAAAAAATCCACCCTCCTTCCTGTATCAAAATAGGTCTGCCATCGCGAATGCACTTTAGCACAAACACACCCGTGATTAGACAAAACACTAACCCGTTTTTGTACCAGTGCTAGTATAGGGATATGGAGATGCAAACTGTTTGGAGTCCAGGACTTATTGCCCTATCGATTGTCGTGGCCACGATGGCTTCTTACGTCGCGCTGGATATTATTCTTCGCATACAGCAGACCTTAGGTCGCTCGAGTCTTTATTGGCTTTCGATCGGTGCCATCGTCATGGGTATCGGCATTTGGAGCATGCACTTCATCGGCATGTTAGCTTTGAAAATGCCGGGAATGGAGATGGCCTATGACGTCTGGCTTTCAATACTTTCCATTGTCGTCGCGATCAGTGCATCAGGCTTAGCCTTCTTCATCATCAGTCGAAAAAAAGTTCCTCTTTATTCCATCATTCTTGGGGGCTTGATAATGGCGGTGGCCATTGCAGGTATGCACTACATTGGCATGGCCTCTATGCGCATGCCTGCAAGAATCATTTGGGATTATACTTTGGTGGCGCTGTCAGTGGTCATTGCAGCGATTGCTTCTTTCGCTGCTTTAGGGGTTTCTTTAAAATTTAGAACTTCAAAAAGCCCTTTCACTCTTCACGTCTTTGCAAGCTTATTGATGGGGGCCGCCGTTTCCGGAATGCACTACGTAGGTATGGAGGCCGCCACTTTTGAACATCTTCACGACTATCCCTCTTTTGCAGGGGCCGTCTTAGGCACCAACACATTGGCATATGTGGTGGGTGGGCTGACTTGCATGATATTAATCATCGCACTCACCGGTTCTATTTTTGATCGTATTTTAGTTCGCCGTGAACAAGAAGCTGATGAGGTGATCCGCACTCGGGAAGCCCAGCTGCGAGAAGCTCAGGCCATTGCTCATGTCGGAAGTTGGGATTGGAATACGATTGATAATTCGGTTTCACTCTCAGATGAGATGTATTCCATTTTGTCGATGGAAAAAATCGGCTCAACAGTGAACATTCACGATATTTTTCGATTAGTCAGCCCCGAAGACCGTCATCGCGTCGAAGTGGCCTTTAAAGAATGTTTAATTCATAAATCCTATCTGGATATTGACTATAAGATCCTTCCGGCAAAAACGATTTCTCGTTTCGTGCAAAGTCGGGGGCGTGTTCTTTTAGACAACGATGGCAATGTCGTACGCATGCTGGGAACCACTCAGGATATTACCGATCGCAAAGCCATTGAAGAAAAGCTGATTC
Organism: Bdellovibrio bacteriovorus; assembly: GCF_001592755.1. Classification (NCBI taxonomy): domain Bacteria; kingdom Pseudomonadati; phylum Bdellovibrionota; class Bdellovibrionia; order Bdellovibrionales; family Pseudobdellovibrionaceae; genus Bdellovibrio; species Bdellovibrio bacteriovorus. Next base: position 148,754 of record NZ_LUKF01000012.1, on the reverse strand, counting down.
AAGCTCAGGTCGAGCTTGAACGACGCGTGGAAGATCGCACGGCAGAATTAAATAAGTCATTTGAAAGAGAAAAAAAGGCGAAAGAAGTCGCGCAGGCGGCCACTCAAGCCAAGATGCAGTTTTTAGCAAATATGAGTCACGAGATTCGCACGCCTATGAATGCGATATTGGGGTTTGCCGATCTTCTTTCCACAGAATCATTAAATGCCGAACAGAAAGAACACTTGTCGCGCATTCAGGCCAACGGCAGTCAGCTTTTACGTCTGATTGATGATATTCTGGATCTTTCAAAATTTGAAGCCGGCAAAGTCCCCATCGAAAAATCCGCATTCAGCTTTACGGAACTTATTGATGAAGTTGTCAGTTCTTTGCGGCTGTTAGCCGAGCAAAAGAAAATCCAAATCCACGTGATCAAACAAAGTTCTTTACCGAAAAAAATTTGCTCTGATCAACTGCGCTTAAGACAGATCTTAGTGAATTTGATTGGGAACTCCATTAAGTTTTCCGAAAAAGGAATTATCACTTTGCGCCTAAGAGCCGAGCACATCTATGACAAGAACGTCCTTTACGTCGAGGTCGAAGACACCGGAGTCGGTATTTCGGCCGACGGTCAGAAAAAACTCTTTCAACCCTTCAGTCAGGCTGACAGTTCGATCGCCAGAAAGTTTGGTGGCACGGGACTGGGCCTGATCCTTTCTCGCCATATTGCGAAGTCTTTAGGTGGAGATCTGATTCTAGAAAAGAGCGAACTGGGTAAAGGAAGCACATTCCTTCTTAGCATCACCTCTGAAGATGAAGATCACTTGCAGGGAATTAAGGAAGCCGAGAAGAAAAACGCAGCTACTCCTGATCCCGCCATCGTTGTCGACGGTCATGAAAAAAGTATTCTGCTGGCCGAGGACATGCCTGACAACGAACTCTTGATCCGACATTTCCTTAAAAACAGTCACTTCCGTGTTGAATCCGCCGTTAACGGCTATGAAGTCATTGATAAGGCATTCCAAGATAACTTCGATGTGATTTTAATGGACGTGCAGATGCCAGGTTTGGACGGTCTTGAGGCCACACGGCGTTTGCGTGCTCAAGGATACAAGAAGCCGATCATCGCTTTGACGGCACACGCTCTGCCCGAAGAAATCGACAATTCCATCGCCGCTGGTTGCGATGCGCATTTAACCAAGCCCGTAAATCGTGCGGCCCTGCTGCACAAGATTAACGATGTTTTGAATCACCACTGATTTCAGGACGACCGTTTTTCTCCAAGTGCCACAAAAAATCTTCGGGATCGCGATAAATAGCCACGGCTCCGGATAAATCTTTGGCGCTCCAGCCGCCGCAGGTCAAAGCGATGGTTTCGACGCCCGCTTTTTGGGCAGCGATAATATCATAAGGCGTATCGCCCAACATCACGGTATTGGAAGCCGGGATCTGCAGTTTCTTTAAAGCAGCCTGGATAATATCAGGTGCGGGCTTAGAAACTTCGACGTCATCTTTTGAAGTTCTTTGCGGCAAAAGATCATCAACGTGAGCCATCTTAAGCAAGCCTTGCAAATCTTCCTTTGAAGATGAACTTGCCACGACCATCTTCACACCTTCTTGCTGGAAAAACTGAATCAACTGACGAGTTTTTTTAAAGGGCTTCAAATAAGGCAAATACTCGATCTGAAATATTTCAGCTCTTCGACGAGAAATCTTTTTTCCTTTTTCACTGTCTTCTTCGATATCGCTGACCGCAGGCAAGAGGTTGTCTCCACCCATTCCAATTTTTTCGCGGACTTCGGCATAGGTCGTGACAATGCCATACTCCCCCAAGGCGCGAACCCAGGATTCGGCATGAGCGTGATTGCTATCGATCAAAGTTCCATCCACATCTAAAATAATTCCGCGAAGTGTTTTCATAGAACTATTAAAAAAGAAGGCCGTTTAAATTCCAAAACTCTTGGCTCGGCCCTGACTAAAAACAGGCGGGTCTTTGAGTTTTTTTCATGCCTGTGCAGGCGTTGGGCGTCACTTCCGCGACCTTCCCCCTTTATACGTCAGCTGACAGGGCACAGAGCTTGTATAGGGGATAAGTACAGTTTTTCGGAGGCCTCTATGACATTCAAATCTTTAAGCTTATTTCTTCTGACGGTGTCATTTGCCGGTGCGGCCTCTGCAACAAACGAAGTTGTCGTCAGCTGTCGCGATTACAATATTTCTTTAACGGATTTTGGTGATATCGCGGTTGAACCTGCGCAAAAAGCTGAAAGTCCCACCGTCATTGCCATTCACCACGAAAATCAATTGCTTAAAAATGATGGCGACGGTCTTCACATCGTAGGCAGTAAAAAAAGAATGGGTATGATCACAGCGAAACAATCGCTGGAAGTGAATTATAAAACAGGTCGTGGCATCTTCACGGATTACACTGTTATGCAGGGTCCCGCTAACGGCAAAAAAATCCTTCTGGAATCCTGCCGTCGCTAAAGCCAGAAATCCCCTGGCACCTTTTGGTTCTGGCACCTTTTGGTTAAATTTTGTTTTTGACGTATTCGACGACTTTGTCGACGACTTGTTCAAGATTGAGAGCTGTTGTATCCACAACCAACGCATCATCAGGAACAGCCATAGGAGCTACTTTGCGAGTAGAGTCTTGATGATCACGCTGTTGCTGCGCTTTAACCATATCGTCTTGAGCAAGGCCTAGCTCAGCCGCACGACGAGCGGCGCGGTGTTCACTGTTTGCAGTAAGATAAACTTTGGCTTCCGCTTCAGGAAAAACAACAGTTCCGCAATCACGGCCTTCAGCAACTAAACCTTGAGGGCCACTGCTGCAGTTTCTTTGTGCTTCCAAAAGAGCTTTGCGCACTTCGGGATAGTGACTGACTTTACTAGCGAAATTACCCACGTCTTCGTGAGCGATCAAATCTGTGACATCTTGGTCTTTAAAGAAAACTTTCGTGCGATCATGCTCCATACGCACGCTCCATACCGGATTGTGCGTCAGGTCTGTTAATGACTTCACGTCATCAAGATCGATTTGCAATTGAAGAGCGGCGAAGGCCAAACCACGATAGAAAGCTCCTGTAGAAACCCATTGCCAGCCCAAACGACGAGCAAGTTCTCTACTTACAGAAGATTTCCCAGAGGCCGCAGGGCCATCAATCGTAATAACCATTCCCATTTACTCTCCAACTAGGGCGCTGTCTTACGACAACGCCGGTATTTCTTTGAGCACTTCAGCCAAAGCTGCAATCGCCGCTTGGTTTTCATGATCAAGGCCTACACTCAAACGCAGATGCGTCTTGAACCCGTAGTTCAATAGCGGTCTCATAATAATCCCACGACGTAACAAGGCTTCATTCACCTTGGCGGCGTCGCGAAGGGTGTCAAACATGACAAAGTTCCCTTGAGATGGAATGTAAGGCAGGCCTAATTCTTCTAACTTCTTGTAGAAGTAATCAAGCCCTTTCCAGCAAATCTGCTGCGAACGCTCAATAAATTCTTTATCTTGCAGAGCCGCATTTGCCGCGACCTGCGCTAAATCGTTGACATTAAACGGTTTGCGCACACGGTTAAAGACCTCCACAACCTCCGGAGGAGCCACCATGGCGCCGATGCGGAAGCCGGCCAAACCGTAAATTTTTGAGAAGGTGCGAAGTACAATCAGATTTTTATACGTGTTGATGTATTTTTGAGCAGAAACATAATCAGAGGCGCGAACAAATTCATTATAAGCCTCGTCAAAAATAATCATCACATCATCGCGATTTCCTAGTTTTTCCAAGAAGGCTTCGACCTCTTGTTTGGGCGCATATGTTCCTGTGGGATTGTTCGGATTTGAAACAAACACCAGGCGAATATTTTGTTCAGGATGTGCAAAGAAATGTTCGGCAATGGCTGCTAAATCAAAGCGATAACCCTCTTTCATCGGCACTTTACGAATCACCGCGCGATTCGCGGGTGCACTGACCTCGTAAGCGTTAAAAGCCGCTACGGACGTTAAAACACCGTCTTGAGGCTCACAGTAAATGCGAGTCAAAAGATCAATCAGCTCGTCGCTTCCGTTGCCAATCGCCAATTGTTTGGTAGGCACACCCCACTCTTTAGAAAGAGTTTGCAAAAGCTCATAGTGAGAAGGATCTGGGTAAAGATTTTGGTGATCCAAAGCTCTTTTAACCGCATCCATGGCTTTCGGGCTGGGACCTAAGGGATTTTCGTTACTTGCCAGTTTATAAACTGTCGTTAAACCGTATTCGCGTTGCGTTTCTGAAATCGGCTTACCAGGTTTATAGGGAACCAGGTTTAGAATTTCGGGAGAAATCTTCACTTTAGAATCCTTTGCTTACAGACTTTATTTTGGTATACCTGTGCGTCTAGCTTTAACATATTCCAGAGTATTTTCAATAGAGAGCGTTTAAAAATGCAAAACCGTTTCTTGTTAGGGGTGAGCGTTGGTGAGTCCTTCGCTGAGTACTCGCTTCTGTCAGATACAAAACCAGTAGCGCAAAAAAGAGTTTATCTTGCGCGCGAAAGTCTTAAACAAAGCCTGTCCCAATTCGTTAGCGAACATGCAGGACAAAAACCGACTCAAGCTTTCGTGAGCTTGCGCCTGCCTAAAAAACTTTTGAGCTACGAACTCAGTGGCGCGGTCGCGCATATCACGACCGAGGGCTTCGAACACTGGTTGCACCTTTGCGCGAAATCACCAGAGCAAACTTTGACAAGCAAAGATCTGCTTTTTTCTGTGCGTGAGCGTGTTCTTGCTAATGGCACTGTTGAAATTCCCTTAGATACCAATGATCTTGAACCCGTGGTTGCCAAACTTCAGATGATGGGTTGCAAGAAAGTGTGTTTGCACTTCTTGCACTCTGCCACTCATCCGGCAAATCTTCAGGTCGCAAAAAACTATCTGCAAGAAAAGGGCTTGGAGGTCTTTACTCCGGAAAACAACGACAATCCTCATGAAGTCAGTCGTTGGAACAAGAATGCATTGAATGCGACGATCTCTAGCGTGTTCACCGATCGTAAAGCAGAAATCATAGCCGCTCTGGACGGTGCCGTTACTAAGGAAGAAATCTACTTCCTTAATTCTTCCGGTAAACTGTTCCAGGAAGATTCTTCTCAACACGTCAGCAGTCTTTTTTCTGCAGGAACCGCTTTAGGTCACTACTTCGGTGCCATGAAAAAAGCCGACGTCTTGTACTTGGGACTTGAAGGCTTCTTGCTGATCTCTGGCGCTTCTTGGAGTTCGGCGTGGGAAAGTCCTTGGGGCGCGGTGGAAGTACCGCATTTAAAGACGATCGAACTTGGAATCCAACCAACGTTGGGAATTGCTTTAAATACTTTTGGTCGCTTCGATTTCAGTAAAACTCAAGAGGGCTGGGAACCCGGTCCTATGTTCTTGGGTCGTGGGCAAAAACCTTCGCTTTTGGATTTATGGGCTGAAAATGCCAAGCTCACGAAACTTCCTGGCTTAGAAGACCGTTTTTCAGCGCAAGGTATTCAGCGCTTTAAGAATTCATTCTTTGCTCTTTCAAAAATCAGCCAAACTCGCGACAGCGATATTTCCCATTTGACGAAGGAAATGCAAAGTCTGACTTTGCAAAGACTCGCGATGGAAGCTTATCTCAACCGACAAAGCGCAAAGCTGGTTGTGACAGGTCCCCTAGCAACTGTCTTTGCCAATGCCTTCAAAAAAGATTCTCACACCGTTATCGAAACGGAAGAGTTCAGTGAATCTTATGCGACAGCTCTTTGTGGCCATCAAGCTTTGCAGGAGTCCTTATGAGTTATCAAATCGAACTTCTTCACTCTCTTTTAAACGACTTCCTGCAAGGCGAGTCGGCCCTTTTAACGACGGAAGGGGATGTCCTGGCCGTGAAAGGACAAGATCCTGTCACTTATGGCACTTTGACAACCGCCGCGAATACCGCCAGCAAATATTTGAAACTCGAAGAAGGCGACATCGCTCTTCTTAACGACCCTTATAGCGGTGGAAGTGTTCTTTGCGACATGACTTTTATCATGGCCGTGTCGGAAGATCTTTTGTGGGTGACTCGTCAGTCCGTGAATAAATCTGTTCGCATCACTAAATCTGTCGAAGAAGAAGGTTTGCGTATTCCGCCAACACCGCTTCGTCAAAAGAATCAAGTCAATGAAATGATCTTGGCAGCGATGCAAGCGCATCCGGCCTGCCCTCCTCAATTTGTGGAATGGATCAAAGCACAAATTCAAACTTTGACCGTAAAAGCAAAAAAACTGCATGAGGCCATCGAACTTACTGGTTTCACTATCACCGGCGAGCTGATTGAAGAGTATCTTGAACTTTCTAAACAGGCGGCCGTGCAAAGAATCAGTGAACGTGCTTCCGGCGAGGCCCGCGTCGACATCGTCCTGGATAGCGGCGAACTTCTGCGCATGAATATGGAAATCCATGACGGAAAAATTTCTTTGGATTTCAGTGGCACGACGGCGGCAAAAACGGTTTCGCTGACAGAGTCTGCGACTTACGGAGCCTGCTTCCATGCCTTGAGCCGTTTTTATGGCTTTGATCAATTTGCCAACAGTGGATCTTTCTCTATTCTTCAGATCACAAAACCCACGGGCTGCTGGCTGGTTGGAAAATATCCGGCACCTACTTACAAAGGTATGACTTGTGGTGTGGCCGCGATCAAGACGGCGATGGAGCTGACTTTATCGCAGATTCATCATAAAAATGAAAAGGCTTTATCTAGCCACTGCCCTCTGCACTTCGATCTGCAACACAAGGAACAGCATGCCTTGCTGACTTTACCAGGTGGCAAAGGCGCGCGTTCGGATCAAGAAGGCGAAGCGGCTCTTTTAAAACCTTTTTCCATTGAACAGATGGAACGTGACTTCCCGGTTAAAATCCAACGCGTGGACTCGCGCCACTCAGCGGGCGGAAAAGGTAAGCACAATGGCGGCCGCGGTATTATCGTAAAATTGGAAGTCCGCGATGAAGTCGAAGCGGCTTGGCTGACAGACCTCACCTTGCACCGCCCTCGCATTCCAAAAAACTGCAGCCATGGTGACGCCAGCGAGATGTCTTTAGAACGTGCGGGAGAACATAAACTCCTTCCCGTGTTGGGACAGCAGAAGTTTCAAGCTGGTGATATTCTCACATTGTGCTCGGGCTCTGGCGGCGGCTTCGGAAAAGAATAGTGTCAATTTACAGGGGCTAGTAAGCCCCTTGTGTTAAGTGCTAAGATAAAAGAATGAAATACCTAATAGCATTTTTATTGTTCTTTGGTCTTAGTACATCTTTAGCGAAAACGCAGAAGAAAGGCACTCCTATGGCATCAACTGAAATTTCCTATCTGGCAGGCGGTTGTTTCTGGGGCATGGAAGATTTGATTCGTAAACTTCCGGGCGTTGTAGAAACGGAAGTAGGATATATGGGTGGCGATACTAAAAACGCCACTTATAATATCGTGAAAACCGGCACGACCAATCACGCAGAAACAGTCAAAGTCGTCTTCGATCCTAAAAAATTGAAGTATGAAGATCTGCTTTTGTTCTTCTTTAAAATCCATGATCCCACGACTGTGAATCGCCAGGGTAATGACATCGGAACACAATATCGTAGTGCGATTTTTTATACTTCCGAGACGCAGAGGGAAGATGCTGAGCGCATCAAAGTCCGCGTGGAAAAATCTGCAGCTTGGGGACAAACTTTGGCAACACAGATCGTGAAGGCCGGTGAGTTCTGGAAAGCTGAGGAATATCATCAGGATTACCTCGAAAAGAACCCCGCTGGCTACACTTGTCATTTCGAACGCAAAATCCAGTTCTAGTAATATAGGTTACATTTCCGAAAGGCTCCCCTTTTCCTGGTGCAACTTGCGATTAGGCAAAGTATTGCTGAAGAGTAAGTAAGGAGGGGGACCTTATGAACACCACGATTGCTAAATTTTTTATCATCACGAGCGTCTTGCTATTTAAGTCTTTGTCATTCGCTGACGTGATTTCCATGCGTTCCGATTATTGGTGCCCTTACGTCTGCGATCCTCGCTCTGAAAAGCCTGGATACATGGTAGAGATCATTCAGCAGATCTTCGAAAAAAGAGGTCACACCGTTGATATGCGCCTTACTAATTGGGTGCGTGCCGTGAAAGAAGTGCGTGCAAATAAAGCACACGTCCTCGTGGGTGCTAGTCGTATGGATGCACCTGATTTCATTTTTACCAACAACACTTTAGGTATTATGAAAAATGCCTACTTCACAAAAAAAGACTCTAAGTGGAAATTTACGGGTCGCCACTCTTTACAGAATATGCGCATCGGTGTGATCAACGGTTACACTTACGGAGACAGCATTGATCAAATGATTCGCAGTCGCCATAAATCTTTTATTCCTTTTTCCGGCGAAAAACCTTTAGAGCAAATCATTCGTATGATTGAAAGCAATCGCTTGGATGCTTTCATCGAAAACCCCGTGGCTCTTCACCACGCGCTAAAAAAGTTTGGCGTGCCGGCAGAAAATCTGAAAGCCGCGGGCTGGGTCACTTCACAAGACCCTTATCTGTATGTCGGATTTTCTCCACATCATCCGCAGTCTCGCGAATACGCGGCCCTTTTAAGTCGTGGTGTCGAAGAACTTCGTCGCAACGGAGAGCTGCAACGGATTTTAGATAAATACCAAGTGGAAGACTGGGAAAAATCCAAGATCTCTTTAGGAGCCCTTGATGATTTTAGCCCCCGTATCCTCAAGAGCTCTTTTGATCTTCTCGACATGTTCAATGCTCGAAGTCTCTAGAACGAAATCGATACGGGTTTCGCGTAATGAAAGACCTTGAGAAACTCGATCGTGGCGCACTTCTAAGATATTCGCTTTTTGGGCAGCAATAGCTTGAGTCAAACGGCTTAAGTTGCCAGGCAAGTCATCTACGATCACCGACAGTTCGCAAAGACGACCGCGCAAGATTTGCCCGCGGTCGATGATTTTTGAAACGATATTCAAATCAATATTTCCGCCGCTGATAATCACGCAGCATTTTTTTCCAAGATTCAAGGAACGCGACATCGCAGCAGCCATAGCCGCGGCACCAGAACCTTCAGCCACGGTCTTTGCACGCTCCATCAAAAAGACGATGGCTTCGGCAATTTCGTCGTCACTGACAGTGACCACTTCATCCACATACTTCGAGATGAAATTGTCATACATGACTTGGGAAGGATTTTTAATTGCGATGCCGTCTGCGATGGTGGCTGCTCTTTTTTGCGGTGACATCGGCGGTTCTTTTCGGAACATGTTTGCCATGCCGGGTGAACGATCACTTTGCACACCGATCACACGAATTTTCGGGTTGATAGATTTGACAGCTAAAGAAATACCGCTGATCAATCCGCCACCACCAATCGGAACAATGATGGTGTCTAAGTCAGGAAGTCTTTCTAAAATTTCAATACCAATCGTCCCCTGCCCCGCAATCACGTAGGGATCTTGATAAGGATGTACGAAGGTGAAGCCATTTTCTTTTTCAAGCTTCTGAGCATGCTCGTAGGCTTCATCATAGATCTCACCCTTAAGGACAACATTGGCTCCGTAAGCACGTGTCGCAGAGGCTTTACTGATCGACGCGTTTTCCGGCATGACGATGGTGGCTTTGACTCCCGCAAGAGTCGCTGAATACGCCACGCCTTGCGCGTGATTACCCGCAGAGCTGGCCACAACGCCACGGGCTTTTTCTTCCGCCGTGAGATTTGAAATTTTATTGTAAGCACCACGAAATTTAAAACTTCCGGTGCGTTGGGTGTTCTCAAATTTGAAGTACACTTCTGCGTTCAGTAGTTTACTGGCGCTGACCGAGTGACTCAGTTCCGTGGAACAAATAACATCTTTGATTAGCTCGCGCGCTTTTTGAATATCTGCAAAAGTGACTTTCATTGTGAACTACGACTCCCAATATGCCGTTAACCCCCAGATCGGTGGATACTCTTTGTGTGGCAGAATGGATTCAGCATCCCCTCGCACACTGGAGTAAAAATTCGACTGGTCAAGGCCCATGGCCCTACTCTCGTCGAAAAAGTAAAACGGTGCAAGATGCTTTCCGCAAGACTCACAGGTGGTCACAAGTTCGTTTTCGGCGGAGTTCAAACCGCCACAACACTGACAAAGTCGATAATGGATTCTCTGCGCCAACGTACAACTCCTTTGTAGGTCCTCATCTAGGATACGTTTGCCTTAAAGCCCTAGCAAGATCAGGTCTCAATTTAAGCTATTGAAATTACGTCACATTTCTGTATATTGACTTTTCGCGTTACGACAATAAGAGCCCTCGTCACAGAAACCCGAAGAAGACCTCGGGATGTATGAAGAGGCGTTAGACAAGGCCCCGAAAGAACGGTATTTTATGAAACACTGTGAAAGGGCATCCATGGAAACGACTCTCGTAAAATCGCTATTTAGAGACACTGAAAAATACATCGATAAAGAAGTCCATCTGACAGGATGGGTTCGCAAAATTCGCGACCAGAAAAATTTTGGGTTTATCGAATTGAATGATGGCACCTTCTTTAAAGGTGTTCAGGTCGTTTTTGATACAAATCTGTCTAACTTTGAAGACGTCGCTAAGCTTTCAATTTCTTCGTCTATTTTAGTTACCGGCAAAGTAGTTAAATCTCAAGGTGCCGGACAGACGTTCGAAGTGATGGCGAGCAAAGTGGAAGTCATTCAAAAAGCCGACCTCGATTATCCTTTGCAAAACAAGCGTCATAGCTTTGAATTCTTGCGCGAGATCGCGCATCTTCGTGCGCGCACAAATACCTTCTCTGCGGTGTTCCGTGTTCGCTCTGTTTTGGCTTATGCGATTCACAAATTCTTCAATGAACAAGGTTTCGTCTATGTTCACACACCTATCATCACAGGTTCTGACGCTGAAGGTGCGGGTGAAATGTTCCGAGTGACGACGCTGAAATTGGATAAGCCACCAAGAAAAGAAGATGGCACCATTGACGCCAGCCAAGACTTCTTCGGTAAAGAGACAAACCTCACAGTGAGCGGTCAGTTGAACGGAGAAACTTTCTGCGCGGCTTTCCGTAACATCTACACTTTCGGTCCAACGTTCCGTGCGGAAAATTCAAACACCTCACGACATGCTGCTGAGTTTTGGATGATCGAGCCTGAAATCGCGTTTGCCGATCTCAGCGCCGACATGGAGCTGGGTGAAGCGATGATCAAATACATTATCCGCTACGTGATGGAACAATGTCCGGAAGAAATGGAATTCTTCAACCAGTTCGTGGAAAAAGGTTTGTTCGATAAATTGAATAACGTTCTGAACAACGATTTTGGTCGCGTGACTTACACCGAAGCGATTGAAATCTTGCAAAAATCCGGCAAAAAATTCGAGTACCCAGTTCAATGGGGCATCGACATGCAGTCGGAACACGAAAGATATTTGGCTGAAGAGCATTTCAAAAAACCTGTCTTCGTGACGGATTATCCAAAAGACATCAAAGCTTTCTATATGAAATTGAATGACGACGGTAAGACCGTGCGTGCAATGGATCTATTGGCTCCAGGCATTGGTGAAATCATTGGTGGATCTCAACGTGAAGACAACCTAGAGCTTCTTGAGCAACGCATGAAACAAGTAGGCTTGCATCCAGAGGAATATTCTTTCTATACGGATCTACGCCGTTACGGCAGCTTCCCGCATGCGGGTTTCGGCTTGGGCTTTGAACGTATGATGATGTACCTGACTGGCATGGGGAACATCCGTGATGTGATCCCATTCCCTCGTACTCCGAAAAATGCTCTGTTCTAATCTGTGATCTTCGATTTCTTATTCGCAAAGGCCTCGTAAGAGGCCTTTTTTATTTCCCTTAAGTCCAGTTTACCGCCTCCTAGCCTTTCGTTGATCGTGTGATCACCGAAAAGAGTTTCAGGAGTCAATTTGAGATTATCTAAACGATTGCTGCACATTCTATTGTCGTTCACGCTTTTCGCGTCGTCATCGTTCGCGTTTAGACCTGAAGAGCTGCAAGAGCTTGTCCTAACAGGTGATCTTTATGGTCGCTCCTCTGTAGATTTCAGAAAAAAAGCCCGCAACGTTCAATTCTTAGTTCCAGAGGGAACCGAAGGAACTGTTGTTGAAACTCGCAAACTCAGTCGCACCGGTTCTTATGGTATCAAAGTCAAAGTGACTAAGGTTGGCGGTAAGGGCGGTAAAAACGTTCCTAAAGTCGGCGATGAGACTTGGGTTTATTTCTCGCAAAAAGACCCTTGGTTGACGTTCAAGGACCGCCAAGGTTCAGAAGTGCAAGACCCTGAGTTGGCGTTAACTTCACGTGCGATCCAAGATGGAGCAGGTCTTCCTATTGAAGGAACGCAAGCCCTTCCACATCTTCCGACAAAAGAAGAAGTCTTGCGCGAACAAAAGCCTGAAAAACCTGAAGATCCTAATCTTGCAAAAAACACGGATCCTAAAAAAACCGAAGGTGATTTCTGTGCGACTTGTTCTTCGCAACAAAAGACACCGGCTGAAAAAAATCGCGAAGATTTAAACAAAGTCGGAAAAGCGAAAGTCACGACGAAACCCGAAGTGCCTGATCCCAAGTGGAGCAACTATCCGACGGTGTCTAAATACTCTACAAGCAAAGAAGTGGAAGCTTCTATTAAGTACGGTATGCGCAATAAAGAACGTCGCTCGAAAAAACTTTGTTATCGCTATGTGAAGCGCGCCCTTTTGGGTGGCGACTTGGTGGGCGACTATCTGCCAGGATCCAAGGCTCGTTATGCTGTCGGCGACTTAAAACGCCGGGGCTTCACAAACATGCTGGAAGATTCTCGCTTTAAAAATCTTATTAAGAGTCCGGCAGATGCTCCGAAGGGCGCAATCCTAGTCTACCGCAATACTCGTGATCGCAATCACGCAGGACACGCGGAGATTAAAACGGACTGGGGTAAAAATGGCGGTTACGTCAGCGATTTCTACCGCTCGACAAAACAACCGCTTTATAACCGCGAATTAATTGGTGTGATGATTAAGGAGAGCAAATGAGAACTCTAGTAGCGATTCTTTTCTCTTCTCTGCTCTGCTTTAACGCCTCTGCATCCACGCTTCAAGATTCTTTAAAGAAGCTTCAAGCCTATTCGGCGAAAGACTTTGAAGCCGCCAAAGATGAAGCTGCGGTGGGTGAAAAAACTCAAGAGATGTTAAAAACCGTTGAGCAAACTGTGGATACCGCAGTGGCGGCGAAAGAAAAAGTTTCTGAAGATGTTCTTAAAGAACTGGTTCGCGTGTCTGTTCTGACTTTTGAACACGATCCCTCTGAAGCGGCTTCAGAGATTTTACTGCCTTTGTATAAGAAAGAAAAAAAGGCTTTCGAAAAAGCCCTTAAGTCGTTACCTAAAAAAGAGGCCAAGGAATTGGAAGAATCCTTGATGAATGCGTCTCGTGAAGACGACGAAGGCAACGGTTGATTCTAAACCGTTGCGATATCAATGAAGGACTTCGGTTCTAGCGAAGCTCCACCGACTAAGAATCCATTCACATGAGGTTGCTTAATAAGACCTGCGGCATTGTCCGGCTTCACACTGCCACCGTAAAGAATCGGGCTTTGTTCGAAACCTAGTTTTTGCAAAATGCTGAAAACATCGGTGTGGGTTTCGGCCACTTGTTCCGGTGTCGCCACCTTCCCCGTGCCAATCGCCCAAACGGGTTCGTAAGCAATCACCACCGGTTTTGATTTGTCGGCTTTCGCTAAGCCTTGAAGCAATTGCGTTTCACAGACGCGGAATGTGTGCTTGGCTTCACGCTCTTCTAAAGTTTCACCAATACACAGCATGGGAATCAGACCTAGGCTTTGCGTGAAAGCGACTTTATCAGCAATCAAGGCATCGCTTTCGCCAAAGATCTTGCGACGCTCGCTGTGCCCAATAAGCACATAAGTGCCGCCCAGTTCCTTCACCACTTGTGCCGAGTTTTCACCCGTGAAAGCGCCTTGAGCCTGAAAGTAAGCGTTCTGCACGCCCCACTTGATGTTTGTTCCTTGCAAGCTGGTGCTGGTCGCCTCTAGTGAGATCGCAGAAGGAAAAAACACCACTTCACCTGTGGCTTTGCTGCTCAATTCTTTAAACTGCGTGAAAAATTCACGAGTTTCTTTGGGAGATTTAAAAAGCTTCCAATTGGCAGCAAAGATTTTTTTCATCGCGGACCTCTATTTAAAAAATTGAACGAACAACATCACCGAAGAACCCAGCATCACCACTCCCGTCAGCGTCATCCCTAAAGTGCGACCACGACTGACAGAACGTGAACCCCAAAGTCCCCACGCATGGGCTACCCGTGAAAGGATTAAAAGAATCCAGTAAGTGTGAAGAAAGACTGGTGTTGCTTTGTTGAATTCTAGCACAATCAGAACCAATGACAGAAAGGGCACGTATTCACCGAAATTTCCGTGAATACGTATGACCTGCTCCATAATTGAATTTTGCCCTGATCCCAATCCCACACGGTGTTTCCAGCGATTGCGGATTACGTTCACGGTCAGGGCAAAATACATCAGAACCAAAATGCCCAAATAAGGAAGTGCAAGATGGATCTGGGAAGAAAATAAATTCATAACTATCTTTTCGCTCTTAGGATCTCAAGACCTGGAAGCTTGTCCCCTTGAAGATATTCAAGAGAAGCCCCACCGCCTGTCGAAATATGAGTCATCTTGTCAGCAAAACCTGAAGCTTCCGCTGCCGCTGCAGAGTCACCGCCACCGACGATTTTAATCGCGTTGCTTTCCGCAATAGCTTGAGCCACACCGAATGTCCCTTTGGCAAAAGCCGGAGTTTCAAAAACGCCCATAGGACCGTTCCAGAAAATAGTTCCCGCTTCGCGAAGAGCTGTCGAGTAGTTTTGAATCGTTTTTGGACCGATATCTACGGCCAACTCGTCGTCCGCAATGACAACATCTTTCGTTGTGCGCGCACTCGCCGTGTCGCCAAAAGATTTTGTCGTCACGTGATCAACTGGCAGAAGAATCGTTTTATTACGAGCCTCAATACGCTCAATCATTTCTTTTGCGTATTTCAACTTGTCGTTTTCCACCAAAGATTTACCGACAGAGATGCCTTGAGCTTTTAAGAAAGTATAAGCCATCGCACCACCGATGATGAAGCCGTCAACAACGTCCATCAATCTTTCGATAACCGCGATCTTATCAGAAACTTTAGAACCACCCATCAAAGCCAAGTAAGGGCGTTTCGGATTTTGCAACAATGAATCCAGCATCGTGATTTCTTTTTCGATCAAGAAGCCAATGCCTTTGTCTTTCATCACTGATGGAAGAGCATGGATTGTCGCGTGCGCACGGTGAGAAGCCCCAAACGCATCGTTGATGTAGATATCGCTGTAATTGGCGATCTTTTGGGCGAACTCGATAGAGTCTTTCGTCTCCCCTTCTTCAAAACGCACGTTTTCTAAAAGGATCAACTGGTTCTTTTTCAAAGATTGCAAAAGATGCTTAGGAGCATCTGAATCCGGGTCTTCAACCAAGATAACTTCGGCACTCAAAAGCTCTTGCAGGCGTTTTGCCACAGGCTCTAGAGAAAACTCTTTGTCGTCTTTAGTTTTCGGACGGCCTAAGTGAGAAGCCATAACAAGCTTCGCACCTTTCTCCATGCAATACTTAATCGTCGGCAAAGACGCCGTGATACGATTTTCATCCGTGATTTTGCCGTTCTCCATTGGAACGTTCAAATCCAAACGAAGGAAAACAACTTTTCCTTCAAGTTCAAAGTCACGAACTGTTTTAATACCCTTAAGACCGTTAGCCATTCAAAAAATTCCTTTACTACTTCAGTTACGGCGCCGACAGGCGCCTCCACTCTGTGGGCCCTGCCCTATAGACCCTTCTTAGCCATGTAGTGAGCTACGTCCACCATGCGGTTTGAGAAGCCTGTTTCGTTGTCATACCAAGAAAGAACTTTCACCATACGAGGACCTACAACCATTGTGGAAGCAAGGTCTACGATAGAAGAATGTTTGTTGCCGTTGAAATCAACGCTGACAAGTTCATTGTGCTCTACTGCCAAAACGCCTTTCAAAGCGCCTTGAGAAGCCGCGATCAACGCTTCGTTCACAGATTCTTTTGTGACGTCTTTTTTAGCAGTGAACGTGAAATCCACCAAAGACACGTTCGGAGTTGGAACGCGAATAGAAATACCGTCGATACGACCTTTCAACTCTGGCAATACCAAGCCCACGTTTTTCGCAGCACCTGTTGTTGTCGGAATCATGCTGACAGCTGCGGCACGTGCGCGACGAAGATCTTTGTGAGGAGCATCTAAGATTTTTTGATCGTTCGTGTAAGAGTGAACTGTCATCATTGTGCCGTGCTCGATACCGAAAGATTCATTCAATACTTTTGCCAAAGGAGCCAAGCAGTTTGTCGTGCAAGACGCATTAGAAACTACGTGGTGTTTTGAAGGATCGTAAGATTCGTGGTTGATACCGTAAACCATTGTTAGATCCGCGCCTTTTTCTGCAGGGCCTGAAACCAACACGCGTTTTGCACCCGCCGTGATGTGTTGCATGAACTCTGCCTTATCTTTGAATGCGCCTGTGCACTCAAGAACCAAGTCTACTCCCCAGTCTTTCCAAGGAATTTCTGCGGGGTTGCGAGTTTTAGAAACGTGGATTTTTTTGCCGTTCACCACAAGGTCATGGCCAGAAACAGAGACTTCGCCCGGGAAGATGCCGTGAGCAGAGTCATACTTCAAAAGATGAGCATTACCTTCAATGCTATCTAAAGAGTTAATTCCGACAACTTCAAATTGTTCATAACCTGCACGGAAAAGAACGCGACCGATACGACCAAAACCGTTGATACCAACACGCAATTTAGACATGAGTGAGCTCCTTATTTTTAAACCCACTCACTATCGACTTTTAGAGACAAAAAAGCCAGTCTAGACACTCTTGGTCATAGACTGGCGTCGAGGAAGCTAGCAGCTCCGAAATGGCACTAGTAGCGAGAACCGCTCAGTGACGGATAAGCCTCATTCGAGATAGCTTTCACGATGATATCTGCACTTCCGCCCATAGACTCAGCGCGAAGATCGATCACTTGGACGCGGTCATTTAAGTTCAATCTTTCAGAAATGACAGCTCCACCAGAGTAGATCGTGCCTGTTTGAGTCAACTGACGGATCTGGATACGGTCGTTTCTGTCAGTGTAAAGAACCGCTTCGTGGATTCTTACGCCGGCAGCCAACGCGTGAACTTCGATCTGCTCAAGCGTCAATGGTTGTCTTAAAGTCACACGCACCCATTCGCCACCAGAACGACGAGTTACATTCACGATACGAGCCGAACCTTCATAACGAGCTTGGTATGAAGATGGAGGAGGTGGAGGCATTGGACGTGAAGGAACCTCAGGGTAACGTGGAGGTCTTGAAGGCTCTTGACGACCTGGACCGTAACCACCACCGTTGCCACCGCGACCACCGAAGCGAACTTCAGTTTCACGCACTTCATACCATGAACCATCCGGACGAGAGCACGCGATACCGCGAGTTTCTTCTGAACGGTTGTTCAAGTAAATAACCGAGTTGTATTCACGGCAGTATTCACCCGTGCGGTTGTTATAACCTTCACGAGTTGTTGTCACAGAACCGCGAGCGCCTGAACGACCACCGTGACGGCGACCATCCCAGTCTTCACGCTCACCCAAACGATTGCGAAGAGCACGGCGTTGAGCTTCTTCACAAGCGCGACGATCTGCTTCGTCCATGTCACGACCCAATTTACCACCAATCATTGTACCAGCGATGGCGCCGATGATGATGGCAGCTTTATTTCCATTGCCTTTACCGATTTGTGTACCGATACCACCACCGATCACACCACCGATGATGTTTCCGATGATTTCTTTATTCGCAAACGCCGGGCTAGCGTATTGCACTACGGATACGACTACCAACGAACCAAGAACCAGTTTCTTTTTCATGAAGTCTCCTTCGGGTTATAAATATGCTTTCTTGTTAACTAAAAATTTTTATCTTAAATCACTTGCTCTCACGATGCTGGAACCGGAATAACCGGCCAAAGCCACTCGCGCCATGCCGTTTGAATACACCGCAATCACCGTCGCACGATAATAACCGGAGTACAGGTAAGTTCTGCCGATTCGACTGTCGCGCACAGAGTAAGCAACATCACGCGTGTAACTTGAGCTGGATCCACTGTATCCATCCAGTTGGAAGGACATCATGCCGTTATCATAGAATTCCAAAGCAC
Source organism: Bdellovibrio bacteriovorus (assembly GCF_001592755.1). NCBI lineage: Bacteria > Pseudomonadati > Bdellovibrionota > Bdellovibrionia > Bdellovibrionales > Pseudobdellovibrionaceae > Bdellovibrio > Bdellovibrio bacteriovorus. The sequence continues at coordinate 130,515 of NZ_LUKF01000012.1, read as the reverse complement.
GGCCCGGGTAGCTGCCGGCATAAAGGATGTCTGCTCCCGCGCACATCGTGCGTTCGCGGTTGCAAGAAGATGACTTCGAAAAATCTCTTGCCATCGCGATGCTCACAGAACCGTTGATTCTTAGTTCAAGCATTCCGTTGTCGAAAGCCCCAAGAACACTGGCGCGATAAGCTCCGGCATACAGACCGGCATCACCCTGACAAATTGTACCTAGGCAGCGTTGCGCTTTTGCGAAATCGCGCATCGCCACAATAGAATTGCCATAAGCTTGCAAACGAACTGTCATAAGTGCATTCGAATACATTTTAACGACGGTGCCTTTGTACGAGCCGCCATACAGTCCTTCATCACCCACACAGATGCCCTTTAAGCAACGCACTGATTTAGCTATATCACTCGTCCCAGCTCGAGTCTCACCGTAACCATTAAGGCGTACACGAACTTCTGTTCCTGAGATATATGTCACCACGCCCGGGTAAGATCGCGCATAAAGAACTTCGTCGCCAACGCGGATGATATTGTCTTCATAAACCGGTGGACGATACGGATCTGGACGAGTCGCTCCTGGAGGTGGCGGAGCTTGTGGCACCGACGGTGTTGACGGACGTGTCGGCTCCACAGGTTGTGCTATCTGCTCTACAGACACCGTCATTTTTGGAACCGCATCACTCGCGATGGCTGTGACCATCACGTCGGCTTCAGCCGAATAAGATTCTGCCAAGATTTCAATGGCGGCGATGCGAGAGTTTGCTGTCAAATTTTCTGAAGAGGATAAAGATCCTGTCGTCAAAACGTCGGTTTGTGAAAGCTGGCGTACGTCAATCTTTTGACCTTGCTCAGTCACCAAAGAAGTTTTATGAACTTTCACCTTGCTGTTCGTGACTCGCAAATCAAGACGAAGCAAAGTCAAAGCTTGAGAAAGTTTTAAAGTGTGAAGGGTGCCGCCTGACTTGCGCGGAATTGAATTTAATGAAGCCGAACCCGCATACTGGGTTTGTACCGGAGCCGTATCAACCGGCTTCTGTTCAACAGGCGTCGTAACGACCGGAGTCTGATCGACAGGGACTGTGGGAGTGATATCCATATCATCAAAGCCCGGAAGATCATCAATAGTTTGAGCATAAGCAGAGTTCTGCACCACACTTAATGCCGCAAGCATTGTTACAATCAGACGACGGTTCATATAACGCTCCTAGTTTTCTAATCCGAACGGATATTTCCAAGGAACGTGCCTGCGGTTGCGTACGTAAGCTGTCATATATTGCATCTAAAGTTTCGACAGCTGTCTCAAATTTAGACAGGGACCGTTTTTGGGCGCCTCTCTGATTTGCAATCTTCGAAAAAGAAAAAGGGCTTCGTTTTGCGAAGCCCTTTTGGTTTTCTAAATATGTTCGGTTCAAATTTAGTTTCTAATGCCAGACAACTCAGAGGCTTTACGGTCGTATATCTTGCCATCGTCATCATCACGCACTTGGATCAGACCGTTAGCGTAAATTCTAACAACTGTTCCGGCATAATAGGTTCCATTGCGATACGGACCCGATACAACGCGGGCGCCCTCGCAAAGACCTTTCTTCTGTTCACAGCGAAGACGCTTAGAAAGATCTGAAGCTTTGCGTGCGTAAACCTTGCCGTCGTCATGGTCACGAACGTAAATGACTCCGTTAGAATAGATTCCAGTGATGACACCCGAATAATATTTGTTATTCGTAAATGGGCCAGAGATGACTTCCGTATTTATGCAAAGACCCGATGCCTGATCGCAGCGTAAAGATTTAAGAACCACTGAGGCATTGCGGTAGTAAACCTTTCCATCGTCAGCATCTCTCACGGCAATCAAGCCATTTGAATAACCACCCTCGACAACACCATTGTAGTACTTTCCGCTGAAAGGACCCGAGATCACGTTGTCACCAGCACAGTGTCCTGAAGCCGCACACTTAGAAGCCAACGCGATGATTTTGGTTTCACGACGATAGACTTTTCCATCATCATCGTCCGTCACAAAAACCAGACCGTTGACATATACTGAGTGAATCACTCCCGTATAAAACTTGTTATCAGTGAAAGGCCCTGACAACACTCTCACGCCCTGACAGTAAACACCAGAAACATCACAGCGAACTCGCTTGCTGACGATATTGGAATTTCGTGTGTACGATTTTCCATCATCGTTATCGCGCACTAGGATTTGGCCGTTATTGAATATCTCGACAACTTTCCCAAAGTAGTATTTTCCATCAGAGAAAGGGCCCGAGATCACATCGTCACCGCGATTCAGGCGCGTGTCCTGATAAACCGGTGGCCGAGTGGAATCCGGTCTTTGCGGCGTCGGTGGCGCTGGTGGCGTGGGACGCGTAGGTTGTACGGGTGCCGTGACAGTGCGAAGTTTCATGACGGGTACTTCCCTATCCGCAATCGCCGTCAAAAGAATATTGGCTTCAGCTCCATAGGATTCAGCCACAACTTCAATTGAAACCACACGGTCACTTTGATTTAAAGTTTCGGAAGAGAGCACATTCCCAGCCTCTAACACATCCGAATTTTCTAACTGTCTTGTATTCACGCGAGCGCCCGTATCAGTAACCAACGTCACTCGGTGCAATTTCAACTTCTGCGCGGTGACTCGTAAGTCGATACGAACTAAAGACAGCGCCTGCTTCAAGTCCACTGTATAAAGAGTTCCGTTTGACTTTCTTGAAATCGAGTTGATCGACACAGAGCCCGCAAGCAGATTCGATGCTTGCGTATTTTGTGTGGGCACCGCCGGGGTTAGCACCGGGGCCGGGGTTTGGGTGGTTTCTTCATCGAAACCGGGAAGATCTTCAATACCTGAGGCTTGCGCTAAGTGGGACGTCAGCAAAGACATCGCCATTAGCGTTTTTGTAAACGCTTTCATAGTGTTCTCCGACTTGTTTTCTTAACGTACAAATTTTTAGAGTCGGACCAGTTGCCCCAAGAAATTACAGCCAGCCCAAATTCCGAAGCCGAATATTCCAAAGATCATGCCGTTACGGGAAGTTCCGAAAGTGATGCAGATTTGTTTAGAAACACCCTGGGTCGTTTAAAACTTCGACAGCAGACAATTCGTGGCGGCGCTGATGCTCCCTAAGAGAGCAGAGGGATAAATGAGAGGCAAAAAGAAAAGGCCGATTTGTCGTCGGCCTGCAAACATGCTTGTAATACAATTTTTATCAGAACCACGAATAACAAGTCCCGTTCGGTTCTTGATGGTTCGTGGCCTTATTTTACGCCAGCGGCTTAAAGGGTGACCGACCTAAGAAACCACTGCTGCCAAAGCCGCTTCGTAGTTCGGTTCATTCACGATTTCAGATACCTGTTCGCAGTGAAGAACTTTGTTGTCCTCGGATAGAACCACGACGGCTCTAGAAAGAAGCCCCGCCAATGGAGAATCTTCGATTTGCAATCCCCACTCTTTACCAAAACCGCTGCGGAATGACGATACGGTTTCACAGTTCTTGATGCCTTCAGCGCCACAGAAACGCGCTTGAGCAAATGGAAGATCGGCAGAGATATTCAAAACAACCGTGTTGTTTAATTTCGCCGCTTCTTGATTGAATTTTCTAACAGACGCCGCACATGTGCCTGTGTCTACGCTTGGAAAAATATTAAGAACTTTCTTTTTGCCTGCGAAATTGGCTAGGGATACTTCTGAAAGATCGTTTTTCACAAGTTTAAAATCTTTTACTGTTGTGCCTTTTGCCGGAAGCTCTCCAGTTGTTTTCACTGGGTTTCCTTTAAGAGTGATACTCGCCATATTAGCTCCTTAAGTTAGATTGAAAAATGACATACTCACGTTAATCCTGCGTCTAATATCGCGCAAGAAGAATGCCTCGCGCTGTCTTACATAGGTACGTTTGACTGGCTGACGCCTTTGTCGATTTTTTCAGGATCGAACAGCAACTATCGAAAACAAGATACGAGGTGGAGACTAAATCTTGACGCATTTGCTTACTGCCACCGCGGCAGTAGATTTGTCCTCTAAAGACGCATCCCAATTCCGCTGAATAGTTTCACTTGTCTTTAAACACCTTACCACTTCGTCACCTGAGTTCATACTCTACCTCAGATATTTCTTGGACCCCCATGCAAGGAGATGATCTTGAAAAAGTCACTGTTTCTATTCACAGCATCCACGATGCTCATCGCCTGCTCGCCTGATATCAGTTCCCACGACGCTCTGACATCAGCGCCAGGCACATCCGTCATTGGCGGTCAGCCCATCACGGAAAGAACAACCGAGGCTTCGCGCAGTGTGATTCTTGTTGAGATGACAAATCGCTTTGGCCAAGGCTTAGGTTTTTGTACGGGCACATTGATCGGGCCCCACACGGTCTTAACGGCAGGGCACTGTTTCGATAAACAGCGCCTGCCGTCCCTTTCCGGAGTGAACATCATCTTCACGACGAAAAAATATTCTATGTATCAGCGCTCCGCGGTCGCTCGCAAAGCCAGCGACTGGGAAATTCATCCCGACTATAACAGCACTAAAAAATTATATGACCATGACATCGCCGTGGTTCGCTTTGAAGTCTCTATACCCGATGGATTTCAGCCGGTGGATTTCGATACTGACAGACGTACCGACTACTCTAATGAAGAAGTCTATGTGTATGGCTATGGACGCTCGAAAGATTATACGGGAAGAAAAAACCAGGACATCTATGCTTATCTTGGTCAGCTTCATCGTGGCATCTTGAAGATTGATTCTTCCTACCATCGCTCCGACGATCGCTATTGGACTGTCAGCGGTGCCGACACCTCTATCTGCCAAGGCGATTCCGGTGGACCGCAGTTTTATCATAAAGAGGGCGTACTAAAAATTATCGGAGTAAATTCGGCCGTGCTTGGGCCTAAACTCGCCAACGGACAGTATAGCTGTATGGGTATAACTCAAGCCACAAAAGTCGGTGCGGCTTCAGATTGGATCATCAAAGCCATCGACAAAATGAACTAACTACCATTTTATTTTGGGGAACATCTTCAGAGCATTGATACGCGTTTGCTCGCAGAGCTGTTCCTCAGAAATGCCTTTGAGTTCAGCCACGAACTTCGCCGTATGAACGACGTAAGCCGGTGTATTCTTTTTTCCGCGCATAGGAATAGGTGCTAAGAAAGGAGCATCGGTTTCAACGTGAATACGATCCAGCGGCAACATCTTCACCGTCGCGCGAAGACTGTCGGCGTTTTTGAAAGTCACAACTCCACTGATGGAAATATTGAGCCCCACATCCAAAGCCTGCTTCGCAAGCCACTCCGTTCCCGTAAAGCAGTGAACAAGACCCGTCACTTCGCCTTTAAATTCTTTCAAGATCTCAATCGTGTCTTCTTCCGCATCACGCGTGTGAATTTCAATTGGAAGTTTCGTGCGTTTCGCGATTTCCAACTGCGCGCGGAAAGCTTCTTTCTGCTGTTCGCGAGGTGATTGGTCATAGTAATAATCTAAACCGATTTCCCCAATCGCAACCACGCAAGGTTCACTGGAATGTTCTTCAATGAAGCGGCCCGCTTCTTCGGTATAAACTTTTCCGTCATGAGGATGAACTCCCAACGTGCAATACACATCGGGATAATACTTACGGGCGATGTCCAAAACGATGGGATGATCACCAGGCTCGGTACCAATAGTGATGATTTTACGAACGCCGGCAGCTTTTGCATTGGCAATCGCAGCTTCGACGCCCTCTTCGAGCATGTTTAAATGAGCGTGAATATCAATCCATTCCATAGGGCTAGTATACCCTAGGGACGATGGGTAATAAAGAACTCTTCCATAACCAATTGAGGATCACGGTTGGCGCCAAAGGACTGCTCTACCTGCAGGGACTTCTGCATTAAAGCCAACAAGAATTCGCGGTTGTATTCGGCCAAGGTCTTAATGATCGGCGCCTGATCCAGATTCGTGATCTGAGTTTTAGCACCTTCTTGAAGATAGATAGCATCCTTCATAAAGCTGACCCAGTAAGAAATCAGACGCTGCCCTTGCGCACGATCTTTGAATTCCGTGCGCCAAGTTTCATTCAAAAGAAAATCCGCGTCCGTCAAAAACAAGTTCAACATCTCGACGGATTTTTGACGAAGCTCTAATTCAGGGCCTTCTTGCAACTGCGCAAGCTTCTCGAAACTTCCACGAGCCGCACGCAAAGCCCAAGCTGGCGCCTTCACTTTTTTCTGAAGATCTTCCGACGTCAAAGGTTTGAACTGTACAATGCGAGAACGCGAGCGAATGGTTTGCATCAAACCTGCAACACTCGGAGCGATCAAAAAGAAGAAGGTTCCTTCAGGTGGTTCTTCCAGAGTTTTTAACAAGGAGTTCGCGGCCTGCGGATTTAAATTCTGCGCTTGATCGATGATGATCACGCGATTTCCGGAAAGACTTTTCAGACTGAGGAACTCAATCACCTCGCGGGCTTGTTCCATCTTGATTTGCGCTCCGGAAGGCTCAATGACTTTTAGACCTTCATGAGTTCCTTGCGCCATTCGAAAACACGATGGACATTTGCCGCAACCACGAGGACTTTGTGGGCATGCCAGTGCTTGCGCCAAGCCTTTGGCGGTGAGCTTTTTTCCAATGCCCGCAGGTCCGACAAAAAGATACGTCTGCCCGGGCTTTCCCTGTTCAAAGGAAGCGACGAGCTTTGCGATAATATCTTGATGTCCTAAGACGAAATCGAGCAGTCGAGCCATCAACAACCTATTTCAAAATATTCTTTTCGGCCAAAGCCTTCAGAAGTTGTTGGAAAAGAACTTCGGGAGTTTCTTGGGCATTGAGCACAAGCCATGAAGACGCTTCAGCGCGAGCTTGCTTTAAAAAAGACTGGCGCACTTTTTCATGAAAGGAATCTGCTTCAGATTCAATGCGGTCTTCACTTTCTCCGTTAGCAGCACCTCGGCCTTGACGGCGCGAACGAGACTCTTCGACAGAAAGATCCAAAAGAATGGTCAGATCGGCTTTAAGCCCGCCCGTAGCGAAGTCATTTAAAGTCATCACGTCTTTTTCGGAAATATCACGACCGCCACCTTGGAAGGCCACAGAGCTTGCGGTGAAGCGATCACAAAGCACCCAAGTTCCTTTGGCCAAAGCTGGACGGATCACTTGTTCGACGTGTTGAGCGCGACTTGCTTCATACAAAAGAAGTTCAGTGCGTGGAAGTGGCGAAGGCCCTTCCGTACGAAGAATCATATTGCGAATTTCATCCCCAAGAGGTGTTCCGCCTGGTTCACGAGTGCGTTGAAAAGCCACTCCACGACGCGCCAACTCCCCTTCAAGGGCCCGCATCAAGGAGCTCTTCCCAGAGCCATCCAATCCTTCAAAAACCAAAAATTTCATTAAGGCCAACTTCTAATTAAAGACTACACTGCAGCTACGGCCACGGCCGTACGAAAGAACTTTGTCAGATATAGCGCGATAGACGTCAACAAAACGCATTCCGACAAGGCGCATTGAACCGCGAACGTCGCCAAATTCGAGTCTGACGTAGCCCTTCACTAATGGGGACACCGTGACACGAATAAGACTGTGGCGTTCAAAACGGTTGGTGAAAGTCAATAAGTCCGCCAAAGGAGGCGGAGGAAGACCTAAACTCGAGCTCAATCCTGCCGAGAAATACTCAGGTGATGACACGCTATAACCAGGCACCGCCGGCGGATAAAACGAGCTGCCTTTTAAAGTGTCCGCGCCACTGCGACGACCTAAAGTAATACCTGCTTTACCCACAAGACCTAAAACCGAAACCGCCGCTTTTGTATTATCGAAGTTTTCAGAGTTGTGGAAAATTTCAAACACGAATGCGCGCTTGGATTTATTAAACGCGAAACTTAAGCCCACTTCTTCAGCACCACCGCCGCCTTTGCGCAATACGCCTGTTTCCGCCAAGGCGCCTACAGAGACGCTTAAACCAAATTCATTTGAATCAATAACCAAAGGAGCCTGCGACCATAATTTATAATCAATTCCTTTTAAAACTGCTTGAACCGCTTGATGACTGCGCACCGAAAAAGTTCTTTTTTCTGAAGGCGTCTGTTCAACCGTTTTACCAAAAGCCTGTTTCGTTTTTACCTTCACGAAACTAAACGCATCACCAACCAGGCTGCCCGCTCCAAATACAAACTTTGTAGAGTTCATAATCCGAGCTGCATTCGCTAAGAACATCAAACGCATTTCTTGGAACTTTTGTTTTCTATCTTCAGGAAGACTTTCATAGGCCAGCATCGGGTCGGCCTCTTCAATAGAACCACCGCGCGCAAGAATCTGCTGCTTTACTTTTTCGGGAAGTTTTAAACCTAAGGCCGCTTTCATTTCTTCGCGGTCAGGATAGCGATCAAATTCATAGATCTTATCTTCGGCTATTTTGATAAGCGTGCGCTCGTGCTCAGCCACCTGAGCCTTATCAAGCACCTTCTCTTCTAACTCAGTCTCAATACGAGACGGGTCTTCAGCCCATGAATAAGCTGAAGGCAAAAGGAAAAGCAAAGCCACCAATAAGAAGCGCCATTGTGTTTTCATACTGGTGGGACTTGGGTGCAAAGCCAAGACCGGGCTATTTTGATTACTAAGTATTTGATTGGACGAGAACTCACATGTCTAAGCCTTCGACATCGAACCAGCCCAGGGCACTAGGAAGCAGCCTCACAGATTAATAAATGGTTCCCATTTAACGGACTTGTGAACTTCGCCCTTCGGAATGACAAAGCCTTCTTCTGAGAGAAAATAAGTCTCTATATTCACGCCCGCATTTTCCGTGGTGATGATGTGGAAGCTATTCACCTCGCCACGCAGACGATCCGACGTTGCACTCCCCGCGGACACATGCAAAATCTGATGACGTTCTTCATCCTTCACAGTCGCGACCCAGTTTAAATGCGAATGCCCGCTCAGAACTAAGTGCGGTTTCAAAGCCAAAACTCTTTTGGCTAGATATTCAGGCTGAATGCGCGCCAAATCTTTCGGTTGAAACAGCGGATGATGACAGGCAATCACCCGCAGAGCCGAATCCGGCGCCTTAGAAAAAGCGCTCTCGGCGCGTTCGATATCTTTTTTTAGAATACGTCCTTCTACAGGACGAAAAACACTGGCGGTGCGAAATCCCACGATGACCATTTCCGGATCTTCAAAAGTGTCAGTCGTCACGCTGCGGATAAAACGATTGTAGTTTCTCAAAGGTTGCAACAGTCGCGCGACGAAATTGTACAAAGGAATATCGTGATTCCCAGGAATCGTTAATACTGGAAACGGAGATCGTTTGATGAACTCGGCCGCAGCTTGATATTGGCCTTTACGGGCTCTTTGAGTCCAATCCCCCGTCATGACGATCAAATCCAGTTTTTGCTGTTGAGCCGCCAAAAAACTTTCTAGCGCCTCAATAGCCGGAGGATGAATGCGCCCGAAGTGGAGATCAGAAATATGCAGAATTCTCTTCATCAACACACTATGAAAAAGATCCTGGTGTTGGTCAACCCCAAGGCTCGGCAGGGCCATCAGGTGCAGGAAGAAATCACAGCATGGTTGAAAGAAAACGGCTACGAGGTGTTGGATCACAATCAGAAATCTGGCAGATCCATGGTTGAAGTCATCGATCATTTTGCAAAAGAAAATCCAGTTGTCTTGGTCTCCGGAGGCGACGGCTCTGTGCGCGAGGCCTTACCCGCTTTGATTCGTCACAATCTTCCGTTGCTTTTGATTCCTTCGGGGACCGCGAATAACTTAGCTCGCACTTTGAATATCCCGACGAATATCAAAGACGCATTAGAACTTCTTAAAACCGGACAGATCCAGAGTGTGGACACGGGAATTGTGAACGGCATACCTTTTATGAATGTGGTAGGCTTGGGTTTAAGCACTCAAGTCAATCGCGTCGTCCAATCAGACCTGAAACGCTGGCTAGGAGTTTTTGCCTTTATACTCACCGCCATCAAGGTTGTTTTACGAATGACACCTTTCTGGGTTCAACTGGAGTTTGACGGAAAAATTCACAGCGCTTTTTCCTGGCAAGTCAGTATCTGCAACGGCAGAAATTACGGGAACGGACTTGTCATTCACAAGGATGCTTCTTTGGAAGACGGCACTCTGCATGGTTTGAGTACAGAATCCAAAAAGTGGTGGCATTCTTTCGTCTTAATTCCCGCATTGATCACGGGAAAATTTAAACGAGAAGACGATGTGACAAGTTTTTCTGGGCAAACAATCCAACTTCGCACCAAACGCACCATGCATGTCGACGTGGATGGCGATGTGCGCACGACAACGCCTTTAAAAATCCGCGTCCTGCCTCGATCTTTAAATATTTTTGCACCCATTGAATCCCCTCAGACCTAACTCTTATTTTGAGTTTCAATTGCATAATAAACAGGACCTTTTGCAATTTTGCCGCACGTATTTGCTAAAATGAGGAATGTCATTTGAGGAGGTTCCAATGGCTGATAAATACATCAACAATATTCAACCGGTCTTTACCACACCTCAAAAGCCGATCGATAGGCCCAAACAATTTCATACGATGGAAGGCCCACCGGAAGAATTCATCAATGAATATGATGGAAAAGGCAAAGTGCCAACTCCAGAAGAAAGTAAGTCCTCATCTTCTTCTCCAGGTGAAAACTTAGAGAACGAAGATAAAGACAACTTCTCTCATTAAAAAGGCGCGCAACGCGTGCGCCTTTTTATTGCCTTCAATGTTACTGCGGCATACAAATTCGTATGCGTATTTTAAATCTTTTATTCTTTCTTCTATTTCCTATTCTCGTCTCTGCGCAGACTTCGACTTCTGAACCTGCTGCTCCAGAGGCTGAAAGAAATCAGCTTGAAAAGATCGCCTCGTCAGCCTTTGGCATCTTGGATGAGTCGCGAGTGAACCGGGAAGAAAATAAATATTTTGTGATCGGCGACTATGCGCCATTTGATCTTTTAATTCCCAGCAAATGGGGTGTCACTGCGGGAATCAATCAAGACGCTTCCAAATCCTGGGAGCTTGAGTTCCTACAAGGTTCCTTAGCATTGCCTTTCTTCGTTGATGATCTGGGCAAGATGACCGAGCGCCGTATTTCTTTGATTCGTCGAAGCTATGGCAATAACAACAGTTTCCACTGGAGTTACGGCATCACTTATTTCTCTTTCAACGCACAACTAGGAAACGAGTTTGTCGACGCCATCAGTGGTTCGTACCCTGACGCCGAAGTCGTCGGCATTGAAGCTTGGGGTTTCAATCTTGCTTTCGGCAACCGATGGACAATTAAAAAGAACTTTACGATCGGCGTAGATTGGCTCTCATGGGCGCAGCCAGTTCATGTTTCCAAACGTGATGATGACTACATCAACTATGCTACGAACAACGAGTACAAGGATGAAGTGGATACGACTTTGAATATCGCCTCCTACTTTCCGCGCTTTACTTTATGTAAGATCCAATTGGGCTGGATGTTCTAATCTAGAATCCAGTTCTTATCTGACTTGTGAAATTTGAAAACACCCAGGGGCTGAGATTCGACTTCGCCTTTCTCCATGCCCTGCTGGACGATCAACCCGCGAGCCTCGCTAAAATTGAAGCGGCGGCTTTTGCTGGAGTCCACACGAGAAGCGATACCCAAAAGTGTGCGACGGAGTTTCATCGGGTAAGTCTCAACCACAACAGACACTGTGGCTAAGGTCTCTCCTTGAAACTTCACCTCTTCCACGGAAACTTTTGAGTTGTCTTGAATAAACTGAGTATAGGCTTGGTGCAGCCACGGGGATTGAGAAAGGCTGTCGTCGGCTTCTTGTTTAATTTGCTCCGAGAATTTCTTTTCGGCGAGCTCTAATGCCTTTGTTTTAAGCACTTTTTCATCCGAAGTGCAGGCTGTAAGGATTTGGAAGCTCAGAAGCAGAAGGACCAAGAGAGTTTTTTTCATAAGTTCTAGTTTATAGACTGGCTTAAATTTGAAAAGACCAGGCCATGACATAGAGCATCAATGCCGTGGATTTAGGGCACTTTGGGGTGGACGAAGACCCCTGTTTGTCCCTATATTCAGGGATCTTTGGGAGATACTAGAAAATGACTACTTTCATTGGAATTCTTCATATCATCGTTGCTTTGGTCTTGATTGTTCTTGTTTTGATTCAAGATTCTAAAAGTGATGGCGCCCTTGGAATGGGCGGCGCAAGCGGTTCGAACTCTTTGTTGGGTGCTACAGGCGCACAATCTTTGGCTGGTAAAATGACTGTTTGGGCAGCGATCTTTTTTGCGATCAGCTGTTTAACTTTATCTATTTTGACTTCTTCTAAAACAAAATCCGTTGTTGATTCTTTGCCTTTGCCAACAGCTCCGGCGGCGGCTCCTGCAACAACAGATGCTAATGGTGCAGCCGCTGTTCCTGCGGAAACTCCAGCAGCGACGGCAACTCCAGCTGCGACACCTGCAGCAACTGCAACTCCTGCTCAGTAATTTTAGTACATCTTCAAAAAGTTCTTCGCTATAGTTTCACTATGGCGAAGAACAACTGGTTGATTTCCACTCTGATTATTTTAGGTCTTGTAAGCGTAGGCCTTTCTCTTTTCGTAGCAACACAAACTGAAAAACAGAAGCCAGGCTCTCGCCCTTTAGCCCGCATTGAACTCAATCTGGGTAAAGTCTTTGTCTTGCGCAAAAACCTCACACAAAAAGAAACTCTCACGCGCAAATCCACGCTCTTCGCATTAGATTCAGTAGAGACTGGCGTAGACGGTGACGCGACCATGGAATTTGATTCCGCTTACCGCATTCGTATTCCCGAAAATTCTTTAATCACCATTGATGAAGAAAGTGATCGCATCGTTTTGATTTTAAAAAGAGGCGACCTGCAAGTAGAAAACTTCGGCCGCGAAGGCAGCGTCTACATTTCTAAGGACGGCGTCCGCTGGAACGCCACCGACTACGAAATGAATTACAAGAAACAAGCTCCGACAGAAACTTTGCCTGATCTAGCGCCAGCCGAAACCAGCCCGACACAGCCGACACCCAACATCCAAGAAGGCCTGACTTCCGAGTTCATTCAAGACACCTTGAAAACTCACCGCGGCTCTTTCTTCAAATGCTACACTCAGCTTCTGCAAAAAACTCCGGGAGTCACAGGCCAAGCCTCAATCACCTTCACCATCGAACGCACCGGCAAAGTAAACCAAGCCGAAATCGCCTCTTCAAGCATCAACGACGCCGGCTTCAAAAAATGCCTCCTCGAAGCCACCCGCCGAGTCGAATTCAAATCCTTCAACGGCGACCCCATCTCCACAGTCTTCCCTCTCCGCTTCGAATAACGGTACCCGTTTCCTTTTCAACACAAAGGGAAGCAGGTACCCAAAACGCACGAAGCCTAAAATGGATTCCTGTCGCAGTTATTTCCGATAACGTTAGACCTTAACGAAGATTTTTATAGCTAAGAGTTTTTTATAGTTCATACGAAGGACGGCCTTCAGCGGGGCCTGGATGGCCCGAACCGGCGAAGCCGGCGCTGACCGAGCCCGGACGGCGTGCCGTCCGCAGCTATGAGCTATAAAAAACTCTTAGCTATAAAAATCCCGCGTGCAAGCGCCTAACGATAGTCGTGAAGATAATCGATCCGCTCAGGAATCCAAGGCTCGTGGACTCCTTCCATCTCGTACACCCTTCCATCCTCAACAGTTTTTTCTTTAAGGGGACTTACAGAAGGTTCGTAAGAGTTGTGCAGCAATCCCTTTTCGTTGAAGAAAGGTTTCACCTCTTGATAGGCTCTTTCACCTAAGACACCACGACGGATAAATTCGTCAAAACTTTTCATCAGCTCTTCGGGTGTGTAGCCATAGTTGTAAATCATGTCTTGAATAACACCGTAGATTCCATCAAGGCCTAAGCGGTGATCTTGATAAAGATCTAACGCCACTTGAAAAGTATTGTACGTCGCTAACGTGCGGCGCCCAAACTTTAAGTAGTAATCAGGATCGGTGTCCGTCGCAAGATTGATATAGATTTTTTCGACAGGATCTTGCTCTGGAATATTCGCTTGCAAATCTAAGATTGTATTTACTTGCTCACCAGTCACATTCAAGCCTTCTAAGGTCGTGCGAATGTCGTGAGCTCCCAAACGTCTGGAACAAATATCCGAATAAAGATTGTAGATGATGGCGTCTGTTTCGCTGTCATCGCCCCAGCAGATTTGACGGACGTTCTCGGCAAGTCTTGTTCTTAACTGCATCAAGGCTTGAAGCTTGTATCCCACCTGCTTCGTCAAACGCCAGAAACGACCGGGACGAAGATTCGCCAAGTTGTCTTTATAAAAACAACCAAACGGGCGGATATTATCCAAAGAGAATTTCTCAGAGATGCGCTCTTCCATTTGCGGTGGGGATGCTGTGATAAAATAAATCGGAAAGTACATGTAGCCTTTTTGTTGCTTACGGTACTCCGACAAAGATTGCATCAGAACGTTGGTGCCAGGAATGTTTTTCTTATTCAAGGCGCGCTCAAGAATCGTGGTCATCAGACCCGATAGCGAATCAATGGTCGTGTCCAGATAGGTCTTATCCAAATCCCAGATAAAAACTTCTTCGTGACTCTTTTCCATCCCCTCCGATACATACCGGAAGAAAACCACGTCCCCATTCATTTCACTTCGATCGCGCCAATCAGCCATACCTAAAGTGTGTCAGCCTAAAGGGGATTCGTCAAAAACATCCCGAACCGTGAGCGGGCTCTGCCATTTGGCGGCAACGAACCTGGGCGCTGGAACACTTCACTCGTAAATGGAAGTGGTTGTGATGGTCGGTGTCGGCGATCAGACGGCGCAGGGTTTCGTAAGCTAGGCCTTCGTTTTTACCCTTTTGCAGCTCGCCATTTTTAATAGCTATATTACAGAGAGATTTCTTTAAAACCTTGTGAATAAAGATTCGGTCAATAAGGTTTGTCTTTACCACGTGTTTAAAGAGCTTCCATTGTTCTTCTTCCATCCAGTTCGCATGAGGTTTATCAACGGCCACGGCCGAAGCAAAGAAGCCTTGAAAAGATTTATTGTTAAAGAAAAGAGCCACGTCCGCATCCAAACCATTTTGATGTGATTTGTGGGATCCAAGTTTTCCGCCTTTTTCACGAGACAAATCCCCGATCGACATCACGTATCCAGGCATTTCCTTTTTTGTGAAAAGCCCCATTTGCGTCACGATATATCCCAACTCATTTGTTGCAAAGTGAGTGAGGCGCGCCGGACGCATAACTTTAAAACCTGTTGGCTCATGCGTCTCTTGGTAGCGCAATATATTCATCGCGTTTTCTAAACGACCTTGATTCACAGGCCCGATGGCCTGACTGACTTTTTTAATCTCAGGTTTTGAATCCGTTGCAGGTTCTTCTTTTTTTGGCTCCTCTTTTTTCGGTTCATCCTTCTTAGGAGTCTCAGGACGAGGTGTGGGAACAGGAATTTTTGGAGTTTCCGGCTTCGGTTCCTGTTTTTTGGGTTCGTCCTTCTTAGGCTCATCCTTCTTTGGTTCATCCTTTTTCGGAGTCTCTGCTTCTGGCTCCTCTTTCTTGGGTTCTTCCTTCTTTGGCTCTCCCGACTTCGGCTCTTCTTTTTTAGGTTCGTCTTTTTTTGGTTCTGGTTTTACATCCAAAAGATTTTCAATGTCTTCTTTGACACTGCCGACGTAATGACCCGGATCGCCTTCGACTTCGTCAGCGCCACCTTCAGACTCCAATTCATCTTCGGGCTCTGTCTGCTCAGGCGAAGTCGGTTCTTCTTTTTTCTCTTCTGCAGAATCTTTTTTGGGAGCTTCTTGATGCGACTCAATTTGGTGATGATAGATCAGACCATCGGCATACAAGTAAATATCGATGAAAGAAGAATGACAGGTGCCCTCTTCACTTAAGCACGTCGCTTTAGCAGCTAATTGCACACCTTGAGGCAAAGACACTTCTTTACGAGCGCTGCGCAGATTGATAAATCCGTCTTGATCGACCAAGCCCGCAAGGTCTACATCGATCATTTGCAACGACTGCCCACGAACCGGCAGATATTCAATTTTACCTTTAAGAGTCATCGCTTTGGTTGTCGCATCAAAGACAACACTGGTGTCCACTAGACGAGTCGCCCCGCTAGCAATTTTATAACCGTCTTGTTCCACCACCGTGGGGCGCGGAGGTTCATAAGTCGTGACCGGGGTTGAACCCTGGTCGCGCTGATCGGGAGCACAAGCTGTGATTATTAAGGGAAGCGTAAAAATAAGAGTAAAAAGACGGCTCTTCATCCTGCGCTCTCACTTGCAGGAAGCATGCTTTCTAAAATGCAATAATGGAGCTTTGACTACTTAGACACTGTCAAAGTTTTAGATAGGTAGGCCAATAATTGATCCCGAAGCTCGCCATTGCGAAGTTCATAGAGATCACCGTGATGCCCCCCTGGAATCACCCAAAATTCCTTAGGACTGCGCGCGGCCGCAAACATTTTCTCGGAGTTCTTAAGCTCCACCGCATAGTCGTCAGCGCCATGAATGAAAAGAAGCGGTAACGGAGAAATGTCTGCCAAAGACTTCGGTGCATAGTTGTCGCTGATCACAACATAACTGATCGGCTGAAGCGGCCACGTAAACCAGCGACGACTTAAAACATTGCGAGCCATTTGTTGGTAGGAGGAAAAACTGGCTTCAATAATGACGTTGCGAATAGGAACTTCATTTTTAATCTCCTCCACAGTTCTTAAGGCAACAATCCCACCTAAGCTATGACCGTAGATGATCAAAGGTCGAGAATCTTTTTTTAGATGCAACCACTCTGCCGCCGCCATCCCCGCTTCAACGGTGCTTTCTGGCGAAGGTTTTCCTGTAGAAAGACCATAACCTGGATAATCAAAAATAAAGTAGTTGTATCCCTTTGCCGGAAGCCAATGAAACATCAAAAAGTGAGACGTTAAGTTTTCGGCATTGCCATGGAAGAAAAGCAAAGTTCCTTTGCTTTCTGTCACCGTTGTCGCGGGAAAATACCAGCCATGAATCGTGTTTCCACTTTGTGTTTTCAAAAACACATCTTCCGGCTGCATTTTAATTTTCGCCGGATCAAAAAGTTTTTCCTTCATGGGAAAATAGAAATACGACTGGCAGCCCGTCAACGACAGCAACGCAATGCATTTCAAAAAGGTACGGCGAAGCTCAGAAAACTTTGTCATACTGGGATCATGAAACGGTTTGAGCATCAATGGCAAGATTTTAAGTGGGTCGATTGCGAAGCTCCTTCGCAAGAAAATTTCGTTCAACTTGCAGAAGAGTTTCCTATTCCGCTTCAGGTGCTTTCTAGCTGCTTAGATCCCGAACATCTGCCCACGGCGGAGTTCTATGAAAAATGCTTAATGATTATTTTGCGTCATCAGGATTTGCAGGCAAAGCCAAAAGCCGCGACCATGCAAGAACTGACAACAAAGCTCGTGCTTTTTATCGGAAAAGACTTCGTTCTTTCCGTTCATCGCTCGGCTCTTCCCTGCACTTCAGAGAAAAAAGACAAAGCGGCCTTTGAAAAGCACACGCTGAATTCTTTGGTCAAGAATCTGGTTCTACAGACGATAAAAAGCTTTGATGCTCCTTTAGATCAACTGGATTCTAAAACGGATATCATTGAAGAGCGGGTCTTTGCTTTAAAAAGAAGAAATATCCTGCGGGAGGGTTACACGATCAAACGCAAGGTCTCTTCCTACCGCAAAGTTTTTAAATTCACGGCGGATATACTGAACAAAATCAGTACTGAAGTGACAATCCCTTTGCGCGATCTGAATCACGTGCGCGAGCCCTTAGACAAACTGATTTTCTATGCGGATGGCATTCATGAAGAGATCACAGGTCTTTTAAACCTTCATCTGTCATTGATGTCGCAGAAAACCAATGAAGCCTCTTATCGCACCAATGAAGTTATGCGCGTCCTTACCGTGTTCTCGATCTTCTTTTTACCTTTGAATTTTATAGCCGGTATTTACGGAATGAACTTCGACAATATGCCCGAGTTGCACACTCAAAATGGATACTATGTCATTTTGAGCGTGATGCTTTTAGTGGTGACCGTGATTACCTACTGGATCTTCAAGAAAGGTTGGC
Source organism: Bdellovibrio bacteriovorus (assembly GCF_001592755.1). Classification (NCBI taxonomy): domain Bacteria; kingdom Pseudomonadati; phylum Bdellovibrionota; class Bdellovibrionia; order Bdellovibrionales; family Pseudobdellovibrionaceae; genus Bdellovibrio; species Bdellovibrio bacteriovorus. Next base: position 112,445 of record NZ_LUKF01000012.1, on the reverse strand, counting down.
TTAAAAAAGACAATCTTTAGGTATAAGCCTTGGCCTGAACGAAAGAATAATAAAACACGGCGTTCGGGTCACTCGCCACCTTCGCCATTTCATCTTTCATTCCCTGAACGATTTCGTCCGACACATAGTCGGCTTCGACCAACTGATCGCTGGCGCTTAAAAGTAATTCCGTCCAGTATTCAATACAGTCTTTACGCGCTTGCGGAGAACGATTGTCTAAGTACCAAGTTTTTACTTCCGTTTGAATATCCTTATACCCTAGCTGCATCAGGAAGTTTCCTAACTTTGCTCCGACGAAAGGATCGCCTTTTTGGGTCAGTTGATATTCGTTAAATGCCATCCAGTATTTGGAAACATTGGGAGAGTAAGGATCTAGAAAGAACGAAGCATTCATCACCTCGGTGATATAAATCACCGAGCCGGGACGAAGCACGCGACGAACTTCTGATAAAACACGAATGGGGTCCGGAACATGCTCTAAGATCCAACATAAGAAAGCCCCGTCAAAGGCGTTCGCAGAAAACTTCATGGAAGTCGCATCCATCTCTTGCAACTGGAATCGACCATTTGCAAAAGGCATTTGCGAAAGATGATATTGGGCGGCCTCCAACTGTTTGGTGCTGCGATCAATACCCGTTAATTTCAAATCAGGAAAACGGCGCAGAATGATTTCACTTTGCGCGCCGACACCACAGCCAACTTCCAAAAGATTTTGCACGGAAGCTAGATTGATATTTTGATAAACCGTGTATTCACCGAAACGAGCCTGCTTGCGCAAACGCTCTTGTTCATCTTTTGAAAAACCGTGCAAGTAAGGAAAGGCCGTGGACTGCGACATACAAAAAGCTCCCTGAAACAGTGGAACAACGAGAATCGTCAGTAATAATTAAACAGCTGAAGACTCGTTTCCTCAAGGAATCTCTCGTTGCGATAAGACGCGCGCACCCCGAAGGACTTTGTGAAACTGTATTGCGTTTCTATTTGGCTTCTAAAGTAATCCTGCTGATTCCACGCTGAGTCACGACGATAGTAAAGGCCCGCTTGCCACAACCACCAGGCATTTACTTTATAGTGAACTTCAAGAAGAGGTCCGGCGCCCACCCAGAAATTGTTATCTGCCAAAGAAGGTCCATAGTGCACCTCGCCTTGAACCTGAGCCGTGATGTCAAAAGTGCCATAGTCAAATGTCCATCCACCGCCCAACTTCATAACACCTTCATGCGTGGGCAGAAAATTTTCATTGCGAGTTCTTTCGATGCCTAACTTAAATCTCCACGAATGATCCGGAATTAATTTGGACCACGGACTGGCAGAAACAAGTTCAAAGGCGGCGAAATTTTCAAGCTCAAAACGCTTTTCATCCGGATTGCTGTAAGAAGACCCGTAAGAAAAACCCAAATCAAAAAACGTGATTTGTGAGTAAGTCGGATATCCCCACGCGGGATCTAAACGATCATGCAAAGCAAACCGATGAGTCAGAAGTGCCAGATCCTTATCTGAAGTGTCGTGCAAATACCCAACACCCCAACGGCCCGACGGATGCGCTAAGTGGGGGCGATCCTCTGGCGCCGGATCGATTTTAATAATTTGTGGCTCAACGGCGATCTCACTGCGTTTTCCTAAAACGCGCATCTTAAGCTGCGCTTCCCGTCCTGCCTCTTGCACTTCTTTCGAATATTGAAAGTCAATGAAGTCGATAAATGCATCCAAGATCTTGGCTTGCGACTCTGGAGTTCTGTCTTGAAAAGACTTTCCATAGACGATTTCGTCTTGCGCGCGAATCTGATGAACAAGTTCCGCAAATTCCTTTTGTTCTTCTTTATTCAGAATTTTCCCACGCTCGAAGTAAACCTGCCGAATGGACGGACGGTACTTATAACTCTTAATCAAAGAGGTTTTTATCCAAAGAACACGAATCGTATCTGCGGGAATCACGTAATGATCTAAGTGCGCTAAGATATCAACGTTGGGATCGGCGGCTTCTAAAATAGAAAGCATGTGATACGAACAGTTTTCAGTCAGATACCAGTAATCAATCTGCGCCGGCCCTAATTCCCACACGTGCGCAACCAGCATAGAAACTGCGCGCGGCTTGATATCCAGTTCGTATTCCCAAAGATCGCGAGACTCGGCATTATTATACTCGCGCACCTTATAGTAATAAGGAATCGCACGAAACTGCCCTGGGAAAAGACCGAAAAGACCTTTGAAACCATAAAGAAAAGCATTATTCGTGTCGGCTTCGGCAGCGTAGTTCAGGCCGTAATCCAAAAGCTCATGGCGTTGACCATCTTGTTCTGCGGCTTTATTTACGCGTAAAAACGTATGGCCGAACGCAGATGAAGGATTGTTTAAGTAGTAACTTGAAAAGACCAATGAAACCGACTCACCTTGCATACCCTTGGCAAAAGCCAAATAGCGATCGCACTTCAAATCTTTCCAAAGAATATTTTCATTTTTCAGATGATCTTTCAGCCACTGATAACGAGCCGGAAATTTACATTGCGCATGCTCATTCACATCTGCGGGCGGTTCCTGAAAAAAAGCCTGAATTGTCGCTTCGAGCTCGGCGTGGGGATCTTTCTTTCCCTTTACCGACAAGAAAAAATTCGGACTATCAATCTGACTTTCGGTCACAAAGAATGTATCGCGTTCAAAATGAAGCAGCTTTTGCCACTGGCGATCCTCAGCCAGCTTTTTTGTTTGAGCGATTTGCAGCACCTTCGCCGCGGAGGATGAATCTGGGACTGACGATGCGGACCAAGAATTTAAAAAAAGAAACGGAAGTACTGACAAAAGCATAGAACCATCTTTCTGGCTCTGTACAATTTTGACAAGAACTATCCTTCAGAGAGTTCTTTTTAAGCTCTACGTAAAAATCTGTGACGGAAAAATAAAAAACGCAGTGACCAAAGCCACTGCGTTTTTATTTCTTCACTAAAGGAAGCTAAAAACTAAGCGCCGCAAACGTTGTTTTGAGCAACAACTGCGTTGATGTTTGCTTCGATAGCTGCTGGTTGCATGTTTGTTTCAACGAAGATTTTGTTGTAGTTCTTCTTCATTACAGGAGCAAACGCTGAAGAGTTGCAACCCATCAAGTTAGCAAGACCTGCCAAAGTTTCACCTTGTCCACGAGCTGCGTCGTTAGCCAAAGCCAATTTGTTCACTTCGATGAAAGCAGGAACTTCGCGACCTGATTTGAAGATACCATCTTGTTGGCAGTTCAATGTACCAGTAGAGATACCGAAAGTTTGAGAACCAGAAGTTCCGTTTGTAGTAGCCGCAAGAACTTGGTTGCCATCAGAACCCATTACGATAGAACCGAAACCACAACCTGCTGAACCATAACCTTGGCCAGAAACTTGTGACAAAAGACCGCCCTTTTTTTGAGCGTGAGCAACACCAGATACCAACAATGCTACAAGAACTACATTTACCAATTTCACTGAAAACCTCCGTGTGTGATTTGGTTAGACATCCAAAATTGTGAAATGACTTTGATGCGGAGGCAAACAAAAACGGGGCTAGTTCAGTAAATGATCCCTAAAAAACTTAAAGAATTATGTTTCAAAAAGAATCCCACTTGATCGAAGGCCTTGGAAATTCAATCCAGTCTTCGCGGCGAGGGAATCCCTCAGGTCGAGGTTCGGTCAAGCCTTTGAATTGCAAGAAGGCCGTGAGCGCGCAGATGAAAGACTCAAAGGCGTGATTATTTTCAATCATCAGTTTGACGTCTTGATCATAGACGAAGGCCACGTTGTGAGAGCTTAAAGCATTCAAAATTTCCCGACGACTCTCATCCCCGCCAATCGAGTGCTTATGAAAACGCAAGTGACTCTTCATCACATTGAGCGAACGTCCCACTCTCCAAACTGAAAGCTTGGGAAAGACTTCAAAGCAAGGCATGACCAATCGGCGCTTGATAAACATCGCCCGCGCTAAAAGCGGAGCCGTATTTGCGCCCATGGCATGCTGAAGATTGAAGGGCTCTTCCAGTTCCGTCGACAGATACAGTTCCACGCAGCGTTGGGTGTAAGGCGTGAACAGCTTTCGCGGTTTTTTCTTTTTATGCAGTTTGCGAGTGTAATCCCACATCCACTTCACATGCTCTTCGGGGCAGCCTTCGATTCCAGGACAGTGAGGGACACAGCGCAAACAGAATGGTGGATTGAAAGGCACATCGAAAGCGACACTTTCGATTTCTTGGTGGTACTGCTGGATAATTTCGAGGATCTTAAAGTCCGCCGAATGCACTTCGTCGCTTTTTATTTTTTCAACCAGACGAGAAAGAAAAACTTTCTTGTGCTTAGGATAGTATTCAAGAACAGAGACGCAGGCTTTATCGGATTTACCACCACTTAAAGAAACCCCAATAAAGCGATGCACCTCACCCGCGTGAGATGCAGTCGAAGAAGCCGCCGTTTTTTTAGCAGCAGACTTCTTCGTCGTTTTTTTCTTTACAGAGGATCGACGGGTTTTGCGTCCATCACCTGAAAGCCGGCTTCTTGGCATGCTTGAGCGACCCCTTTGCGTTTGTCAGGAGGACACCAGACCAGAACACAGCCACCGCCCCCTGCTCCACAAATTTTAACAGCCTCAGCCCCATTTCGCAAAGAGACTTCCGCAAGCTTATAGATCTCAGGACTTGAAAACTCAGGCGCCAGGCGCACACGGGCGTCAAATTCGCGTTTAAAAAGCGTGCCAAGTTCATTCCAGTTGCCAGCTCGCACCGCGTGCTCTGTCTCAATAGCCACAACCTTGAGGTCATGCAAAGCTTGCAGAGTGGGCGCGTCTTTTGCCACTGAATCCTTCATCACTTCAAAGTTGTTAAGACCAGAGTGATGAGCCTTCCCCGTATAAACAAGCATGAACTTTTCGGCCAGAGGAGAATGGCTGACTTTCATAACGTCTTGCTCGACACCGTCATAACTGTAACGAAGAATATTCAAGCCCCCAGAGGCGGCCGGATAGTAGTCTTGAGTGCCCGTCGGAGTATTTAAGATTTCAGCTTCAATGTTATGAGCGGCATGCACCATTTGATGAATGTCTTTAAAAGGTCTTCCGCAAAACAACGAAAAAGCTTTCATAAGACTGATCGTTAAGCTCGAGCTTCCGCCCAAACCACCACCCACAGGACTGTCGGACGAAGTTTTTAAAGTGAAACCCTTTGTCGGCATCCAATATCGAAGCTGCGTCTGCAGCAACACCATACGCGGATCCGTGTCAGAAAGAGCATCGACTAAATTCGTGTAAGCTTTTTTCAACTTCAAATCGACCGATTCAAGAACAATCGTTGAATCATCATGAGGAGTCAGTTCTGCCGTTGTATAAATATCAATGGCGACATTGACCGTGGAAGCTCCATTAATAAATAAATACAAAGGCCACAAATCCAGTGTGCCCCCTGCTAGATCCACGCGTGTCGGAGATTTAACGACAATCTTTTGCATTACTTCTTTTCTTTCTGGCCAGCCATGGCTTGTTGCTGATCTTCACCTTCTTTGGTTTCCGGCTTTGAAGGTGGAGTTTCTTTTAAGTCATCCGGTGACATTTTAATAAATCTATCTAAAGCACCCGCCTCCATCTTCATCTGGAATGCAGGATCACTTACCTTTGCGTAAATCAACAGATCAGGAGCTTGAGTTACTTCAGCCTTCCAGGCTTTATCCGCAATTTGTAAATCCATTGTGAACAAAGACTTTCCTGCGGGGATTTTCTCTTTTCCGCCAAGAATCTCTGCCGCTTTTGCTTCTGAGATGGCTGTTAGCACTTCCCGAACTTTGTTTTGATCAAGCTTATAGTCTTTCTTTGCACCCACAAGCTGCCAAACACCATCGACTCTTTTAAGTTCCATTGTGCCTTTGGAATTTTTAAGTTTTAGAACATCGACGCTCGCAATTTTGTGACGAAGGAAGCGGCGGTCTCTGAAATCCGATGCCGTTTTATTGGCGCGATTCTGCCAAACAGAATTCACGATCAGCACCCGGTTTTCATTTCCGCGACGAGCAAAGACGTTTTCTTCAAAATTTCTTTTATTGGAAATCTGGAAAACATTTTCTTTGCCATCGGTAGTTTTAAATGTGATCTGTGCCAAGGGTTTATCCAGACCGTACATGGCCCAGTCAATATCGCCGCCCTCGCGTGCGACCTCAATCACTCTTTCGGGAAAGACATTTTTAACAAAGTCATCCGCAACCGCATTATCTGCAAGATCTTTTAAAGGTTCGATCAATTCCCAGCCATCCACACTGCGCTTAAGAACGATCTTTTGTTCACCCTTGAGAATCTCAAAAGAGTCCACGTGTTCAAAGTTCACGGTCATCAGGCGTGCCTGCTCCATATTCTTATCTTCGTTTTTTTTATCGCGAAGATAATCCCAGTAAGCGTAACCACCCAAAATCAAAAGACACAGAACAAGAATCGTACGACCTTTGAGTTTCATTAGGCATTTCTCCTTCTAAGATAAAGACCTACGCTGGTCCCTAGCAGTAGCAATGGCAATGGAATAATAAAGGCGAATAAGAACACACCGAACTTTGTTTCTGTTAGCAGCATTTGCGTCGCTGCCGGATCTTTAGGGGTGATGCTGATCAAGTTTTCTTCTTTAGCCAATGCCGCGATCGAGTTCAAAACCAAATCACGATTCAAGTTTTGGTAAAGCATCTGATTCGACATAAAGTCGACGTCGCCCGCAATGATCGCGGAAAACTGCTTTGCATCCTCTGGTGTCCCAGGAAAACGTCCAACGACTTCATCAACCAGAGTGAAGCTGCCCTCAGGACCGTCGCCGGAAATTTTCATGCTTTGGAAAGCCATGCTGTTGGCCGGCGTTTTTACGATCTCGTCCACAATCATGGTGTCCGGCACTTTGCCTTTTTTCAAAGACTGAGGATAGCGGAACAATGTCACTTCACTACGAGCAAAACTTTTCGTGATTTGATTTGTTTGCGAGAACACGCCACCGACCGTAGGACCTTGGTTGATACCACGACCCATGACAGTATCGACGATCGTCATCACGTAATTGTTTTCAAGCTGCACGCCCAATTTTCCAACAAGGCCTTCAAGGCCGGCGGAATTTTGAGATTCTAAAGCCAAGAAAAGGCTTCCACCTTTTTTTAAGTATTCTTCCAAGGCCGTGATCTCAAAAGCTTGAAAGCCCTGGATAGGACCTGCGATCACGATCACGTCGGCGTCTTCAGGAATCTTTGGATTCTGAATCAATGGAAGCTCTTTCACGACGTAACGATTGTTCTCAAGCATCAGCTTTAAAGAGCCAAGTCCCAAGCCTTCTTTGCTATCATTTAGATCTTTTTCACCGTGACCGACCGTGAAGTAAATCGTCTTTGTTTTTTCGCGAGTCACCTTTACCAGAGCACTTGTAAATTCCTGTTCATCAATACGCTCAACACGGTTGCGACGACCTTTGTAATCTAAAAAGACTACGCCGCTTCCTTTATCCACGCCGTACTCTTGTGCTAAGTCCGGGCGTTCGTTGACCTCGACAAAGTCCAACTGAACTTTGGAACTTTGATCTTGGTACTTTTTAATCAATTCGCGGAACATACGACGGTTTTCTTCGTTTCCTTCCACACCTTTTTTGTAGAAGAAAAGAACTTTCAAATCAGAATCTAAGGATTTGATCAGCTTCACCGATTGTTCTGACAAAGTGTTAGATTGTGCAGATGAAAAGTCCCATGTTTTGTAGTGTTTAACGCCCAAGTAGTTCACAAGCGCAAGCACTGCAACCATAAGAACAATCAAGACCCCCATGCTCATGCCTTCTTTGGTCGTCTTCATCACGAAGAACTCTTTAAAGAAAGCGCGATCCTTCGCTATGCCCAAGCCCAGGAAGAAGACCGCCAAGCCCAACGCCAGCCAACAAAACGGCACCCAATCACCAATCAGGTAACGAGTGATCGACATGGACACTAAGGAAATACCAGCGAAAAGAAATGAGATTTTACCAAGTTTGCTCATGTTTATCTCCAACGTGAGGATTCAACGACGCGCTCTGCAAGGAAGCAGAACAAAACGATGATGCTTAAGAAAAACACCAAACCATTGGTGCGAACTGTGCCTTCAACTAAACTGGAAAGATGGCTGCTTAAAGAAACATGCTCAAAAACTTTACGAGCCGTTTCACCGTCCACCACCTCTGCGCCAATCCCGATAAACCAGATCGACACGTTGAAAATAACGGAAGTCACGTAAGCGACGATGCTATTCTCGGTTAAGGATGATGAAAATAAATCCATCGCCGCATACACACCACCGACTAAGAAAATTCCAAAGAAAGCGATCACTAAAGGCATCCAATTGATGGTCGCCAACGTCGATGTCGCCAACGGATAAAGAACTGCCAGGAATACAATACCTAGAACAGCCCCTAAGGCGGCAAAGTATTTTCCTAAAACGATTTGCAAAGAAGTCACCGGCGACGTCAAAAGCAAATCAAAAGTGCGAAGCTTCTTTTCTTCGGCGAAAAGCTTCATCGTCAGCGCAGGTACCACGAAAATCAAAAGCAGATTCAAATAAGAAAGCTGTCTTAAGAAAACACCGTAATGGATATTCAATTGGTTCGTCGGAACCCCTTGTTGCATCACGTAGTTTGTTAAAAGCTGCGCGAATAAGTTTAACTGAATAGGATACACCCAGCTAAAAATCACACTGACAAGAAAACAGATCACCCAGAAAGTAGGATTGGCGTAAAAGCCTTTGAGTTCTTTTTTAAGGATTGTCAAAGTTCCATTCATACTTCACTTCCTTGCTCTTTACCGTAAGTCAATTTCAAGAACACATCTTCCAAGTCCACTTTGGAAGGGCTGAGTTCTAGCAAGCCATAACCTTTTGTGACCAAGCGAGACGAAATCGCTTCGACCACGTCTTCGCCCCCTTTCACATCAATATTCCATTCTCTTTGGGACGTTCCCGAGTTGAAAGCCACCACTTGCTGGATATCACCAATCACGGCTTTCATATCTTCCACGTCTTTACGCAAACGGATGTGCAAACGGCTTTGGCCCTTATCCATCGTCGCTAAATTATGAATGCTGTCTTCGGCAACGATCTGCCCTTTGTTGATGATAATCACCTTTTCACACGTTGCTTCCACTTCCGGAAGAATGTGGGTGGAAAGAATGATCGTGTGCTGGCCTTTAAGCGCTTTAATCAAATCGCGAATCTCTGCCACTTGCTTCGGATCAAGTCCCACCGTCGGTTCATCCAGGATAAGAACCTCGGGATCTGAAACAATGGCTTGCGCGATACCCACACGCTGTTTGAAACCTTTTGAAAGATGCTGGATCAAACGCTTTTGCACGTCTTTCAAATTGGTTTTTTCGATCGCCATATCAACGGCTTTTTCGATTTTGTCTTTAGGAACTTGTTTTAAAGCGGCGACGTAGCGCAAATAATCACGTACATACATATCGCCGTACACCGGAGGTGTTTCAGGCAAGTAGCCAATGCGTTTCTTTACCTCTAAAGGATTTTCGAAAACATCGAACCCGGCGACAGACGCCGTCCCGTGACTCGGAGCCATGAATCCAGTGATGATTTTCATCGTCGTGGATTTCCCCGCACCGTTAGGTCCTAAGAAACCAACAACATCCCCTTTTGAAATGGAAAAGTTGAGTTTATTGATGGCACGTCTTGGTCCGTAATCTTTCGTGAGATCTCTGACTTCAATCATGGTGAATCTCCTCTGCTGCAAAAATAAAACTTAGAGTTCCGTCAGGAAAGTTTTATCAAGGCGCAAGGAGGAAGCTGTACACCGTACAGCGACGACGCGGCAACGCAGAGAAAACTTTCCTGACGGGACTCTAACAGAAAATTTTAGACTGAGGCTGGTGTCAGTCAAGACCCCTTAAGCATGACGCAAGGTAAAACTCAGAGTTCTCTCGGAATGATAAGTCACGCGACCTAATTTATCTCCCTTGATAGGGCGAACGAAGCGGCATTCAACGATCACGACAGCGACTTTTTGCCCCACCATCAGGGACTTGGACGATAAAGACTCTTTAGCCACCCATTCGGCGACTTCTTGAATGTCATTTTCAGAGATCAATTGATCTCGCTGACGGTGAATGATGGCGTGCGCCCCCGGATAATCGCGCAAATGCAGCCAATAATCCCAAGCCTTGGCCTGGCGAAGCAGTGCGAGGTTGTCCGCAGCCGATTTTCCACAATAAGCCAAAGCGCCGTTGTCTAAGTGAAGCTTACGACCTCGAGCGTCCGCTTTGTGCATAAGATCAACCAGTGCTGGCTTTTTTTCTTTTTCCTGGTATCGAGTCTTTTCAAGTTTGGCAATTTCAACCACCAACTCATCGAACCGCTCTTTGGCGCCGTCCTTCTTGCCAGCCAACTGCTTGGCTTTTGAAAAGCAATGCTCAATATTCCAACTCAAAGATTCTTTATCATTGATGCAGGTTTTTAGATGCTCGGGTACTTGCAACGTCCCGTGAGTTTTCAGATAAAGCCCGGCCTCATACCAAAGATCCTCTTTATCACTTTCAATCTGCTTTTGGATCTCCGAAAGAGCTTTGCGCTTTTTGATCAGATCTTTTTCTTTTTGTTTTTCCCATTGAGACACGGGATCTAAAGAAGATTTCTTCTGCGTTCCTTGTTCCTGCAACCACTCTTCATGAATGGCTTCAATCGTGCGCGGCGCCGGCGGATTTTCCACAACCGGCGGAGGAGTCAGATCCAAAGGCCTTTCCCAAGCAATCTGCTTTCCTTGAGCTTTCACGATCAGATTGCACTGCTTCGGAATCATGCGAATTTCCAACTCACAATCCGAAGAGGAATTCCTGAGTTCCAGCTTCACCACGCGCCCAAATTCTTCTTGGACACTCATTCCAGTCAGGTAAAGATTCTTCGCATGAGAGTTCAGGAAAAGCCCGACAGGCTTTGCTTTCGGTCCTTTCTTAAACGGACACTCTTCTTCAAAAAGCAGCAGCATCGGGGCATTGGGAACAAGGTCCAGGATCATCCAGAAATGCACGTCTTTACGAAAACCCAAAGCCAGACCTCGGTCATTAACCAGGACATCCTGCAACTGGGCACCGTCTAAAATTGGTGCGAAGTAGTGAACAAATTGCTGCAATTCTTGCTGAGTCAGGGCTTTCATCAGTCTATTGAAACATCCTTTGGACCAAATTTCTATGGGTGATGCTCAGGTTCGTAAGGGGAAATCCGATAGTTGTTTTGTATGAACACAGATTTGCTATTAAAAATGATCGAAACGCAGCTTCAAGAAACCAAGAACATGCGTGAAAAGACGCCCGACTTCATCAACAAGATCGTGCATCTTTACACCCTTCAACTGATGAAACAAGGAAATATCCCCTTGGATTTCATGGAAGACGTTCTTGCCGACGTAGAAGCTGAAACGATCGAGATCTATCGCAAAAAAACTTACGGCTATTTGACTTTAGAAGACTATCGCCGCCACAAGTTTCGTCAAAAAAACGACAACTAAGTTTTCTCTATAATTGAAAAATAAAGCGGGCCAAAACCGCATTGATCCGGCAAGTAGACCACGCCGAATTCAGTGCGCTCTCCGCCCACACCTAAAGACGCCTCCACTAATCTGACGGCGTCTTTTTTCTTTTTAAGAAGCTTCTTGATGACTTCATCATTTTCCGCCGGACTAATGGAACACGTCGAATAAACGATACGTCCACCGGGCTTCACGGCCAAGAGTGCGGCTGCCAACAAAGAGTACTGACGTGATGCCAAGTGCTCTGTTCGTCGCGGGCTCCACTCTTCTTGCGCCGTTTTGTTTTCTAAGATGTGACGCTCGCCCGAACAGGGAGCATCCAATAAAATACGATCGAAGCTTTCTGGCTCTTTCAAACCAAATTGCACACCGTCTTTACCCGTCACCCACACGCGATCACGCACATCGCGCGGAACATACTGTTGAATTACTTTTTTTAGACGCTCGCGACGCTCTGGAGAAAGGTCATTGCAAAAGATCTCGCCATCGTCTTTCAAGGACTCAATCAAGACCAGGCTTTTACCCCCCGGAGCTGCACACATATCAAGAACGCGGTCGCCTGACTGAACATCCAAAGCTCGCGCGACCATGACGCTGGCTGGATCCATGATGTAAATATCTAGAAGTTCATCTGCATTGCGCTCGGGCTGCACATGCTGGCCAGAAGGAATCCAATAACAGCCGGAAAGCTCTGGTTTTTCAGGGAACGAGCTCCATTTTTTTACCGAAAGATCTTCCACAGGGCTTAAATTATTTTTACGCGCGACTTGCTGTTCGCCCTTCACCAAAGCTTCATAAAGTGCGGGCCAACGTTCCCCATAGATTTTCTGGAAATGATCAAAAAATGACTGCATCGACGCATTATAAAGCGCGTCGACGCTGAAGGCAAGGCACGAGGGCCTACGAACCACTAGGTTTTAAGAGGGAAAGTACAGATAAACTCGCAACCTTTGTCGCGACCGCTTTTTACGGAGACCGTTCCGCCATGGCTTTGCATAATATGCTTCACAATAGCCAACCCCAATCCGGTGCCGCCGGCATCGCGAGTCCGCCCTTTATCTATACGATAAAAACGCTCAAACAAACGATCTAAGTGCTCTTCAGGAATTCCCTGGCCATCATCGATCACTCTTAAAATGATCGCGTCTTTTCCGGCTTCCCAACGGATTTGAACCGTTTTACCAGAAGGAATGAATTTTATGGCATTCGAAACCAAGTTTCGCAAAACTTGTTCGACCTTGTGAGCATCCGCCATGAACGGTGGAACGTCGCCTATCACGCGAATGGCGATATTCTTTTCAGCCGCCAGCACAGCCATTTCAGCAAGAATGTGCTCCGAAACTTGAAGCGGATGAATCATTTCTAATTTCAGTTCTGCGTGCGATTCTAAAGTGCTTAAACTTAAAAGGTCGTTCACCAAATCCATCAAGCGATCAATATTCCTAGAAACAATATCTAAGAATTTTCCGGCTTGCTGGATCTGCCCTGTCTTCACGTCTTCTTTCAAAGTATCGACATAGCCCTTGATAGATGTCAGCGGAGTGCGCAATTCATGGGACGCATTTCCGACGAAGTCGATGCGAATCTGCTCAACTTTTTTAAGCTCAGTGATGTCATGGAAGATACCCACCACGCCATAAATATTCTTCGTTTTTTCATTGCGGATTGGATTGACCGAGACCGCAAAATAGCGAGGTTGATTATCCACCAAGGTCGGAAGCTTCACCGTGAAACGCTGCACTTTCCCCTCTTGGATCGTCTTACTAAAACCTTCTAAAACATCCGAAGAACGAATGGCGTCTTTCAAACGCAGAACAGTGGAATTGACTGAATTTGGAGAAATAAATTGTGCTGCAAACTGAGAATTAAAATAAAGAATTTTCTCATCCAAGCTGACGCTGACTAAGCCCTCGGCCACCGCACTCATAAAAGCTTGAGATTCCTCTTGCGCCTGCAGGTATTGAGCTTTGCGTTTTTTCATCTTGCGATGAATATGATTTAAAGCCACGTCCAATTCAGAAATATCATCGACTTCATCATCCAGAAGGTCGTCTTCTTGAGGATCGACTAAACTTCCATAAGTGCGCTTACTGGAAATGCGCAAAGCCTTGAGAATCATACGATGAATAGGTCTTGCGAAACGATACGAAGTCAGAGCCGCGACGATAAGACTGAAAAGAAAGAAATTCAGCAGAGCTTCGTTGTAAACAAACGGACGAACGCGATAGCGAACATCAATGATAGAGATGATGGCGACAAACACAATATTGAAAGCCACCAATTGAGTAAAAAAGAATTTCCAATATACGCGCCAAGGGAATCTTACAAATCGCTTCATGCGATATCTACTTTAACCCTATATCCCACGCCTCGGATAGTCTCAATGCGGTCTCCCCACTCTCCTAACTTCTTGCGTAATCCAAAGACGTGGGTATCAATGGTGCGTCCAACGACATTGATGCCTTCGCCCTGGATATTTTCAATCAGTTGCTCGCGGGTCAAAACAACACCTTGGTTTTGCACCAAAGTCCCCAAAAGCTTGAATTCCGAGGGAGTAAGATGAAGAGGCTCCCCGTTATAGGAGATCTCGTAAGTTTTAAAATTTATACGCAATCCTGACAGCAGAACGTCGTTCTGATCCGCAGGCGGTGAAGCCGTGACTTGAGTACGGCGCAGAAGAGCTTTGATACGAGCCAAGAAAACAGACGGGTTAAAAGGCTTCGTCAGATAGTCGTCGGCCCCTTTTTCAAGACCGGACACGATGTCATTAGGCTCGGCTTTAGCCGTCACCATCAAAACCGAGGCCTGAGGATTTTTAGCTTTGATTTTATCGACGATTTCAACACCGCTCAGACCTGGCAGCATCCAATCAAGAACATAGACATGAAAACTTTGGCGGTTCATTTCGTTCAGTGCTTCTTCAGCCGATGAACACTCCGTCACGCGATAGCCTTGTCTTAAAAGATGCAAGGCCATGAGCTCGCGGATTTCTTGCTCATCTTCTACCACTAGCACTTGAATCGAATTGTCAGCCAAACTTGCCCCCGTGTCGCACGTCTTTACCAGTAAACGCAAAAATCACGTCTTCAGCGATATTTGTCGCATGATCACCTAAACGTTCCAGATTCCTTGCGATTAAAATCAAATCCAAACCCGCCTCGACATCTTCCGAGTGCGATTTCATGTGGGCCATGCAGTCTTTAAAAACTTTATTCTTCAAATGGTCGACTTCATCGTCCATCATCAGAATCTTTTTAGCCTGCTCCACATCTCCACGAACAAAACAGTCCAAGGAGCCCTTCACCATTCTTCCTGCAATCTCAGACATCTTTTGAATGTCACCCAACTGCGCCGGAATCGGTTTACGACCTAGATAGTCTTTACCAGTGTGAGAAATATTCACGGCCTGGTCGCCCATGCGTTCAAGGTCGTTATTAATTTTAATAACCGAAAGGATCAAACGCAGATCCTTCGCAACCGGCCCTTGTTTTGCCAAAAGCTGCATGCACGCATTATCGACTTTGATATGATCTTCGTTGATCAGTTTCTCAATCGCGTGAACGCCTTCGAACAATGAAAGGTCTTTCGACAACAAGGCCGCCGTTGCTTGCGCTAGGGATTTTTCAACGTGACCACCCATAAGAAGAATCATCTTTTTTAGGTCTTCAATGAGAGTATCAATTGCTCTTTCCATGGCATTCCATTCCAGCACTTGGCTTTGGTTATAATTATTTACGAAAGAAAAGCACCGCTTAACACGGCATCTCTAGGGATTCTAACAGAATCCTAACACAGTTAAGAAGTCATTTCATAATCCTCGACGCCTCTGTAACGCTAAGGCGTGGGATTAGGGAACTCTCTTTAAAACAGAACTTGCGCTGCCAACTCGACTTTAGAGCGATCTCTCACTCCCGGTGCGTAGTTTTCAGCATAACGAGTATAATCGACCGCAAAAGCCGCCTTGATATCTTCGCTCACTTGATAACCCAAAGAGGCTAGAATCGTTTGTAAATCCTTGCCATCCTCATTGGCCATCGCATCCAAATAGTCATAACGAAGCAGCACTTCCGCTTTGGGACCCGTGCTAATCACAGTATAAACACTTGCCGCCCGACCTTCCACGGATTGCCCCAGGAAGTCGGTCACGTCCACGGACTCGGCGATTTTCAAATCACTGATCGCGTCCGCAGGGTCTTTCGTCATCAGAAGTTCAAGACCTGCGATAAAGCTGTCTTCCTTGTCGTACTCAAGTAAAGCCTGAATACGCTCTTTCACGGCAGCACTTCCTGAATACTTGTCATAACTTCCGCGCACGTAATTGAAAGACAGACTTAAAGGAGACCACAGTGTGAAACGCGCAAACAACGCGGCTTCTTTCTGCGAACCTTCTTCCTTTTCGTTGGCGCCTTCGCCGTTAGCCAATGACAAAGCCCACTCTCCCCAATCTGCCGGCAACTGGGACATAAACGAAACACCCAAATCCGAATAGTTCAGGTATCTCCACTTTTCTGTGATAGCCCAGGCATCAGTTCCTAAAAAACGATAACCGTATTGCTCATATTGAGCTTCTTGCCATGTTTGTGGAATTAAACCGGCGCGAAGTGCGTGCATGCCGCTAAAGACGCTCACCAAATCCAAGTAGGCTTCACGCACACGCACTTCAAAACGCTCGTCAGAGTTTATTTCTTGCTCTGAGCCTTCGAGTGTTAATACCAACAAATTATCATCCTTCAAGGGAGCCTCGAAGTTTAAAAACAAACTGGGAATGTTAAAAGCACTATTGCCACGCTCTCCCGTCGGAAGATTCCAAACAGTGGCGGAAATATCCACCTCACCCGAGATTTCTAAGTCCGACAAAGCGTTTGCCTGCGAAGAGGCAAAAAGCAAAAATAAAAAGGCAAAACTGTATTTTTTCATGCCTCTTATGCTGCCAGTTTTATATACTATTGCCAAGGATGGAGAAGTTTATCGTGTCACGTCGTTTGTCTGCTATTGATATTGGTTCTAACGCAATTCGCATGATGATTGCTGATGTTTCTGAAAACTCTCCGACGTTGCATGTGGTAAAAAAATTTCGCGCGGCGGTTCGCTTAGGCCACGACGTCTTCACAGAAGGTTTAATTACGCCTTCAACAATTGAAAGCGCCAAAGCCGCCTTCCACCAGTATGCTGAAACCAATAAAAAGGAACACGTCGTGCGCTGCCGAGCCGTGGCCACCAGCGCCTGCCGGGAAGCTAAAAACCGTCAGCATTTTGTGGACGAAATCTTTAAAAGCTCGGGCATTAAAATTGAAATTATTGATGGCGGCGAAGAAGGCCGCCTGATTCACCAGGCGGTTCGTAACGAAATCGATTTAGACAGCAAAAAAAGCATGCTGATTGATATTGGCGGCGGCAGTGTCGAGGTCACTTTTTCTAAAGGCGATAAAATGATCGCGACCAAGTCTTTTCCCATGGGAACAGTCCGCATTTTAGAAAATCTGACAAAAAGAAAGCTCGATGAAAGCCATCTCAACATTGTCTTGGGAGAATTCCTGGCTGACTTGGGCGAGCATATTTATAAAAACTGCGATCACGATCCCGTGGATTTTGCCATCGGCACCGGTGGAAACCTAGAATGCTTAGGAAAATTGAAGGTGGATCTTTTAAAGAAGACGCCACACACCTTTTTAACTTTGCCAGAGCTTTCAGAAATTATTGCCAAGCTGCGTGCTCTTAAGGTGAAAGAACGCATCGAAAAATTAAAACTTCGTCCGGACCGAGCCGATGTCATCGTCCCTGCAGCAATGCTGGTTGAAACCATTATGCGCCAAGCAGAAACGCAAAAGATTCTCATCCCAAGTGTGGGCCTGCGCGATGGGTTGATTTGGGATATGGCAAAATCCCGTTAATCGACTAAAAATTTAGGTGGAATTGAATAGAGCAACTGCGCCCCGCCCGCTTCGGCGTGAGCAAAGGACTCAAGCTCTAATGCAATAATGCCGCTTTTTTTAAGGTCAATAAAGCTTTCGGTTTTTCCTGTTAACATGTAGCTAGCAAAAGAACTTAAATGAGGCTCATGTCCCACAATGGCAATGCGCTTCGCATGACGAACTTGCGTGCGCATCCATTTCAAAAAAGCCTGGGGCGGACTGTGAGGGACTAATTCCGGTGCTTCAACGACTTTAGTTTCAAAGTAAATTTGCGAGATGATTTCGGCGGTCTGCCTTGCGCGCGTTAAAGGACTGGAAACAATAAGATCCAATTCCTTCACGTGGTCGCGAAGTTCAACACAGACTTTTTGCATCTTTTTTCGCCCTTTTAAAGTCAAAGGACGAAAATGATCTTCCAAGCCTTTCTTTTTAAACTCTTCGCGCTCTTCCGCAACAGCATGTCGAATGATGATAAGTTCCACGTTAATCGGCCCCTGAGTGACTATCCTCAACCAATGTAACGCGAGCTTTCGCCATTTGCATCAAAGTTTGGTGAATTCCCGGATCTGTAGAGTTGCGTCGTGTATAAGTCCCGTCCGAATTCATGTGCCATGATTGACGCTGCTCTTTTACACAGAGATTTAAAATCTCCCAGCACTTTTCTTTTAAATTTCGATCTAAAATAGGCACTATAGCTTCTACGCGGGCATGCAGATTGCGATACATCCAGTCTGCTGAGCCTAAATAGAACTCTCCATCAACGGGATCTTTAGCGCCATTTCGGAAATAGAAAAGACGTGAATGCTCTAAGAATCTGCCAATGATGGAACTGACTCGAATGCGCTCACTCATTCCAGGCACTCCCGGGCGTAAGCAACAAAAACCTCTGACAATCATGTCAATATCGACACCCTTTTGCGAAGCCGCGTACAGAGCGACCGCGATGTCATTTTCTTCAAAGTTATTAAACTTCGCGATAATTTGCGCGGGCTTGCCGTGTTTTGCATGTTCAGCTTCACGCTCAATCATCGCTTTAAAGCGAGTGAACATATTCACTGGCGCAATCAAAAGATTCTGATAGTTGCTCTTTAAGGAACGACCGGTCAGATAGTGGAAAAACTCAACAATGTCGCTGGTGATTTCTTCGCGAGCCGTCAGCAACCCTAGATCCGTGTAAAAACGCGAAGTCGTGACATTGTAGTTCCCAGTCCCGATGTGCGCATAGCATTTTAGACCTTCTTGCTCTTGGCGAACGACCAATGCGGTTTTTGCGTGAGTCTTTAACCCCACTACTCCGTAAACAACGTGAACGCCCGCATTTTCAAGCTCTGTCGCCCAATAAATATTTCTTTCTTCATCGAAGCGGGCTTTGAGCTCGACTAAGCAGACAACTTGCTTTCCCTGTTCAGCAGCTCGGATCAAGGCTTTGATGAAAGGACTGTTGTCGCCCGTACGATACAAAGTCATTTTGATCGCCAGAACCTTCGGGTCCTCAGAGGCCACCCGAATGAAATTTTCTACAGAAGCTTTGAAGCTTTCGTAAGGATTGTGCACCAACTGATCCGACATTTTGATTGCGTTAAAAATTCCGGCTCCGTCTTCAGCAAAGGCTGGCGACACAACGGGGGTGTACGGCTCAAACTTTAATTTTGGAAGATTTAAGTCGGCAATGATTCCCAGATCCGTAAAGTCGAGCATGCTCGGCAATTCGTAGATGTCATCTTCTGTGAGCTCTAACTCTTCCATCAAAAACTTCAGCATCCAAGGATCTGGTTTCGGCCCATGCTCTAGGCGCACGACTTCGGCAAAACGACGTTGACGAAGTTCTTCCTCAATCGCCTCTAAAAGATCTTCAGCATCTTCCTGGTCCTGATCAGAGTCGGCATTGCGTGTAAGACGAAATGGCATGACATCCAAAACTTGCATCGAAGGAAATAGATCCGCCAGGTTTTCTTTGATCACTTCTAACATACTGACGAAACGGTACACCGAGGATTCAGGGTCTACGCGAATCCACTGCGGTAATACCTTAGGAATTTTTACGCGCGCAAAAAGTTTGTCTTCCGTGTGCGGGTGCTTCAAAGTCACACCCAAAGAGATCGAAAGATTTGAAATAAACGGAAAAGGATGGCCCGGATCGACCGACAAAGGTGTCAGTACCGGAAACACATTCTTGTGATAATACTTTTTGACCTGCTCTTTTTCTTTATCTGAAAGCTCACTCCATGTAAGAAGAAAAATTTCCTCTTTTTCTAAAGCGGGCTTCAAGCTTTTGCTAAAACAGTGCGCTTGGTCCTGCAACATCGGATTTACGTAAGAACGAATTTCCTGCAACTGATGCAAGGGGGTTTTTCCATCGGCTGACTTCGGAGAGATGCCGTAAGCGACGTGACGTTTTAATCCGCCCACACGCTTCATAAAAAACTCATCTAAGTTAGAGCCTGAAATACTTAAGAAACGCACGCGCTCTAAAAGTGGATTGCGCACATCTTCCGCTTCCGCCAAGACACGGCGATTGAAATTCAGCCATCCGATTTCACGACTTGAAAATAAACTTTCAGATGACAGAGGATGTTCAACAACCTTCGGCTTGCGCGTGGACTGTTTCTTAGATGTTCTTTTCGGCGAAGCTTTTGGCGTGTTCAAAGAATCCTCCTTGACTCTTGCTTCGTATATTTCACAATAAAGCCAATTTTTTGGCAATGTCTTCCCAGGAAAACGGCATGCGCAATACTCCAAAAGAATGGTCACTCATAGATAAGATTCGACAAAGGGTCCAGCGTCCAAATGACCACACTGTCGTTCCTTTGGGCGATGACGCCTTTGTTTTTAAAAATTTCCCGGGCTATTCCGTGATCTGCCAAGACATGATGGTTGAAAACGTGCACTTTCGACTCGACTACTGTACCGCCGAAGACTTAGGTCACAAAGCTTTAGCCGTTAATTTAAGCGACATCGCGGCGATGGGAGCCCGACCTCACTTCGCGCAAGTCTCACTAGCCCTTCCCAAAAAAATAACGGAATCTTGGCTTGACGCTTTTTACAAAAGCATGAGCGAAATGGCTGATAAATGCGGCTGCGAAATTGTCGGCGGCGATCTGACTTTTTCAGATGACAAGTTAGTGATTGATGTCAGCGTACATGGTTCCTGCGAAAAACCACTGACTCGCAAAGGGGCCTGCGTCGGAGACCTTCTTTTAAGCAGCGGACCATTGGGACTTTCGCACACAGGACTCTTAGCTTTACAAAAAAATCTTGAAGGCTATGCAACCGCAAAGACAAAACATCTGCGCCCTGAACCCCGTTTGGATTTAGTCCAAGATTTGATCGCTCGTCGCTTCGAAGTTCACGCCGTGATGGATTGCAGTGACGGTTTGGTGAACGATGCTCTTCGTTTACCGCCTGAAAATGCCGGCATCACATTCTTCAAAGAAAGTCTGCCTTTGCATGAAGAGACTTTAGAACTTGCAAGAAAACTAAACATCCCTGCTTCCGACTTTGTCCTTTGGGGTGGTGAAGACTACGAACTTCTTATCGCCATCCCTGCCGACTGCTACGGGCACTTTTCTAAATGGCATATGGTGGGGCAATTCACATCGGAAAAAGGTGTGTTTTTAAGTGACAAAAACTCGAAAGAAGAAATTCCAGAGTTCAAAGGCTGGAAACACTTTTAATTGAGCGTCTCAGAGTGAGAATCGCCCGGTAAAGTGGGAAAGCTTCTTCAGACGTCGGGCTCTTTTTCCGAAAAGTTCTGTATGACGAGTCTTGCACGCTATCATGGCCGATCCCCGCGATACATCCTCGACACTGAGGACGAAAGTCTTATTCGCGTCGCAGGTCCCAAGCAAGTTCCTTGGGAAGAAGGCACAGAAATTAAGAATGTTTCTTTAACGGGTTTGGCGTTCACGGCGCCCGATGATCTTTGCCCGCTTTTGGGCGAAGTCGTGAAGATTCAATTTGTGCCTCCGGGTGCAAAACAGATGGCGTGTTATGGTATCGTCACTCGCTTGGAAAATATTTCTGAATCTCGCACCCTTGTAGGCGTTCACTTCTATAAGCTCGAGATGTCGCAAAGAATTGTTCTGGCTCAAGGCTTGGCTCGCAAATTCAAAGAAAACCAAGAGCGCAGCGAGATCGATGGTCTTTTAAATCGCACACGCCCGAAAGTAAGTTTAGCGAATCTGCCCCAACTCGTGATGATGGGGCTTTTGGCGACTTTGTGGTGTGGAGCTATCTGGAGTCTCTTGCGCTTTGAATACGTCGGACTTTATAAAAAGCTTCTGGGTCTTTTCTAAGACTGCGCTAAAGTTTCCTTCAATCTTTTTGCAATAAACTCTGTGAATTTTTTGATCTTCAGCGGAACTTCTTTTTGATCCGGGGTCACGATATTAATGGGCACTTCAGGCCCCCGCAAATTCTTGTGCACGTGAACAAGCCTTCCTGAGCGCAAATGATCTACACACAGGAATTCCGGCACGAACGCAAGACCCTTACCTAAAAGAGCAAACTCCACCAAGGCCCCTGGATTGTTCGCCCGAAAGACATAATTCGGCTTGATATCGATCTTTTTGGAATCAGACGCGCGCACGACTTCAATGCCCCGGCCCGACATTCCAACAAAGGGCAGATGACTTAATTGCGAAACCTCTTCCCAACTGCGATAGCGTTCTAAAAATCCTGGCGTCGCGACGAAAATATTTTTTACCGATCCCACCTTGCGGGCTCTTAAAGAACTGTCCTTCAAAGTACCAACACGGATCGCAACATCGACAGATTCCTTCACAAGATCAATATAGGCTTGGCTGAGTTGAAGTTCGAAGAAGACGAGAGGATAGGTTTTTGAAAACTCGTCTAAAAGTGGCGGCAAGTTCTTGACCCCCATATCGTCGGGAGCGGTGACTTTGATTAAACCCGAAACTTCCGCCGTGGCTTCACTGACTTCGTTCGACAGATTTTCCAAACCTTCAATAAGACCTTGAGCGCGCTCGTAAAACTGCCGGCCTGTTTCTGTCAGTTGAAATTGCCGCGTTGTTCGATAGATCAGCTGCACACCCAGGTCTTTTTCTAACGCCGCAAGCTTACGACTGATGCGTGACTTTGGCTGGTGCATTAACTGCGCGGTTTTAGTGAAGCTTCCGGTCTTCACCAGTCTCACAAAGGTACGGATTTGGTTTAAATCTAATTGTTCCATATACGCAACAGTCTATCGCAATACTGTCACCTTACGCAATAATCAAAATCACACGATACTAAGCAAGTCTTTTACAGACTTCTTAAAGGAGAACTACAGATGAAAAAGCTAGTATTAAGTGCGTTGATGACAGTGATCAGTGCTTCCGCGTTCGCAAAAAGCATTCCGGCTGGGACTTATACAATTGACACAGCCCACTCTAAAGTCGGTTTCGAAATCCCCCATTTGGTGATTGCAACAGTTGAAGGCCGCTTTACCGGTTTTGATGGCGCGATCGTGATTGATCCGAAGCTTGAAAAATCAAAGGCCAATTTGAATGTCGATGTTGCGACCATCAACACGGACAACAAAGACCGCGACGATCATTTAAAAAGCCCGGACTTCTTTGACGTGGCTAAAAATCCGAAAATGACATTTGTTACCAAGAAAGTCATCGGCACAGCTGATAAATTGAAACTCGTTGGAGACCTGACTTTAAAAGGCAAAACGAAAGAAGTGACTTTAGATGTAAAATATCTAGGTGACGTGAATGATCCATTCGGAAATCACAAAGTGGCTTTTTCAGCCAGCGGTCTTATCAACCGTAAAGACTTCGGTTTGACTTGGAGTAAAGCCGTTGAAGCCGGTCCGGTCGTTGGTGACGAAGTTACTTTGATTATTAAAATCGAAGCGAACAAACCTATCGAGAAAAAAGGCTAAGAGTTTTTGATTTCGCCAAATAAAAAAGGGAAGCAAATGCTTCCCTTTTTTTTGCGCCTTAAAGACCTAAGCGTCTAAAGCTTCATTCCCCACAGCTGCAAAAGCCTGCTTCGTTTTCTCTCGCACTTCATCGCGAGTTTTAAATTTATCCATCAAAGAATAAACCACCGGGACCACGAACAAAGTCAAAGCTGTCGAAACAAATACGCCCCCGATCAGACAAATCGCCATCGGTCGCATTGTTTCTGAGCCGGCCCCGGTCGCGGTTGCTGAAGGAATCGCGGCGGCAATCGTCGCAATGGATGTCATGAGGATCGGACGAAGACGAATCGGACACGCCTCAATCAAAGCGGCGTTGGCTTCATTAGTTCCCCGGTCGCGCACCGTGTTCGTAAACTCGATAAGAAGGATCGAGTTCTTTTTTACGATCCCCATCAAAAGCAGCAAACCGATCATCGAGAACATGTTCAGCGATTGCCCCGTAATCAAAAGCGCGAAGAAGGCTCCACTGAAGCTGAACGGCAAAGCCATCAAGATCGTTACCGGATCAATGAACGAGTTGAACTGACTTGCTAGCACCATGTAAGCAATGATCAGGCCCAAGACCAAGGCGAAGATCAAACTTTCAAAAGACTCTTTAAAGGTCTTAGAACTTCCACCCTGATCGATCATATAACCGGGCTCTAACATTTTCTTCGCGGTGGCTTCGACAAAGTTCATCGCCGCTTGTTGCGATACACCCGGCTTCATATTTGCCGTGATTGTGATCGCACGTTGACGGTTGGAACGCGAGATCGATTGAAGACTTGAGCCTTCAACCTCTTTCGTCACACGCGGCAGAGGAATCAAATTGCCGCGGCTGTTACCTACGAACAAAGTTTTAATTTCGTCCATAGGTTTACCTTGATCTAAAAGCTTCACCTTGATGTCGTAACGGTGACCGCCTTGAGGATACTCCCCGACTTTCACTCCGCCAATCAGCGCATTCACCGTTGAACCGATCGAGTTGATACTCACACCATGCTGAGCCGCTGCCACGCGATCCGGCTGCACCTGAATTTCTGGCATACCCAAAAGATAGTTGGAATCCACGTCGACCATCAGGCCGCTGTTTTCCATCTCTTTCATCATTTGCTCGGTGTATTTTGCAAGTTTGTCCCAATCTGAACCCAAAAGTGTGAACTCAATCGGGTAACCACGACCGCCCGAGAAGCCCTGTTGAGACAAGTCCATAAGAACCGGGCGCACATCAGGAATCTTTGCTAACTCTTTACGCGCAATCTGCATAAATTCTTGCTGAGAAAGAACCTTACCAGAAGCCGGATCTTTTCCACGCTGAGGTTTTTCTTTCAGTGTCACGAACATCATCGTCGTGTTGGCATCAGAAATACCGCCGCCAAAGCCACCGATCGCCGCATATACTTTTTCAACTTCAGGACGAGCCATCAGCCACTGTTCGGCCTTCAAAGTTTGTGCGTTCGTGTAAGCTAAGGATGTCCCAACCGGTAAAATCAAACGAGCGATAAAGATACTTTGATCTTGTGCTGGCGACATTTCTTTATTCAAGAATTTGATCGACACAAAAGACACCGCCACGAACACCAAAGATCCAGCCAGGACCTTCCAACGATGTTGAAGGCAGATGCGCAACCATTTGTCGTAAGAAACTTTGAGACCTTCCATGAAGGCTTCGAAAGCGCGACCGATCTTTGTCGTTCTTTCACCGTGATGAACAAAACCCGCACAACGCATGGGCGTGATCGTCAATGATTCTACCAACGAAAGGAAAACCGCGATCGAGATCGTGACCCCGAACTGCATAAAGAACTTTCCGATGATGCCTTTCATGAAGGCAACCGGAAGGAAGATCGCGATAACCGCAGCCGTCGCCGCCATCGCCGCAAACGAAATTTCGCGGGCCCCCAGAATCGCGGATTCAATACGACCCCGTCCATTCTCGTTATACCGGAAGATATTCTCTAGAACCATGATCGCGTCGTCGACGACGATACCAATCGCAAGTGTAAGACCTAATAGAGTGAACGTATTTAGCGTGTACCCGAGGAAATACAAACCGATAAACGCACCTAAAAGTGATGTCGGAATGGAAAGAAGAACGTTGAAAGTCGCCGACCAGCTACCCAAGAAAAGCCAACACACCAAAGAGGTCAGTACCACAGCTAACATCAAGTGCTTATTCAATTCATGCACGGATTGCTCGATGAACTTTGTACTGTCAAAGTTCACGTGGATTTTCATACCCTCTGGAAGCTGAGGTTGAATCTCTTCAATTTTTTCTTTCACCGCACTCGCTACGGCCACGGCATTTGTACCACGTTGTTTACGGATACCTACACCGAGAGCCGGCTGACCGTTAAAGCGCGACATTCTGGTGATTTTATCAAGTCCCATGCTGGCATCCGCGACTTGATTGATTTTCACCATGTTCGTCGGATCAGCCACTGTCACACCGGCGCGACGACTGATGACGATAGAACGGAATTCCTCTTCAGTTTTCGCTTCACCCATCGTACGAACGTTGAAAGTTTTTTTGTCGGTCTCGATATAACCACCCGGAAGCTCCGAGTGCTCATTGCGAACTGCATCCATCACGTCGTTAACAGAAATATTGTAACGAAGAAGATCTTTTGGGCGCACATGCACACGCATCACCGGATCCGTGTAACCACCTAAGAAAATGTCACCGACACCTTCAACCGTTGTGAAGCGGTCGCGCAGATAATCGCGGGCATAGCTCATCAAAAATTCGGGATCGTTTTTATCGTAAGTCAGAGCCAACCACAAAATGGGCTGGTCATCAGGATTCGTTTTTGAAAGGGTCGGAGGATCCACATCGTCCGGTAAAAGACGTTGAGTCGCCGCGACCTTGGCTTGCACATCTTGCAAAGCGACGTCGATATTGCGATCAAGGTCAAACTCCACCGTGATTGACGCATTTCCCGTCTTACTGCTGGATTTGATCGACTGAATACCTTCGACGGTCATGAGGGCACTTTCGATAGGATCCACGACTTGCGTTTCCATCACCTCAGGTGCTGCACCGTCCAATGTGACACTGACGTTCACTGTAGGAAAATCGACGTCAGGCATTTGGCTCACGCCCATTCTTGAGAATGAGATCAGTCCGAACATCATCAGACCAAACATCAACATCCAGGCAAAAACGGGATTTTTAATCGAAATATCAGAAAGTTTCATTCGGACCCCTCATAGAAAGAAATCTAGGTAAATCCTGTAAAATAGTCATTACGAATTTAGCAATGGCACGCCCCTGCAAGGCCTTGAAATCAAATAAAAATTTGGTCCCCTTAGGAGGCTCATCGAAGTGTTGACACCGCCACGGTGGGGGGCTATTCCTGACGCCGCATTTAAATCTAAGGCCAGTCGGTTTTTTAGGGGTGGGATTATGAAACTATCGCTTCTTTTAGCTCTTTCACTTTCCGCAAGCATTTGTGCGGCTCAAGGAAAATCCAAAGTGCAAGCTCCGGCAGCTCCAGAGCTTACGATGCGTGAAAAAGCCATCGCCGAATCTCAATCAGAAAGTAAGAAACAAGTTTCTGCCAGCGACGCTCAAGTTTCAGGAATGTTGACGTTGAAAGATCCGCGTCCTGAAGTCGTGACTCGTTCATGGTCTTACTTTGCAGCGTTCACCGGTCAAACTTTCCAAGCCGAGGGGACTGTTTCTAAAGAAGGTTCGGGCGTTTTCAATTTAGGCAACAATAGCCAAACATTTATGCCCGGCCTTGAATTGGGTGTGATCAGCACACCTCTACAAACTAAAGCTCTTCTTTGGAAGTTCGGCGTTCGCGCGAAAGCGGGTTTCACTTCGCAAGAAACAGATGTGAAGTTGGAATCTGGTTACGAAATCAACGACGCTCGCTTGAACACGACAGTTTTCAGCGGTGGACCCGTGGTCGCCATGTCTTGGGATCGCTTTGACTGGTTGTCTTTGACGGTATCTCCGCAATTTGGAAGTGTTATCTACACACAATCAAGCTCTAACGATTTTGCGGCTTTCTCAAAACAAGCCAGCTTTGATTCTTGGGGTTACGGACTTGATGTGGCGTTTTCAAAAAAATGGTCCGTATTTACAGAGTATTCTCAAAAAAGTCTTAAAGGCAGCAATGAAATCGCGCTTCAACGCGACAACTTTGAA
Organism: Bdellovibrio bacteriovorus; assembly: GCF_001592755.1. Taxonomy (NCBI): domain Bacteria; kingdom Pseudomonadati; phylum Bdellovibrionota; class Bdellovibrionia; order Bdellovibrionales; family Pseudobdellovibrionaceae; genus Bdellovibrio; species Bdellovibrio bacteriovorus. The sequence continues at coordinate 84,963 of NZ_LUKF01000012.1, read as the reverse complement.
TTAGGAACAAAAGTCACATGGTAAAAACATTTCTTGCACTTCTTAGTACGACAGCAATGCAAGGAGCTTATGCCCAAGCTCCTAAGGAAATCACTTTATCTCAAAAAACGGTGGCGGAACTTGTCTTGAAGCAAGGACCGAAAACCAAAGAAGTGAATCTTCGCTACCAAACCTTGCGTTTAACTCCTGTTCAAGCGCTTTCCGCGTATGACTGGAACTTAGCGATTGAAAGTGGTTTCGAATACGATAAATCCGTAGGTCTTTTACAAACATCAGATCCTGTGAACTCAAAATACGAGCGCTATAAAACAACTGCGAGCGTGCAAAAGAACTTCACATCGGGAACTCTTTTGGGAATTGAGCTCAGCCGTCTTTCACAAAAAGTGGACACGGAAGGCTTTGCTTCCAATCCCCCTCCGGCACAACAAACATTGGACAGTGCGGGTCTTATTCTTGAGCAAGCCCTTTTAGGAAACTTCTTCGGGGTCGCGGACCGTGGCACCGTGAATGCGGCGGAACTTACTTATGAAGCGCAAACCGTGGCTCGCGCCAATGAGTTGGAAGACGTGGTTCTTGATGCCATTCGCCAATTCTGGAACTCTTATGTTGCACAAGAGAGCTTCAAAGAGGCTGTGAACTCTCGCGATCGCTATAAAAAACTCGTCGATGCAGTAAAAAGAAAAACGTCTTTGGGTTACTCGAACCCGGGCGACCTTCCTCAAGTACAAGCTGAATTCGAAACACGTGAACAACGTGTAAAAACGACGTCTCGTGATTACTTGAATGCGGTAGAAAATCTTTTGACGCTTTTAAACCTTGAGCCGGGCATGAATGTGAAGTTTGAAATTCCAAACGACATTCCGGCTGTTCCAAAGCTTGTGGAAAAGAAAGTCGAAGAGCTTCGTTTGATCCGTGCGCAAAAACTGAGAGTCGACGCGGCTAAAGAATCTTTGGTTGCTGCCGAATCTTTGTCTTACCCGGATTTGGATTTCGTAGGTCGCGTTTACACAACAGGTGTCGATGAAGACGCCGGAGATTCTTATTCAGAAGTGGTTTCAGGAACTCAGCCTAAGTACTACATGGGACTTCGCTTCCGTTACTACTTCGGATCTGATTTGCAAAACGAAACAGTTATCAATCGTAAGATGACAAAAGACCTTGAAGAAACGCGTTTGCACCGCGCCCTTCTTGAAGCTCAAGATCTTGAGTTCCAAGCAGAACGTAAAGTGCATGCAGCTTATGCGATCGCGACCAGCACGAAAAAACAACGTGAGTTCCGCGAACGCGCTTCGCAAGAGCTGAACCGCTCTTACAATCAAGGCCGTACCGATATTCAAATTTTAATTACAGCTATGAACAATTACTTCGATTCTGAAGTGCAGTACTTCCGTTCTTTGGGTGATTACGCCATCGCCTTGAACGAATGGGCCGCAGCCAGAGACGAACTCATCCCTGACGAAACAGCATCAGGGAAGTAAAAACTTGGGGGAATTATGTTGAAAAAACTGATCCTAGCAACAGCGCTTCTAGGAGTTGTTGGTTGTGCTTTTAATAAAGACAATCCAAACAACAACGCGACAGAAGTTTCTGACAGACAGAAGCAGTTAAACACTTACAACCGCGTGACTGGTTTCTACACTGGCAAGCTAACAACGACAGCGACTCAGCAAGATGTCGAGCTTCGTCTTTTCACTTTGGAAGATGAGTCCGGCACAAATGCTAACGGTGAAGAACGTTACCGCATTGTTTTGCGCGGTAAATTCCAATTCAACAGCAACAAGTTGCAATTGGTAAACATGAAAGCGCGCTTCATTCCTGAAACTTCAGAGTTGATTCTAAGAAACGAAGCTACAAGCCCAGGCATTGACGATGTTCATACGATCAACGCAAAAGTTGTGGGTCAAAAAATCGTGGGTGAAGTGAAATCCGTTTCCGGCGTGATCGGTGTTCTTGATTTGACCCTGGCTTCAAACCAATCTTCAGCTCCAGGCAACACGGAAGAAAATGAATTCTATGAAAGACTTCGTCGTCAGTACGAATCTTTTGCGGGAACTTACGTTGGCAACAGCGTGAAAGACGGCAAAGCGGCTTTCCAATTCCAAATCCGTTTGCAAGTGGTTAAAGAAGGAATCGTTCCTAAAATCATCGGCGAGCTGACTCGTTCTGATGATCCAAAGAACACAGCGACATTGACGTTAACAGGCCTTTACCGCGGTGAAACGACGCCACCAAGCCTGGTATTGACGGGTATTCCTCGTTTGTTCCCTTCATCACCTTACAAGGCGACGATTGACGGTGTCCTTGATGGTGACACTTACAAAGGAACTTGGGTTTCCAATGTTAATGGTTTTGAAGGCGAATTTGTCTTAAACAAAATCAAATAAGAAATAAAAAAGGGAGCTTCTAAGCTCCCTTTTTTTATTTATCCGCCAGAACTCTTCTTTTCAAGTTCCGCCCAGCGAGCATAAAGCTTTTCAAGCTCAGCCTGAACCTTTGAAATCTCGACGTAAAGCTCTTGAACCTTCGACGCTTGACTGACGACTTCGGGCTTCCCCGATTCAATCTGCAATCCACTCAGCTTTTCTTCTAAACCTAGAATCGTGCCTTCCATGTTTTCGAGTTCGAACTTTTCTTTGAAAGACAGCTTTCCGGGTTTTGCGGCCGCTTTGATCTCTTCGGCTTTGGCTTTCTTTTGCTCTAAGGCCTCAAGCTCTTTTTGCTCTTCGTACCATTCTTCCCATTGCAGATAGCCAGCGAAGTTTTCAAGGCTCGTCGTCCCATCAGGCTTTTTATGAAAGGCAAGGATGGTTGAAGCCACTTGGTCCATAAAGTAACGATCATGCGTCACTAAAATGACGGCACCATTAAAATCTTTCAACGAGTCTTCTAAGACCGTCAAAGTGCCGACATCTAAATCATTCGTCGGTTCATCCAGAATCAGAACTTGGGCTTCATTCAGCATCAGCTGCGCCAAACGCAGACGACTCTGCTCCCCGCCCGAAAGTTTTTCTACAGGAAGATCCATTTGTTGGCGATTGAATAAGAATCGCTCCAGATAACTGCGCGCAAAGACATACTGACCTTGATAGTGAACGTAATCACCTTCTGGACAGATGTTCTTAAGAACGGATTCTTTTGGTTTCAATGTCTCACGATTTTGCTCGAAGTACGCGACTTTCAATTTATCAGCGCGAGCTACACGTCCGGTGTCAGGAAGCTCTTCTCCTAAAAGAATACGGATTAATGTCGACTTACCAGAGCCGTTGTCTCCTAAAAGAGCCAAACGAGTTTTTGGGTTCACTAGGTAAGAGAAATCCTTAAACAGCACGCGCCCATTGTAAGCCTTCGTAATATGATCGACTTCCATGAGCTTCTGAGGATTTCTTTCCGCATCTTTGAATTCAATCTTCGCCACGCGCGCGGCATTTTTAGCGGCGAGTTCCTGAACATCGTCTTTCAAATCGCCCGCTCTTTCGATGCGCGCCTTTTGTTTGGTTTGACGAGCTTTCGCTCCACGACGAAGCCATTCGGTTTCGCGACGAAGAGTGTTCTTTAGAACGACTTCTCGCTGCTCTTGCGCTTGCAGCAACTGATCCTTGGCTTCAAGATATTCTAGATACCCACCTTTGACCGACAAAAGATAGTTGGGATTTTTTGGATCTAGATCAAAAATTTTATTCGTCGCTCTTTGTAAGAACAAGCGATCATGCGTGATGATCAAAGTTGCAAAAGGTGCGCGCGAAAGAAATTCTTCTAACCAAAGAATACTTGTGACATCCAAGTGATTCGTTGGCTCATCCAGCATCAATAGTTCCGGCTCTAAGACAAGCTCCCGAGCCAAGGCCACGCGTTTACGCCAGCCCCCAGAAAGTTCTTTCACCAAGAAGTTTTCACCAAACTGAGAAAGCTCTAACCGAGCCATCCACTCATAACCATCGGCCAAGGATTCATGATAATCTGCGCACTTGCTTAAAATCGCATCGAGGATTGTTTCATCGTCTTTAAAAAGTGGCGTCTGCTCAAGAAATCCCAGGCGCAACCCTTTTTTTGCCGTAACATCACCAGAGTCTGCTTCCATTTTTCCCGCAAGAATGCGTAAGAGCGTCGATTTACCGGCTCCGTTAGGACCGACAAGACCGACACGCTCCCCTTCTTCGATGCCCAAACTGACATTCTTAAAAAGAGTTTTTCCAGCGAAAGCTTTTTCTAATTTATAGGTACTGATAAGAAGCATGGACCTAAAGTACGTCTATTTAGGCAGGTCCGCTAGGATTTTTTCGATAGGAACAATAAATTCGCCCATACAGGCTTTTTCTTCACAGATTTTCAGATTGTCCTGGGACGGATCATTGCTATCTGTTTCAAAATCGCGCTCTCCAGAAGAAAGAAGTCCGATAAGCTCGTGCGTTTCAGCATTGAACACGGGCGAACCAGAGTTCCCTTCAAAAACATCCAGGTTGGAAATTATTATTGCAGGCTCATTCCAAAGTTCGCGAACTGCGCCTTCCGCATACTTTTTAAAACTTCCCAATGGATAACCTAAAGAATAAATTTTATCCCCGACCTTGCGCTGACTTTTTGAAATCTTCGCCACAGGAGATTCGACTTTCTTGTTAAGACGAATCAGTGCGTAATCCAAACCGACTTCTAAAGAATCCTTTTTAGCGACCACTTCTTTGCACTCTACCATCGCCGCAGGATCTAAAGATTCCTTCTGATAATTAAAAACCAACGTGATGTTTTCACATTTGATACGCTCAACACAATGACCGGCCGTCAAAACAAGATCCGGCGCAACCAGAACACCAGAGCAGAATGCCAATGAAGGTTGCTCGACCCAAGTTAGTCCCAAGAATCCAAAAACGTCTTGGACAGTCTGAACTTTGTCGTGTTTTAAAAGACTTGTGGCCATAGGTTTCGTCATCAAAGCCACACTAGTCTCGGAATTTTTAGTGCTTAGTGAAACATCTTTAATAGAATCAGCGCCATAGATAACATGCGACCGAGACTCTTTGGCAGAATCTAAAAGAGATGTGGGTGCGGCATCAAACCCGCACCCTGCCATCTGAATAAGAATGATTCCTAAAAAGGCTTTCGCCCAGTTACGCATTAGTGTCCTCTTGTAAAGTCCATCTCGCCTTGGTGAGCTTCTGGCAAGTGACCTTGTGTCCAACGCTCTTCAATATTATCTTCGCCGACCATTTCGTCTTTCGTTCCTACATTCATCACTTTGTAAGTCGCCGTCGCTACTTCTTTGCCGTTAAAGTCAAAGATCGCCATACGAACATCCGCAGTTTCACCGGCTGGCGTGATTCTGCGAACTTCTGAAAGTTTCGTTTCCAAACCTTCAGACACCACAGTTCCATTCACCGTCACTAGCTGAGTCAGTCCACGGCGTGAGGCATCGCGACCTGAGAGAGCGAACTTCATCACATTTTCATCCGCCGTCATATCCACATCCAAATCCCAGTGGCGAGCCAAAGTGACTGATTTAGGACGAGGAAGTTTAGCAAAGTTTCCTTTTTTATACGCTTCAATTTCTGAAGAGGATTTGCCGTTCATGAAATTCATAAGCTCTGCATAGGTCACACATTTCACTTCCGGTTTACCGCAAACTTCGTTAGCGAATTCGAAGAAAGTTTCAAAGTAAGCGCCACCCATCCACTGAGAGAAGTGGTGTCCGATGTGAATCGGCGCACGATTTCCGTAATAGTTACGATCAAAGTAAGCGCGATACAAATTCATCATATTCGCCTTAGCTTTGGCTTTTTGTTTTGCCGAAACCATGTTCAAGCAATCACGAGCTTTGTTGGCTTTCACTTGCTGGCCATTTGCATCGCGCTTCATAAGACTCATTGTCTCTGGTTCTTCAGTAAGCACGCGAGCAGAGTCACGCACACAGAAGTTGTAATCCATCGAAATCCAACGACGAGCACCACCTGGCTCTAGGATTTCCGCTAAAGGAAAGTTCCAAGTGCCGTACTCATTACGTTGAGGCCAGTAGTTTTCGTAATTCGTTTTCGATGTGTCGTACTGAATGCCGTACTTAGGAAGATTGGGCCAAAGACCATCACTGATACCTAGTACTGGAGCTCGGAATCCTTTGATTTCGTCGCGGAATAAAAGACCGCGGGATTGTTTCGCCGTAGGACGAAGACCGTTAAATCTAAAGACGTTATCTAAAATGCTATAGAATTGCTCGAACTCAGATCTCCAGTCAGCTTCTGACCAACGCAGATCCCATTTCCAAATAATTTTATTATTTTCATCACGATCACATTTGCGTGTCAGTTTGTTCATACTGCACTGAGCGTAGCCCGCATCAAAGTGTCCCACCGCATGAGATCCGATTTCGTGACCTTCAAGATAGGCATCATTCATATGATCAATACGTGTGGAGACATCGGCGTTGTCGTCGCCCCAGCCAATCGCTGAACCACGATTTTTCACCGCCACTGTTTGCCCATTGCGAGACTCAAGACGGCTTCCAGGAGGCTGATAATTGCTTTTAGAATCTGGAGTTAAGAAATAAACAGGATTGATAAAATAAGTAAAACGACTGTCGACGCCATGGCTTTTCTTAAGCTTCGTGAAATCACGCGAATACTGCCATACATCGTTATTATAAGAGCCATCAAATGCCAATAAAACGAATTGTGGAGGTCTTTGAGTGCTTGAAGACGACTGGGCCATTGCCACTTCCTGAGTAAGCATGCCTAAAGCCATCAAACCTTTTGTAATCCATTTTTTCGACATCTCAGAACCTCCCGCCGTATCGTTCATTACACTCGTGAGTACTTTTGCAACGGGTGTGCCGCTAGAAACCGGCCTCTGGAGGCCTTCAAGATGTCGAGAATTTAATCAAGGAACAATTAACGGTTCACACGTCTCAGATTGAGACAGTCGGTCAGAAACTAGGTAAAACCCAAGTCTCGGTGGCGCTCTTCTAACATTTCCAGATAAGTTTCACGATCCACGTATTTTCCTCCCATACTTTCCACCACGGGAGTCACCATCTGAACATCGATCCATTTATGCCCTTGCCCCTCTAAGAGCTCAATCAAAGCCCACAGAGCGATCTTCGAGGCATTTGGCTTTTTATAGAACATGCTTTCGCCGCTGAACACGCCTTGAACCAGAACGCCGTAAATGCCGCCGATCATAATGTTGTTCTCGCGCACTTCAACACAAAGACAGAAACCTTCTTTATAAAAATCCAAGTAAGCTCGGCGCATGGCCGGAGTGATCCATGTCCCCTCTTGCCCTGGGCGAGGCTGCTTAGAGCACTCTTCAATAACTTGGTGAAAAGCCGTGTTGACCGTGATCTGCATTTGCGGATTTTTGCGACGAAAGCGGCGCAGACTTTCGGGAACTTTGAAATCTTTAAATTCTAAAACGCCGCGTTTTTCGGGAGAGAACCAAAGCATTGGCAAACCCGGTTGAGGCCAGGGGAAAATCCCCCGCGAATACGCGGCAAACAAAGTGCCGACATCAAGTCGTCCGCCGACAGCGATAATTCCCTCTGCCAGGGTGTCACGGGGATCTGGAAACTCTACCGAAGAACGCATGTGCATGAAAAATTATTTTCCTTGATAAGTGATTTGGTAAATCACACCTGCTTTGTCGTCCGAAACTAAAATCGAACCATCTTTCAACACTTCGATATCGACTGGACGCCCCCACGCCGAATCCCCTTGCAACCAGCCATCGGCAAAAATTTCAGTCTTCTGAGCTTTTGAACCGTCTAACTTTACGAAGGTCAAACGATAGCCTTGCGGAGTTGAACGATTCCAAGATCCGTGTTCAGCAAGCAGGATGCTGTTTTGATATTCTGCGGGAAACATTTTTCCCGTGTAAAAGCGCATTCCCAGCGGCGCAACGTGCGCTCGCAACTCGACGACCGGAGCGGTGTAGTTTGCACAGTTTTTACCTTTCCCAAATTCAGGATCTAAAATGTCTTTTCCATGGCAGTACGGAAAACCAAAGTTTTCGCCCACTTTCGTCAGACGATTGACCTCACAAGGTGGACGGTCATCGCCCATCCAGTCACGGCCGTTATCTGTGAACCAAAGTTCTTTTGTCGTGGGATGAAAATCAAATCCCACGGTGTTGCGCACACCTTGCGCCACTTCTTCTTTGCTGGTGCCATTTAAGTCAATGCGGTAAATGCGCGCGTAATCTTTTTGCGGATCACAGATATTGCAGTTCGCCCCTACAGGAACATAGAGTTTTCCATCGGGACCAAAACGGATGAACTTCCAACCATGATGAGTGTCGCTTGGAAATTTCTGGGAAAGAGTGCGAAGAGGCTTCAACGGCTTCGTGATGGGTTTTGAAACATCGTATTCATTGATCTTACTGATTTCCGCGACATAGAGTTTGCCATCGCGATAGGCCACTCCATTGGGAGAATCTAAACCTTCTGCCACCACCGAAGTTTTTCCATTTTGCACGACATAGACTTTATCACCCGTGCGCGAGCCGACAAAGACGCGACCGTCATCAGCCTGTGCCAATGAACGAGCTCCAGGAACCGTGGCCCACACTGAAATTTTAAAACCTTTCGGCATCTTCAATTTCTCTAGCGGTAATTTCGCCGCCAATGAATTCAAAGAAATAAGAAATAAAATCCCAAAAACTAAAAGCCTCATTATTCCTCCAATTCCAATCTCTAACTCGCAACGACGGTTTTGCAGACGTCACACTTTCCGCAACGCTCGTCATGGATATGCCCAAAGTAAGCGTAAATCAGGTTCATTCTGCAAGTGGTGTCCTGGGATGCCCACTGCACCATTTTCAAAAGCTTTGTATTCTGCGCTTTCAATATCTCGACGCCGTTTTCCGTCTGAAATTGTTCCTCGGTCGGCGCATGCACACAGGTGTATGGAAATGGATCGTCCGATTTTTCCAAGCATCCCCAACGCTCTAAAATACTCACCGCCGCCTCGGACCGGAAGTCGCGACGATTGCGGAAGTTCATCTGTTCGCGCAGAAAATCAAAGCCACCTTGATCGACCTGCATCCGTTTTTCTTCGATCAACTGATAGATTTTACGAATGAAATCCGGTTCAGGATGCGACCACTTTAAAAACTCCATCTGAATGGTGACATCATCTTGATCGTAGAGCAAATGACAAGAGGCCTCTTTGCCATCTCTGCCTGCGCGCCCCACTTCTTGAAAATAAGATTCCAGAGCGCTCGGGGTTTCCATGTGAACTAGAAGTCGCACATTCTCTTTGTCAATTCCCAAACCAAATGCCGGAGTGGCGATCATCAACGGATTTTCTTCATCGATAAAGCGAGTTTGATTGCGCTTGCGATCCTGAGGCGAAAGATCACCGTGATAAACCAAATGCGGGATGTTCATTCGGTGCAAAGCCGAAGACACTTTTTTCAAAGTTTGAATGAGCGAACAATAGATAATCGCTGCACCCGGATTCTGATGACGAAGTCCCACGATGCCGCGGATCTTTTCATCGATGCCGTAGATATCATGAACGTTCAGACTTAAATTCGGTCTTTCAATTCCGGCAGAAATAATCGGCGCCTCGGGAATAAAAAGTTTCGCCAAAATATCTTTTTGAACTTCCGGTGTTGCCGTTGCCGTCAGCGCCAACGTTGGTGGATTGCCAAGAATTTTACGAAACTCCCCCACTCGAGAATAATCGGGTCGGAAGTCATGCCCCCATTGTGAAATACAGTGCGCTTCGTCCACCGCCAACAACTGGATCTTACGGCCTTCGATGGCTTTTAAAAATTCGGGCTTGCGAAAGCGCTCCGGGGTCACGTAAAGCAGCTTGTAATCCCCTTTGGCCAAACGCGCCTGACGCGCCTCCCTTTCATCTTTTCCTAAAGTGGAGCTTAAAAAGGTCGCTGGAATCCCGAACTTTTCGGCCTTAAAAACCTGATCCTGCATCAAGGCGATCAACGGAGAAATGACCACCACCAGGCCTTCGCGGAGTTTTGCCGGGAACTGAAAGCAGAGACTTTTTCCCATTCCTGTGGGCATTAATGCGAGTAAGTCTTCGTTTGCCCAGACTTTTTGCAAGATGTGCTCTTGCTCGCCCCGGAATGAATCAAAGGGGAAGGCGGTTTTCAAAAGGCTTTTTAAATCGGTCATGTTTTGAGGTTATCATAGGGGGCTTTTAGGAGAAGGTTTTACCCCCTGCCAAAAGAATTTTGTGGCATTGCGTCGTAAGGGTGGCGTAGAATCTTCTTTTGCACTTATTTGTAATTGATGGTACTTCGAATACTTTCATAAAAGTTAACAAAATCAGTGGCTAAAATCGACTCCGAAACGGAGTTTGGATAAATCACTTAACGACCAAATACGAAGGGTAAAGATATGTCCAAAAAGTGGAATATTGATATGGTCAGAAACATCGGTATCTCGGCTCACATCGACTCGGGTAAAACGACGACTTCTGAGCGTATTTTGTTCTATGGAGGAAGAATCCACGCTATCCACGAAGTTCGTGGTAAAGACGGCGTTGGTGCAACAATGGACTCCATGGATCTAGAGAGAGAAAAAGGTATCACAATCCAATCTGCTGCGACTCAGGTTCAGTGGAAGGATTATACAATTAACTTGATCGATACACCGGGGCACGTGGACTTCACAGTTGAAGTTGAACGTTCTCTTCGCGTTCTTGACGGTGCGATCTTGCTTCTTTGCGGTGTTGCCGGCGTTCAATCTCAATCCATCACTGTTGACCGTCAGATGAAACGTTACAACGTACCTCGTTTGGCTTTTGTTAACAAATTGGACCGCCAAGGTGCGAACCCTTACCGTGTTACTGATGCTTTGATCGAAAAATTGCGTTTGAACGCAGTTATGATCCAAATCCCAATCGGTTTGGAAGATCAACATCGTGGTCACGTTGATTTGACTGACATGAAAGCTTACATCAACGAAGGTGACAACGGTGAAACCGTTTCTGTTCAGGACATCCCTGCAGACCTAGTTGAAACAGCTAAAAAATACCGTCAGATCATGATCGGTAAATTGGCTGACGTTGACTCTGCTATCGAAGAAAAATTCTTGATGGAAGAAGAACCAACAACTGAAGAGATCCGTGCGGCTATCCGTAAAGGAACTATCAGCTTGAAGTTCGTTCCAGTTCTTTGCGGTTCAGCGTTTAAGAACAAAGGTGTTCAACGTTTGATGGATGCGGTTACTTACTACCTTCCTTCTCCTGCTGAGAAAAAAGAGCAAGCTCTTGATCTTACTAAGAACGAAGAAAAGTTCGACCTATTCCCAGACAGCACAAAACCATTGGTTTCTTTGGCGTTCAAACTTCAAGAAACTCCATTTGGTCAGTTGACTTACATGCGCATTTACCAAGGTAAAATGGGCAAAGGTGATTTCATCATCAACCAATCTAACAAGAAATCTGTTAAGATTCCTCGTTTGGTTCGTATGCACTCTGATAAAATGGAAGACATCGACACAGCTTACGCTGGTGACATCGTTGCATTGTTCGGTATCGACTGTGCGTCTGGTGACACTTTCTGTGACGACAAAATTGAAGCTTCTATGCAATCAATGCACGTTCCTGATTCAGTTATCAGCTTGGCTGTTGCTCCAAAAGACAAAGCCGGTGCTAATAACTTCTCTAAAGCGTTGCAAAAATTCCGTAAGGAAGACCCTACTTTCCGCGTTCACCGTGACGAGGAATCCAACGAGACTATCATCTCTGGTATGGGTGAGTTGCACTTAGAGATCTACATCGAACGTATGAAACGTGAGTTCAACTGTGAAGTGATCGTGGGTCAACCACAGGTTGCTTACCGTGAGACAATCTCTCAAGAGGCTGCTTACGATTACACTCACAAAAAACAAACGGGTGGTTCGGGTCAATACGCGAAGTGTGTGGGTAAAATCCTTCCACTTGCACCACAAGAAGACGGTTCAACGTTTAAATTCGTTAACAACGTTGTCGGTGGTCGTATCCCTAAAGAATTCATCCCAGCTGTTGAAGAAGGTTTCAAAGAGCAAACTGTTAAAGGTCCTCTTATCGGCTTCCCAATCGTGGGTGTTGAAGTTCACTTGGATGATGGTGCATACCATGACGTCGACTCTTCATACATGGCGTTCAAAATCGCTGGTATGGCGGCTCTTCGTGAAGTGTACCCTCAAGCAAAACCAACTGTTCTTGAGCCTATCATGAAGCTTGAGACGACAGTTCCAGACGAATACCAAGGTGCAGCTGTTGGTCAAATCAACCAACGCCGCGGTACTATCGTAGCTACTACAGCTTTCGAAGGTAACTGTGTGATCGAAGCCGAAGTACCACTAACAGAAATGTTTGGTTACTCTACGGATCTTCGTTCTGCTACTAAAGGTAAAGGTGAGTTCTCTATGGAATTCGCGAAGTACGCTGCTGTACCTCGTAATATCCAAGAGGAACTTGTTAAGAAATACCAAGCTAAGCGCGCAGCTGAGCAGAAGTAATTCTTGGTTCTTTTTTGAATCACAAAGCCCCGTGGAAACACGGGGCTTTTTTTTTGCCTTCTTCGGGCTGTCGTTGCGAGATTGGAAGAGGGTTTAGGGGTTAGCACTTCGTGCGGCACGCCTTCGTGGCTCAGTCGGCGCCAACGGCTTTGCCGTTGGTTCGGGCCGTCCAGGCCCCGCCGAAGGCCGCTCTACGTGTTAACCCCTAAACCCTCTTCCAATCTCGACGAAATTTCGGGTAGGCAAAATAAAAGTCCCTGGTGTTGGGTGTTTTGAGTTCAAATTTTTGGAATTACTTCTGTAAATTCAGCCTGTGTTTTTTTGGGGTAGAGATTCTGATTTTTTATCAGCGCTCGTCGTGTCGTGATTGATTGTTTATCTAAAGAACCGGATGGGAGGCTGAACCATCCGGCTTTTTTTTCTTTTTCTTATTTTACTTGGGCTAGGTATTTATCGAGGCGATCTTTGTGCATCACGAATTGGGGTGATAAGGATTGTGCGCTCTTTTTTACTTCGCTTAGATTTTTTGGGGCTCCTACTTGGATGATTCCTACCATAGCCATTGGTAAGTGGGCTTTGCATTCGTAGAGGTAGACGCCCTCTTCGTTAACTTTCACCGTGATGGACTTGCCTACGGCGGCTTGGAAAGGTTTTGCTCCTGTGGGGATGGATACTGATGAGACGTCGTGGGCTGGATCTGTCGGGACGAACTTGATGGTGTCGCCTTTGTTGGCTTTTAGGTAGCCGGGTTCGAAGACCATGATTCCGTCTTTGCCGTTGTTTAGCATTTTGATTTCATGAGTGGCGGCTTGAGCGCCTTGAGTGATGAATGCGTAGGATAGTGCTGTTAAGAAAAAATATTTTTTCATAAACTCCTCTTTCTTTGCCGAGGATGTCACTCCTAAAACTATTTATCGTCAATAAAGGGACCTGAAAAATACACCTGGATCTTAGACGTTTCTCATTAGGATTTCGTTCGGCTTTCACTTGGTTGGAAGGACGCTAAAAATTATATTTTCGAGTGCCCTTTTTGTATGTTTTGACATTAAGGTTTTAGTTTTGCTTTCATAGAGACATGCAAATTCTTTTTGTCATTTCTTTTGGTGTCCTGGGAGTTTTGAGTCGTTATGGGGTTGATCGTTTGATTGCTCCTTCTTCGGCGGGATTTCCTTTAAGCACTTTTACGATCAATATTCTGGGATGTTTTGTTGCGGGTGTTATTTATGCTTTGGGTGAGCGTGGGATTATGTCGCAGGCTTTGCTAACGGGATTGATGGTTGGCTTTTGTGGTGGGTTTACTACTTTTTCGGCTTACTCGGTTCAGTCTTTGGATTTACTTTTTAAAGGGAAGGCTTTTTTGAGTCTTAGTTATTTGATTGCTAGTCCCTTGTTGGGATTGCTTTCGGCTTTTGTGGCCGTTCTTCTGACTCGTCGAATGATTTGATTTTTTGTTTCTTAATTTGGAAATAAAAAGGGAAAGGTTTGATCCTTTCCCTTTTTATTTTTTAGCGAGCTGTTTGCTCAATCCATGTTGTGGCTTCGCTGACTTTTGCGTAAACGCCTGGAAGGTTTGCTCGAGCGCAGCCTTCACCCCAGCTGACGACTCCAATAAGGACACTTTGTCCCATCATGCCGCCTCTGGCGATCAGTGGGCCTCCGCTATCGCCTTGGCAGGAGTCTTTTCCACCACGAGCATAACCTGCGCAAAGCATGCGACTGGTGATGTTGTTTTTGTAGTTCTTATTGCAAAGCTCGTGCGGAACTAAAGGCACATCTACTTTTTGCAGACGTGATGGCAAGCTGTAAGAGTTTTCTCTAGTTGCACCCCAACCCGCAACCGTCGCCACGATTTCTCCGTCCGAAGCGTCTGGAACTTCGATTTCTGTCGTGTTGATGGCGATCGGCTCATAAGTGGAATCTTTTTGCAGCTCGATCAAGGCGTAGTCGAAGTCGGCGTTGTTATCATCATATTGTGGATGCGGGATCACGCGCTTTGTTTTAATGACTTCTGCTTTTGAGATTTGTTTTTGATCATGCAAACCGATGGCGACACTTCTTACGGTAGAACCTTTTACACAATGAGCAGCCGTCAGCACCCAGTTTTTGCGAATCAACGATCCGCCGCAGAAATGGCCTGTTGAACCCTGCAAAGATACGATGAATGGAAATTCACCGGGAGTAGCTTCGACTCCACCTACGATTTTCGATTGAACGTCATTGCTGGCCCATGAAGTGCCCGTTGCCAGAATAAGTGCTGCTAAAACAAGATGATTCAAAAACTTCATTACGTTCCCCTCTTGGTAATGAGTATTAAGACTTTTCTCAGTTTTGCAGCTTGGATGTCTTACGACAAAGGTTTGAGGCAATACCAGACCTTGGTAGAGCTTCAATCCAGCACATTAAATCGGAGGACTGAATCTGCCGAAATAGAGAGGTGTTTATTCAACCTAGGACGGCAGCATGGATCGCAGTGAATTGATTGCGGAAATTAAAAAACAACTGCAAGAAGAATTGCAGCACTACAAAAAGTCTTTGGAAGACAAAATTCCTGACGAACAAAAGAAGCAGGCCAAAGAAGCCAAGGACGTTGCAACGGCTTTTGTAAAAGAAAATCCGTGGGCCTCGGTAGGCATGGCGGTGTTAGCAGGGTTCGTTATTGCGCGTATGATTTATAGAAGGAAGGACGATTAGTATGATGAAGCTTCTCTTACCTCTTCTTTCATTTTTCATGGGCAGTGCGAAGAATCTTTTTAAAGAGCCTGGGGTTGCTTTGACTCAGCAACTTGTTTTGCATTTAAGATCTCTGGGTTTGATTATCACTTCGTGCATTGGAGCACTGGCGCTTTTCTGTGTGGGACTTTCTTTGTTGATTTCTCGAATCGCTGGTCAGTTTGACAGTGATGAAGCTTTTTATTTTTCAACAGGTATGTGGATCTACTTGGGAATGACGTTGATCTCAGCCGCCGTTTTAATTTACAGCCTTCGCCGTCAAACATGGCTTAAAGCGATGGACTTTGGTGAAAAACCTCCGAGTAGCCAAGGAAAAAGTGGTGCGCTGGAAAGCGCCGTCGCTTTATTAGTGATGGATTTTGTGGAAGAACGCCAGAGCCGAAGGAAAGAAAAAGAGTCTGAAGCTTCTTAAAAAATGAATGCTCCAAATAAAAAAGGCTGACATAACGTCAGCCTTTTTACTTCAATAATCTTGAAGTTAGATATTATAAAGGCCAGCGATTGCAGAACTCGTTGCTATCAGAAGAAATCGCTTTACCTGTCACCTTATCCACCACCGTCGTAACGATAGTTGTGCAAGTCTCAGAAGCGCTGATATCTTCTTGAACTGTCGTTGTGTAAACGATCACATCACCACGATCTTCTTTTTTTACATTTGTAGTTACAGGATATGTTTTACCAGACGGAACAGAAAAGATCTCACCGATCATACCACCACCGTCATTGTATCCACCACCATCGAAGTAGCCGCCGCCTTCGCTGCGATCGTTGCCTTCGTAAGTTTCTTGACGAGGATCTACTTCTTCACCACCGCCATCACGTTCGTCGCGGTCTTTGGGAGCTGGTTCTGATTTACCTTTTCCTTTTTTTGCGGAAACAACGTCTTCCGCCTGAGATGCAGTAGCTACAGCAGAATGAGCTGTGAATGACAGAGCAATAAGTGCTACGAATAATACTGATTTCATGAATAACCCCTTTGATATCGAAAGGAGTCTTTACCACAAAAAAAGGCCTCCGCCAGGGGCAGAAGCCTTCCATTTGAAAAATTTCACGTGTGTCGACTATTTAGTCACAGGGCTGACTTCATTCATGAAATCCATGAAGGCCTGCCACGATCTGCGGTCGGCAGCTTCGTTATAAGCCACGCCCTTAGAGATATCATTTCCTGCGTCTTTCTGTGTGAACGCGTGAACGGCGCCAGAGTACGCGATGAATTGATAGTCCGCCTTAGCTTTATTCATTTCATCCATGAAAGCTTCGACTTCAGGACGAGGTACGTTGGGATCAATGGCCCCATGAAGAACTAAGAGTTTTGGTTTGATACTTTTGGTATCCTGAGGTTTTGCTGTTTTTAAGCCTCCATGGAAGCTGACAGCGCCCGTCACCGGAAAGCCTGCTCGAGCTGCTTCTAAAGCGCCCGTTCCGCCAAAACAATAACCGATGATCACGATATTTTTAGCGTCTACTTTTTTATCTTTAGCGATGTAATCCAAGGCGGCTTTGATTCTTTGACGATATAGCTTCATATCTCCGCTGCGATACTGACCCGCAGTTTTACCGGCCTCTTCAGGACTGGTGGGACGAACATCTTTGCCATAAATATCGATTGCAAATGCGACGTAGCCTTTTTCCGCCAATTGTTGAGCGCGCATTTTTTCGTAGTCTGTTAAACCCATCCATTGGTGAACAATCAAAACTGCGGGACGCGCCGTTTTTACATCATCATTGTAAGCAACGTGCCCCTCTAAAGCTGTCTTTCCGTCTTTGTATTCCACTGTTTCTGTTTTGATCGCAGCAAAGGATGATGCTGCTGTAAAAAGCCCTACAAGGACTAATGCTGATGCCAAGCCTTTCATTCGAACTCCTTTTCTATGACTAAAGTCTATGTAGACTCTGCGGTGTCGTCAAAAGAGAGCTTATAAAATTGCGCTGACGCAAAAGCGCGTCCTTTGGGGTGCAAACAGGACTGGGTTGCAAGTTGCGTTATAGACAGGCTCCTCAGCACCTGTGTTACACTTAAACCTCATGAACCATTGTAGGCGTATGCCCATTATCTTAATCATCTCAGACGACTCTCATCTATGACATTGATCATCGTTTTATTCTTCACCACCATTGGTATTTCATTTCTATGTTCCATGCTCGAGGCCGTCCTTTTAACTTCGACCTCTGCGTACATCGGCGTTTTAGTAAAAGAAAACAGACGAAGCGCGAAACTGCTTGAGCATCTTAAAGAAAACCTAGACCGCCCTATTTCAGCCATTCTGACTTTGAATACGGTTTCTCACACCTTGGGTTCTGCGGCCATCGCCTATCAGATCCAAGTGCAGTATGGCGAACATGCAGTGACGATTGCGTCGTTTGTATTGACCTTCTTGATCTTGGTTCTTTCAGAGATCATTCCTAAATCCATCGGTGCTGCTCATTGGAAGGCTCTTCTGCCTTTTTCTGCTTACACCATTCAGCTGATGATCATTCTCCTTTATCCACTGGTACTAATGTCTGAATACTTAGGTAAATTATTTCAGAAGTCTTCAGAAGATCCCGAAGTCACTCGCGAAGAAATCCTGATGACGGCAGAGATCGGCGTTGAAGAAGGAACCTTGAAGGGTAAAGAGTCGAACATCATTAAGAATCTTTTGATGCTCGATAAGATTTACGTTTCCGATATCATGACTCCGCGATCTGTGTTTTTTGCTCTTGAAAAAGATCTGACGGTCGAAGAAGTCTTTACGAAATACCGCCCCATTCGCTTTTCTCGTATCCCGGTCTATGCCGGAAGCCTGGATAACATCACCGGCATGACTTATCGCTATAAAATTCACGAAGCCTTGTCGAACGATCAACACGACAAAAAAATTGGCGAAATGGTGACTCCGATTTCTAGCATCCCTGAGCGCATGACAGTTTCACAGGTGCTGGATTTCTTCATTAAAGAAAAAGAGCACGTCGCTTTAGCTGTCGATGAATACGGAATTGTCGCAGGTCTTGTCAGCCTTGAAGACGCGGTGGAAACTCTTCTTGGAGTTGAGATCGTCGATGAGCTGGATAACGTCGAAGACATGCGTAAGTTTGCCTTAGAACAGTGGCAGCTGCGCAAACAAAAACTCCGCCGGAGTTAATTATGATCCTTCTTTATGTTCCTTGTCCTGACAAAATCACGGCGCAAAAAATCGCTCAATCTTTATTAGAAGAAAAGCTTGTGGGCTGTGCGAACATCATTCCCGGAATGGAATCGATGTATTGGTGGGAAGGAAAAATCGAGACAAGCTCCGAGTATATCCTGATCTTAAAAACCTTGAAAAGATCTGACGCGCAGGAAAGAGTCACAAAAAGAGTGATGGAGCTGCATCCGTATGAAGTTCCTTGTGTGATGACTCTCCCCGTCCTAGGAATCAATGAATCCTATAAGAAGTGGCTTGAAGAAAGCATGAAGTAGCCAATATGATGGCCTAAAACCGCAGGAGCCATCATGACCAAGCAAGAACTCGCTAAAAAGATCTACGACGTTGCGCACTTGACCGGAGAATTCAAACTTCGTTCAGGCCAAGTTTCGAACGAATACTTTGATAAGTATCGTTTTGAGGCACAACCCGCTTTGCTTCGTGAAATCGCAAAACACATGGCTCCAATGATTCCTCCCGGAACAGAAGTTTTAGCGGGACTTGAAATGGGCGGCATCCCGATCGCGACCGCTTTATCTTTAGAAACGGGCTTGCCCTGCGTTTTCGTTCGCAAAGAAGCCAAAGAATACGGCACCTGCCAGTTTGCTGAAGGCTTAGACGTCAAAGGCAAAAACGTTTGTGTGATCGAAGACGTCGTCACAACCGGCGGCCAAGTGGTTTTATCCACAGCAGATTTACGCTCTATCGGCGCAAACATCAGCCACGTTTTATGCGTGATTCATCGTGGCCCCGTATTCCCAGAACCTAAACTTACCGAAGTGGGCCTGGCCCTAAGTCCACTCTTCAAGAAATCCGATTTTTAGCCGATAAAAAGGACTGGTTTACCTACCAGGAGAATCCGAATGAAAAGGCTTCTATCAGTCCTTACAACGGCGGCCCTCTGCTTGTCTTCCGCAAGCGCGCTGGCGAAGTATGATAAATTCGAGTGCGTTACGAACGACTCTTTACAACTGAGTTCGCTGGAATGTGTTGCCTGTGGAATCTCCAAGTACTACTCCGATCAGGGAATTGATTTTCAGCCTTCACATCGATGGTTGGCTCTTCTTGCTACGGTTGTGCGCGAAGAGAAGTTAACTTCCAAAGGGGGCCGAGGTCCCGTCTCAGACTTAGACGCAAAAACCGTTTTTCTACAAAAAGTAATTAATCGTGTTCAAGCATACGGCGTATGCTCCGAATTTACCGTTAAGAATATAGACTCTCGATCCCGTGAAATGCACGACATGTCAGCCAAAGATTGGGGAGTTTTTATGCATTTCATTAGTAAAGACACCATTCCTGACGAAAAACATTATGATGAATTAGCGGAGTCACTAGGATTTAAATCAAACAGACTCCTCTCGGTAATTGGAAAAAATGGTCCGAAGGCAAGCCTCGATTATCTATTCGAGAATCATGAAAAAGACGAAGTGTTTTTAGATGACAAACGAAAGCAATTTAAAGAAAAGCTTAACCAAGCCTTGGAGCCTGACTACACGATTTCGGGCGACAAAAAAGAAAAAGCTTTAGACTTCATTCGTTCTGGTGATAAAGGCCAAGGATTGAGAGGTTGCTTAGCCGAAATTAAGGAAAGATTTTTCAGAAAACCTCTATCGGATAAAGAGACACATAAGATGTGTGCGGTTATCGCGAATTCTTGCGACATCGCACGAGGAAATTCTCTAACAAGAAAAGATGATTTCTGTGTTCTTAACGGGATGGGACTTCGTCCCGCTTCAACAACTCAGCCACCTCCATTTGGCGGCAACGGCGGCGGACGAATGCCTCCTCCACCAAGACCTGCAACTTCAGGAAAAGGTATCAACTAAAAAAAGCCCTCGAGAGATCGAGGGTTTCTTGTTTTTTGCGAACGCTTTATTCTTGCGAACAGCGGCCGGCGATGGCGGCTTTGATAACTTCTAGCTTTTCTGTTGTGCCTTCGACATCCCATTGCCATTTGAAGTCGCGGCAGTCTTGCCAGCTTGGGAAAACCATGTGGCCGTAGTTTTCAGAGCCATCGTCGCGCTTGAGGCGTTTGTAGACGACTTTTTCGATGCGGTTGTAGGATCTGACAGGCAGGATTTCTCTTTGAATTAGATCAATTGCCAGTTCTACGGAAGTCACAAAACCGATTTGGCCTTCCATCGTCGGATATTTGGAATCTGCAAGTTTTGAATAGGCTTCACGAATATACTGAACCGCCGGAATATGCGGGTGCTCTTTCACCATTTGATCATACACCGCAGCGTCGAACTGGCCATTATCGCCGAAGTAAATTACAAGCTCAGGACGCTTCTTCGCCAACAGTTCACGAATCACTTTTTGTTTTAACTCCGGATCTTGAGCGATACCGGGATTCGTGTGCAGCTTTGTAAGTGGAAAGTCATTTTCTTCCAAAAACTCTTCGTGCTTATCGGCCATAAGAATTCGCGGAGCCAAACTGACGTAATGGAATTCGATATTGCGACCGTATGTCTTTTTCAATTCCTGATAAAGATCGGTCATCCCCGCGAAGCGACTGTCGTCATCGAAGAAAGAAGTTGCGGCACGTTTTTTATTTAAAACATTGCTGACTTTGATGGTGTCGTCGATATCCGAAATGACCAGCACTTTCGCTAAAGCCATTTGCGAAACCAAGCTTAATGACAACACCAATCCTGCCACTATTTTCATACGACGTCCTTTCTAAGATCGCGAACATTCATACTCTTAACTTACGAAAAGCCTTACCCGGATAAGCCGACTAAAAAGTAGACAGCAAGCGCCAGCCTGCGTCCCTTAGGGACTTCAGATAAGTTTTAGAGCATTTGAATGTCACGATTTTGAAAAGAGCAAAGAAAAGACCAAAAAAAAAGCGGGTCTCCCCGCCTTTCCTATTTTTCACCTACGACGTAGGCAATCCAGCTTTGACAAGCTTCTCCGTGATCCACACGGGTGAAGTTTCCGTCTCCAGAACCGTCTTTCGCGGTTCCTTCCCAATAGACATGCGTCTTTCTGAAGCCCGCCTCCATCATAATGTCGCGGATTTCAGGGATCGTCCAAATTCTCCAGTCATACGTGAAAACTTGTTCGATCTTCTTCCCGCCCACGCGGAAATGGATGTGAAAAAGAGCTTCGTTGGTCACAGGATCAAAGTTTGTTTGATCCCAATAGTACGTGAAGCCTTCATGCTTAATCGTGTCTTCAATAGCGTCGTAACACTGACTGCCACCGAAAATATCCACTAAGAACATGCCATCTTTATTCAAAGACTTTAATGCATTCACGAAATACTTTTTGATCACTTCACGTTGTTTAAAGCAGAAGTAAGAAAAGTTCATCGCGGCGATAACATCGGCCTTAGGCAAGTTCGGATCAAGAACATTGCCCTCAATCAACTTCATACGACGTTGTTGCTCAGGACGAAGTTTCACAAGATAGTTCTGACGTCCGTAAGCCATGGGTTCTGGATCTAGATCAATCCCCACCGACTCGTGACGAGGATTCAGTTTAATCCACTCTGTCGACAACGCGAAAGTTCCGCAGAAGTCTTCACGGAATGTACGCGGGTTTTTCCCTTTCAACTCTTTGTAAGTATCACGGATAAAAACCACATCGTTTTCAGCGGACTGAACAGCCTTACGATAAAGTTCGTATTTGTCGAAGTGAACCTTCGAACTTTTCTTGTTCACACGACGGCGAACTTTTTTCTTATGAGCCAGATCCATTTTTGCCATTAAGGTACTTCCGCCACGACTTCGCGAATCGCCGTCTCAATATCATGCAATTGAGGAACGGAATTCTTTTCTAGATTTGGATGTAAACCAATGCCCGGCAAGTTTTTACCTGCAAGAACACGTGGACGCGCCATCAATTGATAGAACAACTCTTGAGTTGCACGGTAAGCCAAGTGCTCACCGAAGTTTGTCACTTCAGTGTCTTCGTTCACGAAAAGCACACGACCCGTTTTTTCGATAGACGATTTAATCATCTGCCAATCATACGGATAGATAGAACGAAGATCGATCACTTCAACCGAGATGCCTTCGCCCGCAAGTTTGTGAGCCACTTCATCACAAAGATGAACCATGCGGCTGTAAGTAACAACCGTGATATGCTCACCTTCATGCGTGATTTTACCCTTACCGATAGGAACGATGTACTCTTCCAAATCCGGCCAGCGAGGTTTCCAGCCTTCGGCGTTTTGCACGGGCTTATCAATCATCGCTTTTAATTCTTTTTCGTCTGATGGCTCACCCGGGATCAACTCGTCACCCTTATGGCGCATCAAAGCTTTTGATTTAAGATACAAAACAGGATTTGGATCTTTGATCGCCGCTAGCATCAAGCCGTAAGCATCCAAAGGATTCGAAGGCATCACGATCTTCCAACCTGGAAGACGAGACGCCCACGCATCAAAGGAGTGAGAGTGGTACACAGATCCAAAGATCCCCGCGCCCACCGGAGTCATCACAACCATTGGCAACTGAACTTGACCGTTCGTACACCACAAAGTGTTTCCAGCAATTTTTAATAGATCGATCGTGTTGAAGATATAGTCCGCGAATTGGATTTCAGCCACACACTTGTCGCCACCCATCGCGATACCCATCGCCATACCGATGATACCACGCTCATCCAGCGGAGAATTCCACGCTGTCTTAAGACCTTGAGTCGCCGTGAAAACACCACCGAGTGGCGCTCCCACGTCTTGTCCGAAAATATCTTTTACGCCCAAATTAGTTTCACCGTAGTGAAGGGCCATTCTGATAGCTTGTGCTACGCTTGCCATTAGAATTTTCTCCAGTCTGCATTTTCGCTATCAACGTAAACATGTTCCCAAACGGATTCTGGTGTCGGCACAGGCTCCGTACGAGCTTGCTCTTGAGCCGCAACACCTTCTGCTTCATAGATTTCCCAGATTTTCTTCGCCGCTTTTTCAGTCAAGATTCCAGCGTCGATCAGGCGATTTTCAAAAGTGAAAACAGGATCTACCATGCTAGCTTTTTTATTAGCACCATCTGCCGAAGAGTGGCCGTACAAACGACTGACGTGAGCCTCAATGAACGAAGGCTTCCCTGTTTTACGGATGTATTCCATCTCTTCTTGCATCGCCAAGTAGGTCTCAACAGGATCATTCCCGTTGATCACACGCGCACGAATGTTGAAAGCCTTCGCGCGATCCGCAATATGCGTTTCACCGTGCTGACCTTCAAACGGAGTTGAAATACCGAATTTATTATTTTGAACAGTGATAAGAACCGGAAGCTCTTGCCCCTTACGAGAAGCCAAGATCAGGGCTGAAGCGAAATCACCTTCCGCCGTCCCCGCATCACCACCAGTCACAATCGAAAGAGCTTTTTTACCAAAGCGCTTTTGCACGTGAGCCGTACCACAAGCCAAAGGATACTGAACTTCGATAGGAGAAGTCACAGGAGCCACGTTCCACTGAGGGAAACAATAGTGATTGGCAAAGTTACGACCACCCGTCGAAGGATCTGTTGCACGATTCATAATCAAACGAATCGAGTCCACCATATTCATCCCCAAAGCCACCATCGTCGGAGTACAACGGTAGTGCAAGTGGAACCAGTCATAAGCAGGCCCTTGCCCCTTACGAGCCAACAACCCGAGCGGAACACCAAAAGCTTCCTCTCCAGGTCCACCGATCCAGAAATAAGCTTCACCAGCTTTGTAGATCTTAATCAAACGCTCTTCAAGAACGCGTGATTTCACCATCAAATCATGAATACGAAGTAAAAGATCTTCCGACAACCCACCAAAGTTATCCGCTTTGGCCGAAGCTTTCTTAGAACCCTTAACAGCCGTCTTAGCCGAAGCCTTCACAGACTTCTTAGCCGCAGACTTACTGCCAGCTTTCACAGTGGTCTTTTTAGACATGAACTACCCCTTAAAATAGGACCCAAATTGCCGCTCTATCTAAGCGAAAAGAGAAGCTTTTGTCACGGCCAAAGAACCCCAAAAACCCGCTGAAAACCAATTAAACCGCCTCCCCACCTAAAAAACACCGGAAAGGACGCTTCATTCCCCAAAAAAAGGAACCACCCAAAGAAAAATTCCGGGATTTTCTTTGAAAGAAGGAAAGGAATTCCAGCACAGATTTGCGGTGGCAAGGAGGGAGCCAGCTTAGGGACCCAAGCGCGAAGTGCGGCCTTCGCCGGCGCAGGATGCGCGAACCGCCCCAACGGGCGGCGGCGATGAGCAAGGACGCGTGCCGCACGAAGCGATTGGAGCCCTAAGCCTGGCCCCCTCCTTGCCACCGCAAATCCGTCGCTCGAAGCCCTCCCCCTCCGTTCGAAGCAAAAAAAAAGCCCAGAATTTCTTCTGGGCTTAACAACAACGAACGTGGAACGAAGCTACTTGGCGCTGGCTTGTTTGGGGGGCACGAGAGCTTTCCCCTCTTGCAGCTGAATCAAATCAAGAAGTACATTTTCCGCTTCCTGAATATCAGGTCGCTTCAAGTACTCTTCATTTTTCTTAGCCTTACTAGCAGTCTTTTTCGCTTTTTCTTTTTTATCTTTTTCGTTCTTATCTTTTAGCACTTCGCTGACACGGATTAATTTTCCGCGCGCTTTGGCTTTGTTCAACTCATCAACGATCTTTTTGAATTCATCGTTTTTAGCAACGCGATCCGCAGATCTTTCTTTCAATGACTTGATCCAATCAGACTTCAACTCTTTCCAAGTACCAGGGCCTTCTTTCACGTAAGCATCTGGAGACAAGAACGCCTCGATAGTTTTTGGAGGCAAAGAGTAATCCATGTACTTCTCACCGATATCATCAGTGCTGAACGGACCCGGAAGAACTACGTCGGCATCAACACCACGGTGCTGCGTCGATTTACCACCAGGAATGAAGAACATACCTACAGTGACTTTGATCGCGCCCAAGTTATTCGGGATCGGAAGAACGGATTGAACAGAACCTTTACCGTAAGTGTGGTCACCACCGACGATCACGGCACGTTTATAATCTTGCAAAGTCCCTGACACGATCTCTGAAGCCGAAGCAGAAATACGGCTTGTCAACACAACAAGCGGGCCGGCCCAGTCTACGGCTGGATCTGTATCACGCAATGCAGACTCAGCACGTCCTTCATTTTTAGAAGACTGTTTTACGACGTTTCCAGTTTGGAAGAAAAGACCAGCGATCTTCACGGCGTCTTCTAAAGATCCACCACCATTATTGGAAAGATCTAGAACTAAGCCATCGACTTTTTTATCATTCGCCTCTTTGATCAGCTTTTTCATGTCGGAAGCTGACGAGCGACCGCCACGGCGAGAATCCGCGTAAAAGGATGGGAAGTTGATGATTCCCAATTTCTTTTTCTGACCGTTGATTTCTTTATCTTGATAAATGATAGAAGCGGCTTCGTCTTCAAGGTTTACTTTTTCACGAGTCAAAGTAACATCGAAACGATTTTTCGCATCACCGGATTTACGCAAGATCGTCAAACGCACTTTCGTGCCTTTATTACCACGGATTTTTTTAACAACGTCTTTTAAATCCATGTCGATCACGTTTTCCATCGGTCCTTTTTCCTGACCGACAGCGATGATTTTATCTTGAGGCTCAATCAAACCTGATTTCGCAGCAGCTCCGCCCGGAACCAGTTGTTCAACAACCGTGAAACCATCTTGAGAAGAAAGAGTCGCCCCAATACCTTCCAAAGAAAGACGCATTTGGATTTCGAAATCTTCAAGCACATCACGAGAGAAGAAACTAGAATGTGGATCCAAGGCTCTAGCAAAAGAATCAAGGTAGCCAGAGAACAAATCATCCAAAGAAGTTTCTTGAGTTCTCTTCACCGCGCGCTCGTAGTTTTTCGCAACATTCTTTTTCGCTTCTTCAAGCTTCATGTCTGTCGCTAGGTAGTTCCCGATTTGGAACTGGATGTATTTTTTCAAATACTCGTTCGCTTCAGTGGCATCTTTAGGCCATGGTTTTTTATCCGGATCGAAAGTGAATTCTGTTTGTGCATCGAATTTAAATTCTTTGCCTAGGTATTTTTTTGCGAACTCCGCACGATCTTGCACTCTTTGCAAAACGATTTTCTGAGTGGCTTCCAAGAATGAACAGTCACGGTTTTTAGTTTTATCAAAAACATTGCCCGCCGTTTTTTTAATGGAATCAACATCAGCTTGTGTCAGATAAATTTTTGAAGGATCCAAACGTTTAAGATATTGATCCATCACGCGAACTTGCAATTCTGTATCGCGGTTAGAATATTTCACGTGATTCGCTAAGAAACCTTGTTCGATCACAGTGAGATAGCGGCACTCTAAGCCCTCTTTTAGCTGTGCAGATGCCAAAGAGGAAACGGCCAAAGAGCCGGCAATAATGAAACCTTTAACGCCATTTGAGAATGAACTCATGCTGATCCTTCCATGCAGCTTCCCCTCTAGGAAGCCATACTGATTTCACTAGATTATCAAAGATTTAAAAGGAGGCATGCAATTTATGAAGGACGTTATAAATTAGGACTTGTTATTTATTTTTAAGACTTTTGTCGATCTTCTTCAAAGAATGACAGTTGTGAGAGGTTCTCCACTTTTTCACCGCGCAGACCGCCCAATTTTATCTCATGCTTCACGAAGTTTCCGTGTTGAGTCTCAATCAGGAAGAAAGACATCTCGGGGAATCTCGCCTTAAGTCGAGTCATTTCTTCGGCAATAAGTTGGATATTCTTTGGGTCGTCATCCGACATACCGAAGCGGTGATGAGGATTGTAACCATAAGTTTCGATCGCCTTTTCCACACTCGCACGAATGGCGCGTTGCTTAAGTTCCGCCGTGCCTTCTTTAAGTTCTGCATCACCCAAAAGTGCACGCGTCTCTTTGTGACTCACGGGATAGACACTGAGGTAGTTGGGCTCCAAAGGAAGAAGTTTATTTTGAACGAAAACGCGGATCCCGTCTTTCAAAGTTTCGGGATGGTGTCCGCGGGCAGTAATAACAGACAAGGGACGCTGATTGAAGGTCGCGTGATAGAAACACTCCCAAGAAGGACCTTTCCACTGGAAGTCCGGAAAACCTAAAGCCTCTGCCACGTCTTGCACGAAGATTTGTTTCTTACCTTGAAGCTTTTCGATGTCTTCGATGTGATGATCACGAAAATTACGGAACGTTCCCGTCGTGTCACAGAAATCTAAATCATAGTCCGCATAAGGACCGGATTTACCGATGCTCTGATGATACTGAGCAAAATCTCCGCTAGAGATTTTCACTTCATGACGATCCGTTTTGTGGAAAAGAATCAAAGGCGTGGTCAAGAAAGCAATGTTGTCGTCGAAGTCGAAGAAATAGAAACTACGACCGCCCAGATGAAAGTTTCTATCTTTCTCTGGGGACCGGTTGATCCCTAATTCTAGCTGTCCCTTACGGGAACTGTTACTCATACGAACTCCAACGCTTAGACCGAATAACGTGGAGCAAATTTAGCAAAGAATCCCCCTTCGGAAAAGGGGGATGAACAAATTACTTCTTTGACTTGCAAGTGACTACTTTTTTGACACCTAAGACCTGCGCTTTTTCTTTCGCGGTCTCAGCTTGCTTTAAAGACTTTTTCGGAGCTGCTTTGGGAGCTGCGGATTTGGCTGCGCCCGAGCTTTTACCCTTCGCTTTGGCTTTTCCTTTGCCCTTCGCGGGTCCGCCCTTTTCATTGATCAGAGCGACAGCTTGTTCCAAGGTCACTGTATCCGGAGTCGTTCCTTCGGGAAGGGACACGTTCACTTTTCCGCATTTGATATAAGGCCCATAAGGTCCGTTATAAACTTGGACTGCGTCCGTAGTCTCAGGATAAACACCAAGTTCTTTCAAAGGAGCTGCTTTTCCGCGACCCTTTTTCGGTTGGCTTAACATCTCAAGCGCGCGCTCAAGCGTGATGGTGAAAATGCTTTCGCCTTTCGGAATCGAACGATAGTCCCCGTCATGCACGATGAAGGGGCCGAAGCGACCCAAGCCCGCTTTGATTTCTTTGCCTGTACCTGGATGAGTGCCCAAAAGTTTTGGCAATGATAAAAGCTCCAAAGCCATTTGCAAATCCACTTGCTCTGGCTGCGTGTTCGGCGGAAGAGACGCACGTTTCGGTTTGTCATCTTCAGGACTCACGTCACCTAATTGCACGTAAGGACCATAGCGGCCATTTAAGACATAAATCGGAAGACCGGTCTTAGGATCTTTACCCAAGGCATCCGCACCATTGATTTTTTGATCAATCAACTTTTCGGCGATTTCAGGAGTGATATCGGCGGGAGATTCATTATCAGGCAATGAAGCACTGACATCTTCTCCATCACGTGTCGTTGTGACATAAGCACCGTAACGACCAACGTGGAATTTATATCTGTCCATGCCTTCTAACGTCATCGTACGAGCTTCATCAGGATTGATTTTTTCTTCCTGAGTATCCACCAAAGCACGCAGACCCTTCGGGCCTTTGTAAACAGAGGCTAAATACTTTTCCCAGTCTAAATCGCCATCGGCGATATTATCCAAGCTTTGCTCCATTTCAGAAGTAAAACCCAAATCGACGTATTCAGAAAGATAGCTGCTCAAAAGCTTTGAAACAATCATTGCCGTAAATGTTGGAACAAGAGCCGTTCCATTTTTACGAACGTAACCACGATCAATGATAGTTCCGATAACAGAAGCGTAGGTAGATGGACGGCCAATGCCTTCTTTTTCCATCGTTTGTACAAGGCTGGCCTCGGTATAACGAGCTGGTGGTTTTGTTTCATGCGATGTTGGATCGAGCTTCGCGCATTTCACAGCGTCTTTTGTTTTCAACGCTGGCAAACGCACTTCGCGCTCTGCCAAATCTGCTTCAGGATCATCACTGCCTTCTACGTAAGCACGAAGGAAACCGGCAAACTCAATCGTCATACCGGAGGCACCAAAAAGAGCTTCACCGACTTGAATTTTAGCGCTGACTTGTTTCTGACGGGCATCCACCATTTGCGAGGCAATCGTACGTTTCCAAATCAAATCATAAAGACGGAATTGAGTTCCTGTTAGACCCGTTTCATCCGGATCCATAAACTGATTTCCTGCAGGACGAATCGCTTCATGGGCCTCTTGCGCGCCTTTGACTTTTTTAGCCGCGTAAGTGCGAGGTTGCGGAGGCAAATACTCTTTACCATACTTGCTGCCGATAGAATCACGAGAGGCGGTGATGGCTTCGTTCGACAAGAATGTAGAGTCCGTACGCATATAAGTGATGAAACCCTGCTCGTAAAGTTTTTGTGCCACTTGCATGGTTTCACGCGAACTCAAACCTAATTTTCTGTTCGCCTCTTGTTGCAAAGTCGAAGTGATAAATGGCGGAGCCGGTTTTCTGAAAGTTGGTTTTTCTTCAACTTCAGTAACTGTCCAGTTCCCTGCTTTCAAATCGGCCGCAAGTTTTGCTGCTAATTTTTCATCAAGGACTAAAACATCTTTTCCCGCCGTCAACTGACCCGTAAGACCATCGAAGTCTTTACCGGTTGCGATTCTTTGATTTTTGTACTGTTGCAGACGAGATTCAAAGTTCACACCGTCTTTAGAAAGTTCAGCAAGAACTCCCCAATAAGCGGATTTTTTAAAGCGAATGCGCTCAAGTTCTCTTTCAACAATCAAACGCACAGCCACGGATTGCACGCGACCTGCGGAAAGACCGTAAGCCACTTTCTTCCACAAAAGTGGAGAAATCGTGTAACCCACCAAACGATCCAAAATACGACGCGCTTCTTGCGCACGCACTAGGTTCAAATCGATTTCACGCGTGTCCTTCAAAGCTTTTTGAATCGCATCTTTCGTGATCTCGTGAAACACCATTCGTTTTGTTGGAACTTTAGGCTTTAAAACTTCAAGCAAGTGCCAGCTGATAGATTCCCCTTCGCGGTCTTCATCGGTCGCGAGATACAGCTCTGTGGCTTCTTCAAGTTTGTCTTTTAAATTCTTTACGACTTTAGTCTTGTCCTTCGGGACGCAGTACAAAGGCTCAAAGTTTTTATCAACGTTGACCCCAAGTTGGGCCCATTTTTCTTTTTTTACTTTTTCAGGAATGTCTTTCGCAGATTGTGGCAAATCACGAATATGTCCCATGCAGGACTCAACCACATAATCTTTCCCGAGGAATTTACGAATGGTCTTAGCCTTCGTTGGGGACTCCACAACGACCAGCTTGATACCATCAGATGCTTCACTTTTTTTGGCCATGCTCTAATTCCTAAGGGCTCATCCAAAGTCGAGGGATAACGACTCTTGCAGCCCGACCTATATATATAGACAAAAAATGAAGGCGATTGCTTTCAGGTGCAAGTCTAATTTTTGACAAGCCATACCAAAGGTACCTGCTTCCCTTTGTTTAAAAAAGGAACCAGGTTGATAATTTAAGCATGCAAAATGTTTCTCACTTCTCCGAACAGCTGCAGTTTCTTCTGACTGATATCGACGACACTTTGACCGACGAAGGGCTTTTAGGTCCTGAGGCTTACACGGCTTTGTGGAAACTTCATGAAGCAGGAATCCACGTGATTCCGGTAACGGGTCGACCCGCAGGATGGTGTGAAATGATCGCCCGAGTCTGGCCCGTCAGCGGCATCGTTGGAGAAAACGGCGGATTTTATTTTCGTTACCACGGAAAAAAAATGCACCGTCACTTTTTCTTTGATGAGAAAACTCAAAGCGAAAATCGCAAAAAACTGAACGCGCTAGAAAAAGAAATTCTTCAAAAAGTTCCAGGCTGTGATTTAGCAAGTGATCAATTTTGTCGTTTGATGGATTTAGCGATTGATTTCTGCGAGGACGTCCCCGCCTTACCACGCACCGAAGTTCAAAAAATTGTGGATATCTTTCATTCACACGGCGCTCAGGCCAAGGTCAGCTCCATTCACGTCAATGGCTGGTTTGGTGCTTACGACAAACTCACAATGTCGCTCAAATTTTTGCAAAAAGAATTTTCTGTGACTGCTGACGAGGCGAAGAAAGTTTGCGGATTCAGTGGAGATTCTCCAAACGATGAACCGATGTTTGCGTACTTCCCCCACAGTTTTGCAGTAGCAAACATTCAAAACTTCATCGATCAAATTAAAAACAAACCCACCTATGTGACTCAACAAAGAGGCGGCTTGGGCTTCACAGAAATTGCCAACGCCATTCTTAAACAGAAATAAATTTCTTTTGGGGCATTTCGTCAAATCCGTTCACGGAGATGTGCCCCTAAAACTCTTTCAATTTTAACTCCGACTTTTTAGAAGTGGTTCTTCTTTTGCAACTCTTCCCAAGGAATGACGTGTATGCACAAGGAGGAGCACATGCCACATCGCAGATCACCGCAGGACAATTATTCTCGACAACAAGGATCTCACGGCAGTGAAAGATATCACGGGACTCACCGCTTGCAGAGAGAAGAAAGCCCCCGACATCGATCTCGTCCAGTTTCAAACTACAGTGAGGGCAACCACGGCGCTGGTTATCGCGACGAAGAGGATGAACGCGAGTCTCGTCGTGAGCGCGAACGCAATTACGACAATGCCGACGAAAGCATGAATCGCGATTACAACCGCGGTCGCCGTCGTCAGGCTCAAAGAGGTGAATACTTAAACGAGCCGCAAAACATTTCCGATTGGGCTCCGCAGGATCGCTACAACGAGATCTGTCAGGATCGCTTCCGCGAATGCCACTCAGATCATCACTACCCCCACATGGGTGGAAATCACCAAAAAAATTTCGAGTATCATCATAACGAAAACAATACGGAAGAACGCTTTCAGGAAGACCTTCGCCGCGGCCGTCACTACAAAGAATATTAAAGGGACAAAAACATGAAAAAGAAATCATCCAACAAATTTGCCAAATACGTGGGTTTGGGACTTTTGGGGTATCTCGCTTATGACATCGTCAAAGGGGCGCTTCGTCGCTTCAGTCTTCAAGGCAAGGTGGTGCTCATTTCAGGCGGCTCCCGCGGCCTGGGATTCGTCTTAGCGAATCAGTTGGTCGAAGAAGGAGCTTCGGTCTGCTTGCTTGCTCGCGATGAAGCTGAATTGAAAAAGGCGCAAAACCTTATTCAGTTCAATCATCCGAACTCACAAGTGATTTACGAGATCTGTGACTCTACGAAACCCGAACACGCAAAACACGCCGTACGCAAATGCGTGGATCACTTTAAACGCCTGGATGTTGTCATCAACAACGCGGGTATTATTTCAGTCATGCCCTATGTGAATGCGACAGAGCAGGAATTTCGCGACTCGCTAGATGTTCACTTTTGGGCTCCGTTTAACATCATCGAAGCGGCAAGACCGTATTTGATGAAAGATGGCGGTCGCATTGTCAATATCAGCTCCATTGGCGGGCGTATGGCCGTTCCCCATCTTGCGCCTTACTGTGCAGGCAAGTTCGCGCTGGCAGGCTATTCAAAAACTTTGCGCGCGGAACTTATGAAGGACAATATCTATGTCACGACGGTTTTCCCTGGGCTGATGCGCACCGGTTCGCAAGGACATGCCGAGTTCGGAGGCCAGCACGAAAATGAGTTCGCCTGGTTCTCTATCTCGGGATCAATGCCGCTTCTGACGGTCAGTGCGGAATCCGCGGCTCGCCAAATCATTCGCGCACTGAAATATGGAAAAGCAGAGCTAACAATTTCACTTCCCGCAAAACTTGCGATTGGATTTCAGAATCTGTTTCCAGAAATTCACGCCGACATTTTGTCTTTGGCAAATACGTTGTTGCCGACACCGACGGCTAACCACACCAAAAAGTTGGGAATGGACTCGCACTCCGCTATTTCGCCATCCGCTGCGACAAGAATATCTGAGGATGCAGCTCGCAGAAACAATGAACAAAGGTTCTAGGGGTTCCCCTAGAACCTCTTTTTTCAGACTTAAATTCGATCTTTTAATTCTTTAACATTGTCGGCATGAGAGCAGTGAGCGCAACAATAGATTTTCCCCTGCGCTTCAAGCCCATGCCCGATAATGCGTGTACGACAATGCTCGCAACGAGGTGCCAGTTGATTGATAGCGCATTCAAAACTATCAAACACGTGCTCTTGATCACCGATTGTCACTCGAAAAGCTTTGTCATAGACGTTGCCACAATTTTCACAAGTTCCCATCGTGAACCTCCTTCCTGCCATTCTCAAAATTTATCATGGGTCCAAAGCAGTATGGAGCTGTATTTGACCAATAGACTTTCCGCTTGCGACGAAGGGTTCGAGCGATTAAGTTTGAGTCTTAAAAGGATACAAGAATGAAATTTTGGACTTTGGCTTTTATTTTTCTCTCTATTCTGACGGCCTGTTCGGGTAAAGGCCTTTTGGGTTTTGCTGAAAAACCCGAGGCGAAGCTAGAAAACGTCTATGCGAAAGATACAAATCTTTCTGGCACCACGTTGGTCTTTGTCGTGAATGTGCAAAATCCCAATCGCTTTGATATCGAAGTGGAAGAAGTGGCCTACAAAGTTTTCGTCGGTGATAAGCAGCTCACCACTTCCAAAACGGATAAAGCCATCAAGGTTCCCGCATCCAAAGACGCCAATATAGAACTACCATTGCCAGTAAAGTACGGAGATCTTATGGGACATGTGGCTTCTATTTTAACATCCGGCGAATTGCCGTATAAGATTGAAGGGGATGCGAAATTTTCGTTTGCAACCATCCCCTTCACTAAAGAAGGAAAAGTAGAGCTTCGCTAGGCGCCTTAGGCGCCAGCGAAACTAAGACTTTTAATAAGAACGTCTGGACAAATACGAGAGCTGCCGGGTTTGTTGTATTCATTCCCCAGCTCTTCAATATCACGCAAAAGCTCAAGCACATTGCCTGACATCACGAACTGATCGATCGCTCCTACAAGCTTCCCGTTTTCGTACAAGAAACCTTCGGCCGGCATTGAAAAATCACCGGTAGATTCTTTAAAGCCCGCGTGCAAGCCGCCTGAAAACTCTTTCAAGTGAACGACTTTGTCGTAAGAACTTAGAAGTTCCTGCAAAGATTTCGTCCCTTTACCAACGATTAAGTTCGTCGGTGCAATCGACGACTGCGAAGCCGGACTGCGACTGGCGTGAGCCGTGTGAGGCAAAGACATCTTCTTAGAGTATTCTAAATTCGTTAGGAAGTTTTTCAAAACGCCATTTTCGAAAAGAACCGTCTTTTGTGACGAAGATCCTTCATCATCAAAGGGTCTCACCGCCGAACCGCGAAGTTCAAACGGATCATCTAGCAGTTGGAATTTTTCGCTCGCAATCTTCTGACCTAACTTGCCGTCGAACAAAGACTTTCCTTCATGCACTTCTTTGGCAGAAAAATAATCGTTGATCATCGCAAGAATCATAGGGAATTGCGTGCGATCAATCACGACGGCATATTTCCCGGTCGTCAGTTTCTGTGCCCCAAGTCTTGATACGGCGTTGTTCACACCTTCATCGACAACTTGATCGATATTGATATCAGAAAATTTACGGGCAAAGAAACCTTCGCCACCCATTTTCGATGATTCGCCTTCTTTGGCCAAAGGATACGCGTAACCAGAGTAATAAGTTTGCTTAAACTCTTGGTCCAACCCTTCTGAATTCAAGATGCGCTTAAAGCTGACAGAAGAATCGAAATTAGAATAGGGAACAGACTGAATACGCGCGTCTTTGCTTAAACACTTTTCTTCAAGCAAGCGTGCGATTTCCATCTTCTTATCCATCTCAATATTTTCCGGATTAAAAAGATTCATCGTCTGATGAGTGACCGGTTTTGCTAACGGCACTTCAAAGCCTTCACCTTTTTGCACCGTCTTCGCGTTATTCAAAGCCTCGCGGTAAGTTCTTAATAAAGATTCTTCCGAAAGATTTTCTGTGTAAGCGTAACCTTGGTTCCCACCCAGGATCACTCGGAAACCGGCCATCTGAGATTGCGTTGACTCAAAGGCATCCAGTTTCTTTTTTTGATAACCAATGCTAAGACTTTCGCCGCCGGATAAAAGCATTTCGACTTTTGCTCCGTCTTGACGAGCTTGATGAGCGATTTTTTCGAAATTAGATTTAATAGCATCCATTATTTCGCTCTCCCCCCAACCATCAGGCTGGAAACAAGAATTTGCGGCTGACCTACGGCTGCCGGGATAGAACCGCTGACAGAGCCGCACATACCACGCGCCAATTTCAAATCATCAGAAACTTTTGTGATCTTCCCAAGAGTGTCGATTCCGCGACCGATCAAGCAAGCGCCTTTCACGGCTTCTTCAATACGGCCATTGCGAATGATATACGCTTCGCCCACTTGGAAGTTATAATCACCTGTACCCGGGTTGACCGAACCGCCACCCATCTTCTTTGCATACAAACCGTAATCCACGTCACGAATCATATCTTCAAACTTGTCTTTTCCTGCCGCGATATAGGTGTTTCTCATACGGGAAGCCGGAGCATATTTGTAAGATTGACGACGACCACTGCCTGTCGCTTCATAGCCCGTTTGGCGCGCACCCATCTCGTCAACGATATAAGATTTCAAAACACCGTTTTCGATCAGAGTTGTTTTTTTAGTTTTATTTCCTTCGTCATCAAGATTCAAAGAACCCCAACCGTTTTCAATCGTTCCGTCGTCAATCGCCGTCACACTTTCGTGAGCGATTTTTTGTCCAAGCTTACCGCAGAAGACCGAAGCATCTTTAGCGACGCTGGTTGTTTCTAATCCATGCCCACAAGCTTCGTGGAAGATCACGCCACCAAAAGCATTGTCAATCACCACGGGCATTTCACCCGCTGGAGCATAATCCGCTTTTGTCAGCATCATCGCACGGTCCACAGCCATCTCAGCCAAAGACCTAAGATCGATTTGATCGTAGATTTCGGAAGTCCCCATGTGACCTTCGTCTTCAGAGGCACTTTCTTTTACTCCGTTGTGTTCAACAAAACTTTCCATACGAATACGGCTGTAAGCACGCTCGTCATAAGCCATCAAACCGCGAGAGTTGGCGATTTGCACTTTCTGGAATTTTTCATTCAAACCCGCTTCGACTTGAGTCACCGCCGAATTGCGCGCGCGCGAGTATTGATCCACGGAATTCAACCAGTGAAGTTTTTTAGCGCGATCCATCTCCCAAGGTTTTTCACCATAAGTGTGGATGGAATCAAAAGGCACTTGCATCAAAGGCATGGATTTTTTTGCATCCCCTTGACCACGGCTTTTTGCCGCATTCAATGCCGCTTTCACCAAACCATCTTCAGAAAGGTCGTTTGTGGTTACGTAAACAATCTCATGTCCGAAAAACAAACGAATGCCTGCGCCGTAAAGCTGGCCCACGATAGCTTGTTCCGGTTTTGAATTTAAAATGGAAAGTTGAGAAGAATAAGTGTCCTCGAGAAAAATATCCGCGAAGTCAGCACCGGTGCTCAAAGCAGCATCCAGAGCCTTAGTTAGGATATGAGGTTGAACGATCATAGGACCTCCTTGATCTGACAAGGATAGCCCGAAAGAAAGCCCTCACTAAAGAGAATTCGAATAAGCTGCAAGCGAAACAATGGTAGGTATCACTAATTGATACTTCAAACAAAGGTGTCAGCGTGTCAAAGGTCGAGCCGAAAGCCCTCTGGCCCCTTTTGAAAAAGAAAAAGCCCGCACCTTTAAGGGAAGCGGGCTTTGATCTTTCAAATTTCAAAAATCTTACTTACGGATTTTTGCTTTGATCATGCGTTTTTTAGTCGCAATTCTTTTTTTCTTATGACGGATGCCTTTTCTAGATTTGCCTTTAGCTGCCATGTTAATTCTCCTTTAAATTTTTCCGGGAAAGCTGCTTCAGCCTACGCGCCCGAAGGCGCTTCGGCACTGCGACCTGCCGGTCATTTTTTATTCGTTGGAACGTTCATCAATGCTGCAAATGGGTTGTTGAACGGATTTGCAGGTTTTGGTGGAGGACCGGAAGGACGTTGATCACGACCACCGCCTTGAGGACGGCCGCCACCTGCCGGTCTTGGACCGCCAGAGCGTTGATCAGGACGTCTTTCACCACGAGGCGCTGAAGCCTCTGGAGCGTCATCCATTTTCATTGTCAAAGAGATCTGGTTTTTCACCTGGTCTACTTTAAGAACTTTAACAGTCACATGATCGCCTGGATTCACGACTTTACGAGGATCATCCACGAACTTGTGAGAAAGCGCAGAAATATGCACCAAACCATCTTGGTGAACACCGATATCCACAAACGCACCGAAGTTCGTTACGTTCGTCACAATACCTGGGCAGATCATGCCTTCTTGAAGGTCTTTCACTTCCATGATGTCGTCACGGAATTGGAAAACCTTGAACGGATCACGAGGATCGCGGCCTGGTTTTTCAAGCTCTTTCACGATGTCATCAAAAGTAAACTCACCCACTAGCTGAGCCCATTTTGTTCTTTGCGCAAGCAACTTCTTAGCGCCTTCACCGATGATCTCAGTCAAAGAAACACCAAGATCCTTCGCCATGTCCGTCACCGCTTGGTAACGCTCTGGATGGATACCTGTTGAATCCAAAACTTGCTTTCCAGAAGGGATTCTTAGGAAACCCGCCGCTTGTTCGAAAACTTTTGCAGAGAATTTTGGTACTTTCAAAAGCTCAGAACGGTCAGTGAAAAGAGTTTTCTTACGAGCTTCAACGATCCCTTTTGCCAACGCCGGACCGATGCCCGCAACGTGAGACAATAAAGCCGCTGATGCCGTGTTCACATCAACGCCGACAGCATTCACGCAAGACTCAACCACGGCTTCCAATGATTTTTTCAATTGAGATTGGCTGACGTCGTGTTGGTATTGACCGACACCGATAGACTTAGGATCTACCTTCACAAGCTCCGCCAAAGGATCTTGCAAACGACGCGCGATCGAGATCGCACCTTTCACTGTCACATCCAGATCCGGGAACTCTTCACGAGCGGCTTCCGAAGCCGAGTACACAGAGGCACCTGATTCAGAAACCATCACCACTGGAATGTTCTTACCAAGATCTTTTAGAACTTTTCTTAGGAAAGATTCCGTCTCGCGACCCGCAGTCCCGTTACCAACAGCAATCGCTTCGATTTGGATTTGTTTTAATACGTCACCGAAAAGAGCTTTCGCTTTTCTGTCGGCATCGTCACCCAAAGTGTAAAGAACTGTGTGAGAAATGAAAGCGCCCGATTTATCAATCAAAGCCACTTTACAACCCGTTCTTAAACCCGGGTCGACACCCAATACACATTTCGGTCCATAAGGAGAAGCCAACAAAAGCTTACGCACGTTTTCAGCAAAAACGTTGATAGCATCTGTGTCTGCTTTTTCTTTAAGAACACGGTGAACTTCATTCACTACCGAAGGAAGAACGTAAACGTTCAATGCCAAACGAGCGCACTGTTTCAAGTAGTCGCCAATCGCATTGTCTGGAGTCGATGTCGCGAATTTTTCGTAAGACTTCAAGATGTCTTCGTCATCGCCTTTCACATCAACAGAAAGTTCTTCTTCTTGCCAGCCACGTCTCATCGCCAAGTAGCGGTGATTGTTTTTAGCATCCATCAAGTTCTTAACGGGCTCTTCAAATTCTTTGTACATGTCGTACTTAGAGTTTGGTTTAAAGCCTTTAGCCGCCTTAGAAACAATACGGCCTTTTTCGTTGTAGTTTTTCGCAACCATCGCACGAAGATCTGCATCATTGGCGATTTTTTCGACGATGATGTCTTGAGCACCTTTAAGCGCTTCTTCGTATGTTTGGATTTTTGCGGCTGGATTGAGGAAGTTTTTCGCCTTCATTTCCATTGTTTGATCGTCTTTGATCAAACCGTGGCCCATTTCCCAGATCCAGTTTGCCAAAGGTTCCAAGCCAGCTTCGCGGGCAATAGTCGCTTTGGTTTTTTTCTTTTTCTTGAATGGTTTGTAAATCTCTTCAAGTTCGCCCAAATCCCAAGAAAGCTCGATGCGCTTTTGGATTTCAGCGGTAAGGTTGTTTTGTTCTCCGATTTCTTTAATCAAGAACGCCTTACGCTTGACGATTTCGTTGTAAGTTTCGTGACCTTCGATCACCGCGCGAATTTGAACTTCGTCCAAGTTGCCAGTTTTTTCTTTACGGTAACGAGCGATGAAAGGGACAGTAGCGCCCTCTGCCGCAAGCTCAATAACAGCCTGTGCTGATTTTGCGGGAACAGTTGGGACAATACGAGCCAAATAACTCTGAAGAGCCTGATCCATAGAACCTCTAGATTTAATTGGGAATTTAAGGTTGAGTTAATTAAATCAATTATTTGTGACGGAACATGATCAGACCATGTGTTGGATCGTAAGGAGAAACTCCCACGCTAACACGGTCACCGACCACGACACGAATGTTAAAGCGTCTCATTTTTCCGCAAAGTTTCGCGTTAATGATCGCCTTGTTATCAAGTTCAATTTTGTAAAGGCCACCCGCAAGGGCGTCGATTACTTTTCCGTCAATTTGTACTAAATCGTCTTTTGCCATGCAGATAAATTAGTAGGTCAGAAAGGGGCTGCTTGCAATACCTTTTTTAGAAGAGCTCTCCCTTAAGAGAGCTTTCTGTTGCTGATCAGCATTCGCTTTCCGTCCTCGAAAAGCACCTCTAAACGGTCATATTCATTCGATAGAACATATCCCCAGCCAAAGATCTTATGTTGCAGCGGAGTTTTTGCTTCAAACTGCCCAGAAATGCTGTAGGCAGGGGCTTTGACGGCTTTGTATTTCTCATGAAGTTCGTGCCACTTCACTTGATCTTCAGACAGTCCGCTTTTATCAATCTTAGCTTTCTTCTCTTTTTTCGGAGCTTTTTCAGCGACTTCAACAACGGGTTCTGCTTTCGCCTTTTTCTCTGCCTTTTCCGTTTTCACTGGAGCTTCAACGGGAGCTGATTTTTTTTCTGGCTTTTCAGCCTTCGCTTCCTTCGCTGGCTTAGCGGGTTTTGCCGCCACTGATTTCGCAGCCGGTTTAGCTGCTGCCTTCGCCGCAGGTTTTGCCGCCGCTTTTTGTTGCGGTTTTGCTACTGGTTTTGCTGCTGCCTTTTTTGCTTTTGCCGCAGGTGCTTCCTTTTTCGCAGCCTTTTTCGCCATCTCAGTTCCTCTCTAAAATTAAAGGTGAGAAAGAATCAAAAGTGTTTAATTAGCTGGTTTATACTATCACCCAGTGACTTGACATCAAAAAAATAATTGTTAAGTGTTAGCGCGAGGCATCACTATGATTACAGCTGAAGTTATCAAAGATCTAAATTCTTCCGATCTCTCTTTCGTATCTGGTTCGCTGCAAGCAGTGGCTCAGAAGGTTCTTCCACCCGAAAAAGCAGACGCACAAAGTTTGATTTTCGTATCGAAGAAAGAGCAACTTGAATCCGCATTGCAAGCGCAAGCTCCCATCATCGTGGCGCACAAAGCTTTGCAACTTCCTGCGGACTCTAAGACCACCTTCTTCCAAGCCGCGAACGTTCAATTGGCGATGGCAGCCATCCTTCCCCTTTTTGACGGAAAGATGAATCGCTTCAACCAAGAAACAAAAATCCACCCCACAGCCTTCGTTCACCCGACAGCTCATTTAGGAAAAAATGTGGGAGTCGGCCCGTTCGCGGTGATCGGTGAACAAGTTAAGATTGGCGACGGCTGCACTATCGGTGCTCACACTGTCGTTGAATATTTCGCCGAAATTGGCGACCACACGATCTTGCATCCCCAAGTCTTTATCGGAGCCTCTTGCATGCTGGGTTCTTATTGCGAGATCCACCCACATACTACGATTGGCGCTGATGGTTTTTCTTTTGCGATGACCAAAGAAGGCACTCACAAAAAAATCCCACAGATCGGTCGCGTAGTTATTGGAAACCATGTGGAAATCGGTGCAAACTGCGCCATTGACCGTGCGGCACTAACAGAAACACGCATTGGCAATGGAACAAAAATGGATAACTTCTGTCACGTTGCTCATAACGTCGTTATCGGTGACAACTGCGTGATGGCCGCGGGCTTTAAGGTCGCAGGCTCTAGCACCGTCGGCAATAACTGCATGATCGGCGGAGACGCCGCAATCTCAGATCACGTCCATGTTGGCGACAAAGTCATTCTTGCGGGACGCGCTGGCGTCACAAATGACGTTACGAAGCCGGGAGCTTACGGTGGTTACCCACTAGAGCCTTTGCGCGATTCCCTAAAAACCTTGGCCAACAAGGTTCATCTAACCCGAATCAGAAAAGACCTGTCCCGCGTGATGAAACACCTGGGCCTCAACGAAGAAGAATAAGGAGACACATCAATGTCCTATCAGTTTTATAAAGTCCTTCACATGCTGGGCTTCATGATCATGTTTTTTGGTTTCGGAGGACTTCTCATTCCGGCTTTCGCAAAACTCACTTTGACGAAAGGCGCACGTATCATGGCTTATGCAACTCATGGTATTGGTCTTCTTTTGATTCTTGTGAGTGGGTTCGGGATGGCCGCGCGTTTGGGCATGGTTCAAGGCTTGCCAACTTGGGTGCAAGCTAAGATCGGTATCTGGCTTGTTTTGGGTGTGGCTATTTCTTTGGTGAAAAGAAAAGGCTACTTCGGTTGGCCGATCGCGATCCTGCTTTGGATCCTGGGTGGCTCTGCCGCTTACATCGCGATCAACAAACCGTTCTAATTTTAAAATTTAGAAAAATGAAAAAAGGCCCTGGGATTCCGGGGCTTTTTATTTTCAGAGAACATAATCACTCATCAAGCTTACAAGCCTTGCGCACTTCTTCCACTTTGTTTTGCATTTTTGTAAAATGCGATCCTTCCCAGTAAACTTTCTGGCAGTGGGGACACCAAAAGAAGGTTTGATAAATAGAAAAGGTTTTTGCATCGACTTTATCTTTTACTTTGTCGCGATCAATTTCTTCGATCGGCGTATTGCACTTAAAACAACGAGACAAAGCATTTTCATCGGGCATGATTCGGTAGTGCTTAAGAACTTCAACAAGCTGATCTTCGGGTTCTTCGCTTTGAACAAGGTATCCCAAATTTTCAGGCATGCGGGCAAAAAAAAGGCGGTCCTTAGTTAAAAGAATCCGCTTTTGATGATAGGCAATTTTTAAGAGTTCATCGTCGGAAAGAGCTTTGAAACTCGCGGTATCAAAGCCCATCATGCGCAACCAGCGCACCAAACCCAATAAATTTTCGTCGACTAAAAATGTGTGTTTTTCATTCATGGTTTCAAATCGCAGCGGACACTGTGTGTGCCCTGTGCGATACGAACCCAGCTTACTTCTTTTCCCGAAAGCTCAGAAGAACTTTCCAGTTTATCGACCATGAGATTTTGCAGAATCACGACGCTGTCTTTTGTCTTTAGATCGTCTTCAATCAGAATTTGATATTGAATCTTTTTAGCGTCGTCGCCGAACTGAATTTGCGCAAAACGACCCAAACTGTCTTCAATGACAAGGGTCATAAGCGCTACCGACTGCTCCTTAACAAGCTTGTCGTTTTCCGTGTAACGGCATTCAACGTTTTTATAGGAAAGAACAGGCATTGCGGCTTGCGCGATGCCTGGAACTGCTAAAAGAAAAAGGACAAGCGATTTCATAAGGACTCTTTCGCGAGTGGCGCTCTCGCGCCTTAGAACATGCTGTATTTTAAGAAACGGCATTCGATATTGCCGTTAAATACAAAGTGCTTCTTCGTCGATTTCAATTTCAGATCAGCGATCAACTCTTTGTTTCCAGAAAGAATCCAAGCGTCCCAACCTTTGAAACGATGTTTAAGCGTAAAGCTTAAATCACGGTAGACGTCACGAAGATTGTCTTCGTCACCGATACGCGCACCGTACGGAGGGTTCACGATGATCAAACCTTTTTCTACAGGAGGCTCTACTGTCGCTACCGATTCTTTTTTGAACTCGATCACTTGATCAACGCCCGCACGTTTTGCATTGTCTTTGGCATTTTTAATCACGCGGTTGTCGATATCAAAACCATAGAATTTGAAATCAAGTACTTCTTTTTCCGCATCCATAGCTTCTTGAACAACTTGCTCCCAAAGGCCTTTGTCATAGTTCAACCAGTTTTGGAAGCCAAAGCGCGTGCGGTTCAAACCCGGAGCAATATTCAAAGCCATCATTGCGGCTTCAATCAAGAAAGTTCCAGACCCACACATGAAGTCGACGATCGGAGATTTTTGATCCCATTCAGAAACTTTGATCAGACCGGCTGCCAAGTTCTCTTTCAAAGGAGCGTCGCCCACTTCTTTACGATAGCCACGTTTAAACAAGCTATCACCCGAAGTGTCGATCGCGACGTTGAATTGATTTTTAATCGCGCGCACATGAATTCTTAATGATGGATTTTCGTTGTCCACGTCAGGGCGCACGCCGAATTTTTCACGGAATTGATCGACGATCGCGTCTTTCACTTTCATCGCAACGAAACGTTGGTCACGCATTTTAGAATCAGACACACTCGCATCGATAGAGATTGTCTGTGTTGGCTTGATATACTTCGTGAAATCGTGACGAAGAATTTGGCTGTAAAGCTCTTCCGGCTGATAAGCCGTGAAATCCAAAACCGGTTTTAAGATACGGCTGGCAAGACGAGACTGAAGATTCGCTTTGTAGCAGCCTTCCCAATTGCTTTCGAAGAAAACGCCACCGATGTACTTTCCGGTAACTTGAAGACCGAGGTCTTTTAATTCTTGTTCAAGAGGTTCTACAAGGCCACGAGCTGTGGAGGCAAAAAACTGAGGCATAAAACGGTTCCTTTCCGTCTGTTAAAGAAGCCTGATCCCTCGCCAAGCTTCCCATCTAAAAATACCGCTTGCTTCGGTTTCAGGCCCCCTAAGGCCTTCAGCGAAGCGACTTTACGATTAAGTTTCGCGATATTGTGGTCCACCGCCACCTTCTGGGACGGTCCACTCGATGTTTTCGAATGGGCACTTAATATCACAAGTTTTACAGTGAATACAGTTGGTATAGTTGATTTGTAAGTCCTTCTTACCTGCTTCAACTGTAGACGGTACCATTTCGTATACAGAGGCCGGGCAGAAATGATTACACGGTGATTTGTACTGAGGCTCACACACAGAACGGCAGATGTCTCCGTCCTTAAGGATCAAGTGATTTGGAGAATCCTCATCATGCATGGTCCCCGTCAAATACACGCTAGAAAGCTTATCAAAGAAAAGCTCTCCGTCGGGCTTAGGCAGCTTATTATCTTCGTGATCTAGACCATATGGTCCCCAAACATCGACGACCTTTTCCGTCGTATCCGCGTCGATATGATCGATCTTCATGAAGTCATGAAGTCCACGACCGCCCGAGATCTCTTGCAATGCCAAAAGCGGCATAGAAGCAAACATCCCTTTGCTTAAAGTTTGGTGGAAGTTACGAACACGGTAAAGATCGTCTTTCACATAAGAAGACTCAATACGCTTTTCATAACCTTGAGTCACGGCTTCAGAGAAATCCGCACCCTTAGCCAAACCTTCGATGATGGTGTCAGCTGCTTGCATCCCTGACTTCATGGCCAAGTGAATACCTTTAAGCTTTTGCACGTCCACCATGCTTGCAGAGTCTCCGCAAACCATGAAGCCATCACCGTAAAGCTTCGGCATAGAATACCAACCACCAGCTGGCAA
Source organism: Bdellovibrio bacteriovorus (assembly GCF_001592755.1). Lineage (NCBI taxonomy): Bacteria > Pseudomonadati > Bdellovibrionota > Bdellovibrionia > Bdellovibrionales > Pseudobdellovibrionaceae > Bdellovibrio > Bdellovibrio bacteriovorus. Next base: position 40,063 of record NZ_LUKF01000012.1, on the reverse strand, counting down.
AGTCTTACCACCGTAAGCCACCACTTTACCGCCCTTAAGCATGCTTTGTAGGAACGGATGAGTTTTAAGTTTTTGCAGTTCACGATGTGGATCCAAAAGAGGATCTTCAGAATCCAGGTAAGCCACAAGACCTACGATGATCTTATCCCCTGGAAGAGTGTAAATGAAAGTACCGCCGATAGATTTAGACAAAGGGAAACCCAAAGTGTGAATCACTTGGCCGGCTTCCACGGTGCCCGCAGGCATTTGGATAACTTCCTTAACGCCTTCTTCGTACACATCTGGATTTTTACCAGCGCGAAGGTTCAATTTCTTTTCAACTTGTTTGAACAAAGATCCACGAGTTCCTTCAGCGAAGATCGTGACTTTGGACTTCAAGATCAAACCTGGCTCGAAGTTCGCTTTAGGTTTGCCATTTTTATCACGACCCTTATCACCAGTGCGAACACCGACAATTTTATTTCCTTCGTAAAGAGCTTCCACCGCAGCAAAGCCTGGGAAAATATTGATGCCCTTCTCTTCACACTTCGTCGCCAACCAACGGTTGAACTTACTCAAAGAGATGATGTAGTTGCCTTCATTGTGGAATGGAGGCGGAGTGATCGGAAGCTTGAAAGAGAAATCAGATCCTAGATAATAAACCGCGTCCTTCTTCACTTCAGAGTCGATAGGACAACCTTCGTCTTTGAAGTTCGGAATAAGTTCGCTCAACGCTTTTGGATTCAAAACGGCGCCCGAAAAACTGTGCGCACCGATTTCAGACGCTTTTTCCAAAACCACGATCATCTGATCAGGAATTTGTTCGCCTTGTTTGCGACCTGCGGAAACGTCTTCGTTGTGTTTTTGAATTTGATTTTGCAAGTGAAGCGCGCATGAAAGTCCCGCAGCTCCGCCGCCGACGATCAAAACGTCAACTTCCATAGTCTCGCGAGTTACGCCTTCTGGTAGTTCAGTATAGATTGACATAGGTACTCCAAAATATTCTCAAAACAAAATTTCTTATGCTGCTTCAGCTTCGGGCCCAGGCCCTGCGCTCTGCCGGCTGCCGCCGGTGCTGCTTCAGCTTACGCGCCTGCCGGCGCTTCAGCTCTGCGGCCGTCCGGCCCTACTCCTCAGTAGCTTCTTCTTTTACTTCAGCTTGAGGGGCTAGTTTACGCACAGGGGTTGTTAGCTGGCTTTGGACTTTGAGGTCTTCTTCGTCACGGCCGCCAGGATAAATGCGTTTTTTTGCCTTCTGAGCGAGTTCAGCTTCACGGGCTTCGTCGTACTGAGGCTCTGCCGATGCTTCTTGAGCAAGGGCTTTAAAACCCACTAAAGACGATAGCAGAAATAAAACTAAGAAAACTCGGATCATAATCCAGCTCCCTGTTAGCGCTTTGAGCGCATATTAAAAGCTAATTGAGAAAATTGTCATTGAAATAGTGCAGGATTTCTAGACTTTAGGCAACCCTTAGCCCACTGGCAATCGACGATGAAACTTCATCGGGATTTGCGCGCGCACTTTTTCGATGCGCTCTTTTGTGAACTTCGCAAATGTGATGCCTGGAGCTCTTTTTTCGATTTGTCCGACCACGGTGCCCCAAGGATCAATCAACAAAGAATGCCCGTAAGTTTCACGAGTGCCACCATGAGAACTTGTATGCGTGCCACCCTGTGCTGCGGCGACGACATAAGACTGATTCTCAATCGCTCTTGCTCGCAGAAGGATTTCCCAATGGGCTTCTCCTGTTTTCACTAGGAAAGCTGCGGGCAACAAAATGACATCCACTTCCTTGCGCGCGTACTGCGAAAACAACTCAGCAAAACGCACGTCGTAGCAAATCGCCTCACCGATTTTCCAGCCATCAATATCCAAAGTATTAGGGCGCTGGCCATGACGGAAAACATCGGACTCGCGAATCGGTTTTTGTCCTTCAAGTTGGATATCGAAAAGATGCAGTTTTTGATAAGTGGGGCGAACTTCTCCAAGAGGAGTGATCAACACCGAAGAATTGTACAAATGCCCCTCTACAAAAAGAGGAACAGAGCCTAAGTGCAAAAATGTATTATATTTTTTCGCGGCCTCAGAAAGTGATTTGAAGGCGGAGTGATCCAAGGCGAAACCTTGGATCTTTTCCCCTTCTTTCAGTCGCAAATACAGGCAGTTTTCAGGAAAGCAGACTAGACGAGGTTGAGCTTGTCGGAAGGTTTCTTCAAGAAGAGCTTCCATCTGCATAAGGTTGGCGTCGACATCGTCAATCGATGTCATTTGCACGGCTGCGACCACCAACTCAGAGGAAGAACTCATTTTTTACTCCGCAGAATCTATAAGAACATTGGAAGTGCGTGCTTCTTTAACTTCGCGGCAATTCCATTTTGCTTCTTCTAGATTTTTGCGAACATTCGATACGAATTCAACGCAAGAGTTTGGATTGAGGCCTGAGCCAATGGTTTCATCCACACCTTGTTTCGTGTAAATCGCGCGGCATTTTGAGTCAGCGCCCATTTCGACACGCAAGGTACGAACGGTCTTATTGTTCTTGCACAACACCAAAGAGTCACCAAGATCCGCGGCTGCTAACGACGCGAAAAAAAACACCGTCGTCGTTGCCGAGAACAGTGCTACTTTGCTTTTTAGTGCTGAGATTTGGTCCCTGTTCAAGCTGCTCTCCTCTATTTCAAAGTTCAGTTGAAATACAAACTTCTAAACCCAACTTTGATTTTACGCAGCTATACAGGAGACTAAAACGAAGAGATCGCCGTAAGGACCAAATTTAGACTTTGTCTTAGGAAAACTTTGCCGCCAGGCAAAGCCAGGGTGCTGTCAGGACGACAGCACCTTCAGAGATGACTAAGCTGATTTAGACTTAGTAGCTTTTTTAGAAGTCTTTTTCTCTTTAGTAGCAGCTTCTACCAACTTCACATTTGAGTAGTCGATGAAGCCTTCTTTTTTCAAAAGACCGTCTTTTTTGTCATAGTGTGTTTGTACTTTCACACCTTGAACTTGGATTTTCATGTTTTTAACGTCAACAGCCATTACTGAACCCTTCTTACCTTTGTCAGATCCAGTGATAACTTGTACAGTTGCGCCTTTTTTGATTTTCAATTTCATCTGCGGCCTCTTAATTACTTCTTAGTAGAGATTTTCTTTTTGATTCTCAATTTAACAGCCATAGCTCTTTTAGAAAGCTTAGCGTCGTCAGAATTAAGAATAAAGTTGTCGAAACCGCCCATGTGCTCCATGTCACGGATCGCGCTAGTTGCGATTTGCAATCTCACCATTTGGTTCAAAACACGGCTAAAGATGCGTTTTTTTTGAACATTTGGTTGAGCTGTTGATTTAGTTTTAATGTTGGAGTGAGACACCAAGTTTTTTACAACAGGGCCTTTTCCAGTAATTTCACATTTGCTCATACGAAGCTCCTCTAATACAGTCTGGCTACAAGTCTGGGTCAACGCCATCCTTCAAATTAAATAGGGGCGCCGCAAACAAGAAGTAACCATATAAAGTAAAAAGACACTTGATGGCAACTCTTTTTTCTTGTACACACATTAACTCGCTAACCAATAGGAAATCTAAAAAGAGGATAGTAATGAAAAAGACAACTCGTAGCAAATACCGTCAAGAATTCTCCGGCGACCACGTATTCGATTATAAAGATCCAGCATCTTTGACTCGTTTCATCGGTGACGGTGGTAAAATCACTCCATCTCGCATCTCTAAACTATCAGTAGCTCAACAAAAGAAAGTTGCTGCTGCAGTTAAAAAAGCTCGTAACCTAGCTCTATTGCCTTCTGGTTCAGACGCTTACGATACTTTCCACAGAGCTGAAGCAATCTCTCCAGTTCCTTTCGAGATCTAATCCCGAATAAACTGCTGAAATACTAGGTTTCCTGTTGGGAAAAACAAAAAAAAGCCGGTCCAAGACCGGCTTTTTTTATGCCCAAAACCCAACTTTTCCCCTCTTTTCCACTTCGCTCCCACCCCCGCAAAACCCGAAACGTTCCCAGAAGGGTTCAGCCGAGGCGCGACCGAGGAAGGCGCAGAGGCGGATCAACCCTTCTGGGGACGTTTCCAGGATATTAAGAGCGTCACTATCATCATCACCATGTAACTTTTACTTGAGAACTGATGCAACACCGGTCCCGGCACTCCAAAAGCCGACAACTGGTCAAATGGGACTCCCCAATTTAGAAGGCGAATTCCTAAAATCGGTAAGGCAAAAAGGATCCAGAACTGCAAAACCGCCGCAAACCAGATGGGATGCGCGAACTTGGCCCGACGATATTCAAGAATCATCAAGACCAGTGGCAATAGAACGAACAGAACCCCCGCGACTGTAGCCGCCACCTGACGGTCCGCTATCACTTTAAAGATAATCATCACTAAAGCGATCACGATCGCTTGCGCTAATAAGTATTTGGAAAAAACATTTCGTCTCATGTCCAAGAAGTTAGTCCACGACGCTAGACAACTCAAGACAAGGAGCAGCTCAGCTCAAATATACCGCAGCTATAGGCTGCATCTATCCGGCTTTCGCCTTGCACAAAGGGTTTCTCGAACAACAACACACTTTAAAAAGGAACCTTTTATGAAAAACGAAATGACATTAGAACTTCTTCGCAACCAACTTAAAAACTTCGGTTTGAATCCTGCGGAATGGAGCATCTCTCGCCTGCAAGCACTGAACTTTTTAGTTCAAAATCGCAATGACGAAACATTCGCTTTGTATGGACGGCTTGAGTATCGCAACCGCAAGCCGCAGTGGAAATCTTTGGAGGTGTATTCTCTCTAGAAAGCTTCGCAGCGAACCGAGAACAAACTTCGATTGAAGATATCCTGTTCGTTCAACATCATGGTCGCCTTACGAGGCTCAACCGCTACTTGAGTCGGATCTGTCGGCGGAGGTACTTCCTCCCCCGGCAACTTTCCATAAATATTTTTTCGCAAATTCACCCACGCTTCTTCGCCGTTAGCGCGAATGTAGATATTCTTTAGACGGCAGAAGATCGCGATGTCGGCTTCCTGCATCCAACCAAATCTTTCAATCCCTGGCTCAGGCGGTTTAATCCCCCAGGCCAAACGCGCCATCAACTCAATGCCGTCATTCATCGCCGAACGCACTTCGGTCACATTAAAGAGCTGACCGGTGCATTCGCTGGACGCCTTGCCGATACCATCTGCCACATTTTTCAGCACCATAAAGTATTCATAGCAGGAACCGGCACTATTGCCGAGCTGACAAGCCTCTTTCGCGCGAACAATTGTAGGAGGAATTTTGTTCTTCTTAATCTCTGTCGGGAAGATATTCCCCTTCTGCAACTCTTGGAAAGTCGTCTGCTGGGAATCACAAACCGTGTGCGGCGGGCTGATCAGCATAAAGACGCCGATGCCTATTAATATGGCTAAAAATGCGAGAACCGGTTTGGGAAGCGAGTTTATGAATTTTTCCATGAAAAAAAGAATAGCAATGTCGTGCGTTACTATCTAGTGATTTGACAACAGGGCCAATAATTATTTATTGTCCACTCCTCGTCGGGGAGTAGCGCAGTCTGGTAGCGCATCTGGTTTGGGACCAGAGGGTCGTAGGTTCGAATCCTATCTCCCCGACCATTTTTTTAAACAGCGCGGCTGTTCGTTCGATTCTCTCATCTCACCATAATTTAAAAAAATGTTGCTGAACCCCATCGCTATGGCGCTGGGGCCCATTTGGTTTTGTCCTTTTGATGGTCCTAGTTGGTTCGATCGCCCTAGCAGGACGCTAGCGCGAGGGTGCCGAAGGCAGTCCGAAGGACCGAGCGACACGCGCGGTGCGTTCAGCGACGGGATCTGCTTTTTTTCTACTTTACTCTGCCCTTGGGGCGGACTTGAGCCTTAGTATCAGAGGTTCATGATGAAGAACTGGCTTACTATCAGCGAATTTGGCGAACTCACGGGGCTTTCGGTTAAAGCTCTGCGCCTCTATGAAGAGAAGGGGATTTTATCTCCGCATACTCGGAGTGAAAGCCGTTACCGCGTTTACACGATCGAGCAAGCCTCGGTGGCGAAACGCATTGTGCACTACAAACACCTTGGTTTTACGCTTGAGCAAATCAATACATTGTTGCGCGAAACAAACGAGCAATCGCTGCAAGAACTCTTAGAAGCGCGTCTTTATGAGAGTCGCAAAAGTGCCGCCCAAATGCAGCAACAGATAAAAAGCCTGGAATCCATTTTGACCTCTTTAAACCAAGACAAAGAATTGTCAGAGACAGAGAGGACTCAAGTTATGGAGAACATCCTAGAAATCAGCGAGAACAATCTAAAAAGAAAAGGCGTTGTAGATGAGCGTGCTTTTTTGCAAGTGCGTGAAGAGATCTCGCTTTATTCCCATGAGAAAAAGCAAGTTATCACCGGCATTCGCGAGATTATCGAATACGCGAAAAAAGAAAATATTCTTTTAGGCCCTGGGCGCGGAAATTCGGCAGGCAGTTTAGTTCTATTTGGCGAAGGTTATTCAAAAAGAAATCCCATGGACTATGGATTATTGCCCGAGCTTTTCAGCGCCACTAAATTTATTTGGCTGGATGTCGAGTATTCTCGTCATCAAGAAATTGGTCGGATGTGTGATGAACTCACGCAAAAAACTGGCGTCGAGGTCATCGCCTTTCGAAGTCCCCTTTTAGATATTTTTAAATCCCTCGAAAAACAAATCGGCAAAGTAGAGTTCAATTCTTTTTCTGACTATGACCCGATGATTTTACAAGCCCCTAAAAATGGGACGCGAGGTCTTTTCTGGCTCGACTGGAATCCTAACTTCCACGCGCATCAGAATAGTTCTATTGAATGGCGCGAAAAATCTCGATGGAAGAATGAGGAGCTTGAAGAGTTCTTCAAAGTAAACAGCTTCCAAAGTCCTATGGATTATATGGTTCAAGACTGTTTAATGTCGCTAGGAATGCGCGAGGAGTTCTTTGCTTACCCACAGCGAATGGCGGCTGATTGTCCAAGCTCTTTACCGGAACTGAAGGACACGAAGGGCTTGTTAATATTCCGTGAGGACTGGCTTAAAATTCTTGCAAGAACGACGGGAGTTTCAATTCTTGAAGCGAACACGATTCAAAGAGCGATCGCTAAAAATGAAAATGCGCCTGAGGTTTCGGCTCTTGAAAAGATCGATGATCCTGAGCTTAGAAAATTATTACTTTCAAGTTGCAAGAGCGTCTACTCAAAGGCTCATTCGGTGAATGGCTGGCTTCAATACAAGCAAACAGCGATTCTAAAAGGACTTTGGCCAAAAGAGTACCTCGCAACACTTGAAGCTTGGGAAAAAGAACATGGCCTGGTTTGGTTTGAGTTTGGATACAAGCCAAACCCTCACGAATTCTATTTAAAAGCTTAGAAAGTTTTGCACTTACTCAGAACTTAGGAAGCCTTTCGTTACCGATCACAACGGTAGTTAGTTATAGGGCATCGGGCCAGCTAAGCATTACTGAAGTGTCTGACGACTTGGAAGCTCTCTGCTTAGCTCTGCCGAGCCGCCACTTTTTCGAAGTACTCAACTGCAGCTCGTTCCGCTTCGTTCCTGAAAGTTATTTGCGAGTCGGAATGAAGAGCGCGCAGTTTGCGATAAAACGCTATGCTCGCACGAACCGACTCAACACAGGAATTTCTATCATGAGTGGCAACGGTTTCTTTAAGTTCCATCGACTCCTTAGGAGCAAACATCTCTAACCGTCTCACTCAACGCGGGAGTTGACCATGAGTCACAAGCGACAACGGGCCTAACGCAATTGCGCGGATGAATGTAAGACAATCAATGACTTCGAACAGCTCACCTCGTCCTAATTTGACGGCCATGTAATGAATCCATACCCAAAATCGGTCTTCAATCCACTGTAGATCCGGCATCGGATGTATCGGCGAGGACTTCTTGAATTCGTCTGAAATAACACTTTCTCGTTCCCAAAGGATAACAGGGTCTTCGATGCGCTTTTGGAAATCACTTCGCGTAACAAACTTCAGATCGACGTGCAAAAGAGGATGATCGTAAAGACAGATCAGAAGCCTCGGTTCGCCAACATGTTCGCCAGTAAAGGCTACCAGAAGATTTCCCAGTGCACTGGCGATTTGCTTGCGCTCTAGCATGACCTGTTCATAGTGAGCTTCGCTTACCACCACAACAAAATCTAAATCGGAGAATTCATCCATTGTGTTAGTGATGCATGAGCCCGCTACAGCAAGGCCGAGCATGCGGGCATCGTTCTTGATATAGTCAAGCGTTCGATCTAGAAACCTGCTATGTTCATACGGTAAATCCATGACTGACTCCTAAGCCTCAAAAAGGCATTAGGATAGGCTGCCGCAGGTGAACCTACCCAGGCAAGCTTTTTTCCTTCCGAACAAAACTCAATCCTATGGCTGACGCCAGCTCAAATTTAAATGGACCTATGGAGCCCAATGCGGCTTCGGCACGCAAAGACAAACCTAAGCGGGGGCTCGATTCCGCCCTCTATTTCTTTTTCACGGCTTTCTCATCGCGCTTCACGTGCAGGCGTTTGCCGTCTTTGTCTTTAAAGCGAGATTTCAATTCTTTCGCCGTTTGGCCTTTGCCTTCGATTTTTGCGATCAATGGAAGATCGCGTTCAGTCACGAGGTTAACGACTAAACCTTCACGCCCGGCGCGCGCTGTTCGCCCCGCTCTGTGAAGATAGTTATCTAGTTGTTGCGGAAGGTGATAGTTAATAACTCGTCCAACGTGTTGCAAATCTAAACCGCGTGCAGCTAAGTCTGTTGAAATCATAAGATCGGCTTCGCCGCTGCGAAATTTTTTAAGATTTGTGCGACGTTCGTTCTTATCCATTTCACCGCGATAAAGAAGGCACTTATAGCCTTTATCCGTCATTTCTTTGGCAATCTTGTCACATTGTTCGCGTGTATTGGCGAAGACAATAGTTCCACCTTCGATTTTCTTCTTTAAAAGCTTTTCAAAGATCGGCCAACGAAGGCCATCAATCACCGTTTCGTTCTTAGTCGTCAAAGTTTTTACAGTCTTACCGCTGCCACCACTGCGAATGACTTCCGCTTTTGCAAAAAGCGAGTTCATCATCTCTTCCACATTCTTCGAAACTGTCGCAGAAAAAAGTGCTAAAGGAATATCCTGCGGGCAGGTATCCACTATATAGTTTGAATCGGTCAAAAATCCTTTATCCAACATCTGATCTGCTTCATCAAAAACCAAAACGTGCACGTCTGATAAATCAATCAGCTCTTTACTCAGCAGTTGAACCAAGCGTCCCGGTGTCGCCAACAAAATCTCAAAGGAACCACTAATATTACGCATTGTTTGATCCATGCTCATCCCACCTAAAGCAGGACGCACACGCAGACGGGTGTCATGAGTAAAAGTCTTAAAGACCTTCGCCACCTGTTCACCCAGATCACGAGTCGGCACCATCACCACCGCGCGCGGAGCTGCCTCGGCTTTCACAGGCTCTCCGTCCTCTTCCAATTTTTTTAGCATGTTTAAAAGTGGCAAGGCATAGGTCAATGTCTTACCACTCCCCGTTTCCGAAACACCGACAACCGATTGGCCCGACATCAGCAAAGGAATAGCCATGCGCTGAATTTCTGTCGGCGTAAAAATACGCTGCGCTTTAAGAGTTTTTAAAAGAGAAGGTAAAAGACCGAATTCTGTGAAATTATTCATCCCCGCAATGTACATAGGAATACCAAGAAAGGCGCGTCTTTTCGTCGAGCAGATAAAAATGGTACGCAAATACTAAGTGCGGTGTCTAAACTATGAACATTCCTATATTCCTTGCACCCTCTTACGTCACTTAGTGAAGTCACCTTACGACAATCACGACCAGCTTATTCATTTAAACGAAGATTTTCTTAGCAATTATCTATTATCTGAATGAAGTGCCCTTTGATAAATTGGTCTCATAGAAAAGGAGGCCTGTTATGAAATGCCCTCACTGTAAAGACAAAGACCTAGTCATGAGTGAAAGAAAAGGTGTGGAAATCGATTACTGTCATGAATGCCGTGGCATTTGGTTAGACAAAGGCGAGCTTGATAAAATTCTTGATAGATCCCAAGAAGAAGAAAAGCGTGCGCAGCCTGTACAAGATGCTTTCATGCCGAATGCGAATACTGGCTATGGTCATAAACCTTACAAACGAAGAAAATCTTTCTTTGAAGAACTCTTTGATTAATAAAAAGAGGACGTCGTTGGGCGTCCTTGCTTTATGCGCCACACTGTTGCCGTTTTCGGACGATTTGTCACCGGGTGGCGTCCAAACCTATTTCTTTTCCAGCTTCACGTTTAAAGAATGGCGCACGAAGGGGTACTTCGATAAATCGCCTTTTAAGGATTTGCGAAGGCCTTCTTCAATCTTCACCATGAGATCTTTGTGCTTTTTGTGCATTGAAAAATAAAGAGGCGTGCGCACAAAAACGTTCTCGCTGACCTGCACACCTTCCGCGAGCTTAGGACTTGCCACCTTCAGACTTTCAATAATCTCTTCGGGCATGATGACGTAATCAACTCTTTTAGATTTCAAGAGCTTTAAGAGTTCAGCGTATCCTACATTCACCTCAGTGACCTTGATTCCCACTTGTTTTATTTGTGTTTGAAGAGTGGCATTGTTTAACACGACTGCCCCCGAATATTTATGAATCTCTGATTCGTTCACGTCTTTGTCTTTGAGCCACATCATGCGAAAGTTAGTGAAAGCAACGGGAATGGTAGAGGTGATGACGTTGGGAAAATCTTGCGCGTCCTCCAACCCACGAATGGGTAAAGCGTCAAAGGTTCCGTTATTCACCTCTGCGGCGTTACGCTTGCGAGGAAGCTCTACAATCTTGACGTTGATCCCGACACTTTGGATGGTATCAGCGACAAACTCGACAGCCTCTTTATATGCCTCGATATCTCTATAACCTGTCGTCGCGACTAAAGAGATGGACTCAGCATTTGAAACCACAGACCAAACCAGCCCCAAGAGACACAAAGAAATAGAACGTACATACCGCATAAAGAAGAGATACAGCCAAGTGATAAAGAATGCATCACAAACTAATGAAGTCTAGTCAGAGTTGTTTAGAAAGATTAAATGCTGTCACGAAAAACAGTTATAAAGAAATACAGGGGCTTTTAGAAGTCCCTGTAACGTGGAAAAATTTTAAAGGGTCGAGATGCATTCCATGTTGTAGTGCTGTCCTTGCACTTTCAACGAAGCGGTCGCTCTTTTTAGTCCATGCTCCACTTCGAGATAAATAGACTCTTCTGGGCTGTGATGGAAGTTCATCATCGTTTTTTGTAAGGGCTCAGAGCAAAGTAAAATCGTCCGAACTGGAGACCAGGTGACGGCGTCTCCCAGATTAAGAGAATATGAAATCGCAGGATTCGGATGAGATTCATTACGGCAGGCCCTGTGTATGATCTCGGCATCAAAGCTAATTTGTGCAAGATGCTCGCGGTTTTTACAAAGCAGATCCAATGACTTTGCATTGGCGAAGTTAGCGGACAACAACAGGGCACAAGCGAACAAAATAGTTTTCACGAAGCCTCCTTAAACAGATCTCTTAAGATTGCGATTTGCACCCACTTTGGGTCAACGCTTATCACGCATTCATTCGCGGGATGCCCCGGAACGCACTTTTATCAAGAGGCTTTTCGTTTCAATTCCTTCATCTTCGATGATTGTGCGTACCAATGCTCCGCAGAGAGTTTTCAGCAAAGTGTTTTTATCTTTATGACACACCAAAAGGTGTTTTAAGAGAACCTATCCATTTTTAGGAGGATTAAAATGCGTTACATCTTATCTCTTGTTCTTTTATTGGGTGTTAGTGTGAGTGAAGCACGTTCCGTTACCTTGGATGCGCCCCCGGCAGTGAAACACTACTGCTCTCAAGGTGATCGTAAAGAAGTGATTTTACCGACGGTTGAAGCTGTTATCCGTAACGCTCAAGTTACAAAAGTCATCGTATCGATTGTTGAAGCAGACTGCATCAACGGAAAAGGTGTCGCTAAGGATTACAACACATTCTATGCGCCAAGCCTGACACAGTTAAGCGAGGGATATGCAATCGCTTCTGAGCCAAAACTTTGGAAGTTGAATGCCTTCACTTACAGAGCTCAATTGCAATTTGATACACAAGCTCTTGCAGAAGCAGAGCAAACTTTCTTGCTCACGATTCCAGTAAGCACGGGCCAATATGACGTCCTTATCTTGACGACGCCAGACGGCGCTCAGCCGCAATTGCAACTGAAGTAATTTTCTTTTAACGGTCCTTCACCAATCGGAATCCGACGTGAGGGGGCCTTAAGGATCGCCCAAGAGTTGGCTTCACGCTAAGATAAATCAAAGCGCGGGACAGATTTCAGAAAATCCAAGAAGGCGTCCCGCATTGATCAATCCTTTGCAGGTGGAACCGACAATCGCACGCTTGATGGCCGCGGGTGAAGCGGCAGGGTTTTGCTCTTTATACAAAACTGCAAGCGCTGCCACGACGGGAGCTGCTCCGGAGGTTCCATTGAATGTTCGGTAGTCGCCTTGGGGAGTCCAGGTCGTTAGACCGTCCCCAGGGTCACCGGCGGGTGCTAAGACATCAACGATAGATCCGGTGTTAGAGTAAAATACGCGAGAGATAGGTGATGTCAAATTCGTGGCACCAACAACAATCACATTGGGCCAAGACTCTTCAAAATCAGGAAGCTGCGATGACTGATTGCCTGAAGCCCAAATCAACAGAGTTTTATTAAAGCGGTCACGTCCCACCGCCTCACGCATCTCTCGCAAGATATCTTCGTTGAGGGAAAAAGAGCAGTTCACAACAGAAGCTCCATGATCCACAGCAAATTTAAATCCATCGATAGCTGCTGCGATGTAGCCCATTCCTTGATCGAATGCTCGCAGAGGTATAATTTGCGCCTTGGGAGCTAAAGACAGAATTATTCCCGCGACGGCAGTTCCATGCCCATCGGAATCTTCGGGAGTCGTATCGTTGTCAAAGGCATCCCAGCCAGGAAGTATTTGCGCATCGTAGGAGTCAGGTAAAGAGACGCCCGAATCAATGACGGCCACTTTGATATTTTTGCCGGTGAGAGAGTTCGCCCCACCGTAAGAAATTATTTTTTTGAGTCGAAGATTTTGTGGATCAATGAAAGCGCTTGAAGCGCGAGCCCCTAAAGATAGGAAAAACAGAAATAGGAAAAAGCTCCAAGGCCGCCAAATCATTGCTGTGGTTTTAGCAAATTTATGACTTGATTCACATGGCGGCCGGAACCTGATGTAGAAAATGCAGAACTGTCTAAGAAGCTTACATGCTGAGATCAGGACTGCGAGGACGTGTACGAGGTGGTGGTGGCGTCTTTTCTTTTTTAGGCGCTTCCTGATCTTTAGCTAAGACCGGCGTCGCACCTAAAATCACCCAATTGGCGAACTCGTAGCTGATCAGCAAAGTTAAGCCTGTGTAGTAAACCCAAGCTAAAAAGACGACGATGGAACCTGCGGCCCCATAAGACTTTTCAAGACCCGCTGTTCCTAGATAAAGGCCAATCAGCGTTTTTCCGATGACAAAGAAGATGGCGCTGGTGACTCCGGCGATCGCACATCTTTTCCAGACCATTCGATCGGAAGGAACAAATCGATAGATCGCCGTGAATAGAAAGCTGAAAACGACAAAGCTGACAACAAAGGCCACGGTTTGCCAGATCCACCCCTGCTGCTCTGGGAAGACGACGGTTAACACCGTTGTTAGTAGCATAGAGGCTATAGCTAAGAAGACGAACCCCAGCAACAAGCCCATTGAAAAAAAGCGATCCTTCACAAAGCCCATGATGCCCTGTTCTTTTTCACTCGCTTTATGTTCGTTGATTTTATCCAAAGCATAGCGAAGCTGTGAAAAAATAGCGGACGCTGAAATCAATAAGACCACAAAACCGATGATGCCTGAGATTCCTGTTCCCTTTGGGTTGCGTTCGGCATTTTCAACAATCATTTGAATCGAACCGCTAGCTTGTTTGCCGACAACATCAGAAAATCCCGTAAAGATTTTTTCACGGGTTTGATCGCCAAAAAGGGCTGCCAGCGATAAAAGGATCAGCACGAAAGGAGCTAAAGCCAGACCGGTCGTATAAGCGATCGACGCTGACAGAATAAAGACCTCGTGTTTTCCCATTTGATCAACAAAATTTGAGAATCGTTGTTTTAAGTTCACGTTGAAATTCTCCTCTGAACCTAAAATTAACCTTGAAACCTCAGGAAGATGAGCTGTGTTTTCACACCCCTGCCGAATAAGACTCTTTGGCTTTTAGTCCGAGTAAAGCTAGGATGAGAAAGAGAGGTGACTATGACCCAAAGAATTCTGTGCAGCTGCATATCTTTCTTATTCTGCTTCTTGATGCAAACGAACTTTGCCTTCGCGGCAAGTTTTGATAGTGACGCAGGTATCTCTCGGGAACAGCTCACAGAGTCTTTGGCGAAGAACACGGATTTAAATCCGGAGCAAATCCATGCTCTAATACAGACTTTGCAACAGCAACTGGGTGTGAAACCCGAACAAAAGATTCCGATTCAAGGTTATCTTTATTCATCAGGCATGAATTGGGCCTTTTTGCTAGATCACGATACTTGGTATTTCGATGCGACAATTCGGGACCCGCAAACGAACGAACTGATAGATATGAAAGAACTCTTTCTTTGCGACTTTCATAACGGTGGTTTTAAGTTCGAAGTCGCTTATAAGTGGATGTTCACTTTCATCCCCAGCGGCGTGAATGTTGATGAATTGCACGGAGGAATTTACGGCCGCGGCGTGGGTCTTGTCGCCGACGCGCTTTTGGGATTGGAAGGCTCTTGGCTTCCGGCAAAAAACAGAAAGCACGATATCTTTCATGTCGCGATCAAAGTAGGTCTTGGCGGAGGATTGGTCTTTCCGAAGATGGAATTCAAATTGCGACAAATCAACGAGAACACAAGAACGGCCTTGCTGCGCTTTAGAAAGTAAAACTGTTTCTTAGCAGAAAGCTTGTTGAGATTTAACGGGATCGGTCTTTTCTTTATCCACCTTGTTTTTATAAGAGCTACTATTCTTGAAAAAGGAAGCTCTTATGAAATACATCCTCTGGCTAGTCTTACTCTGGCCTTCGTTTTTATTCGCCCGCGATATTGAATCAGCGCCGGGGGAATTTGTCGTCAGACTCAAAAAAAATATTTCGGTTCAAACATCTTCTTTGCACAGTCTTTCACAGGCTTTAGGTTCGTCCATCAAAGACACCATTCCCGAACAAAACATTGTGGTTCTAAAAAGAGCAAGTTTTGAAAATCGCGACGTGGCTTTGAAAATCCTCATGCAAAATAGTTTGGTCGATATTGCGGAACCGAACTACGTTTATCGCGCCCATAGAACCCCCAACGATCCCATGTTCCCACAGCAATGGGGATTTTATAACTACGGACAAACTGACGCAGATCTTACTCCCGGCATTCGCGGGATGGATATCGGAGCTTTGAAGGCATGGGACCTAACAACGGGGTCTAAGAACATCATAGTTGCCGTTATTGATTCTGGCGTTGACTATTATCATCCCGATTTACAAGGCAATCTGTGGACGAATCAGGCAGAGCAAAATGGAAAGACTGGGGTTGATGACGATGGGAACGGAGTCATTGATGATATTTTCGGCGCCAACTTTGTTGATGGCGCAAAACCCACCGGCGATCCTGCCGATGACTATGGCCACGGCACCCATGTATCAGGAACGATCGGAGCACAATCGTTCAATGGCCAAGGTGTTGCCGGCACAGCCTGGCATGTTCGTATACTCCCCGTTAAATTCTTAAATGAAAACGGAAATGGTTATTTGGATAGCGCGATCAAAGCCATTAACTATGCTCGAAAAATGGGAGCAAAAATTTATTCGAACTCTTGGGGTGGCGGCGGTTATTCGGAAAACTTAAAGCAAGCTATTAAAATGACCCACGATGAGGGCGGAGTGTTCGTGGCTTCAGCCGGTAACGACTCAACGAACAATGATGAAACTCCAGAATATCCGGCGAGCTATGCCGTTCCAAACATCATCGCGGTGGGTTCTATGAACAATCGAGGAAGACTGTCGGATTTTTCAAATTATGGACGCTATTCCGTCGATGTCGCCGCTCCCGGAGAAAATATTCTTTCAACAGACCTCTACGGCGGTTACACCATCTTGTCAGGGACATCGATGGCCGTTCCGCATGTGTCTGGAATTGCCGTCCTATTGTGGAGTAAAAATCCGGAACTTAAAAACACCACCATTCGCAATCGAATCATGAGTACTACGAAAAATCTTTTAGGTGGTTCACGTATTCGCAGAGGTTTGGTTTACGCTCCGGCGGCTTTGCAGAACTCCATCATGAATCCAGATCCCGATGACCCAAGAGCATGGAATAATCAACCGCTGCACATATCCAGTGCCCATCCCTATTTGAACAACACGCATCAGGAGTTTGAGGTCACGATCCCTGGAGCAAAACGGATCGCGCTCTATTTTTCAAAGTTTAAAACTGAAGTGGATTTGGACAAAGTAGAACTCTTTAATCGCGCAGGGACGAAAGTCACCGAGATATTTGGAAGAAATGATGCCGAATACTCTCTTCCCATAGATGGCGACTATGTGAAGATCATATTCACTTCAGACGGCAACGTAACAGATTATGGATTTGATATCACAAAAGCAGCGTGGGAATAACCCACGCTTTTATTATCTTAGCGAACTGCACTGGAGCAGTTCATCCGTTTTTAGGCGAGCTAGTTTCTCAGTCAGTTCAGCCATGGCTACCGAGTTTTCGTACATACGGTAAGTCCACTTACGATCCAAAGCGCCCAAACTTAAACCATCAAGCATTGAATTCGGGGCCTCACTGAGGATCTGCGCCTGTCTTTCACGACGTTCATTCAATGAAGACAGTAAAAGATTCTCTGTGTATTCACGAATCTGCTGTTTTCGGATCTCTTGGTTTTCTGATAGCTCGGGAACTTGCGAAGAAATCACCATGCTCGCCCCCAGACTTGCAAGATGAGGTGAGGTTACAACCGCCGAAGCCATCACCGGAAAGGCCGAAAGAAACTCGCTAGTCACCATGGCTCCAGCTTTTTCGGCAATAGCTTCAGAAACCACGGCCCGTCGATACGCAATTTTTCCGATCACACCACGAGTGGAGGTCACCACTGCAGCTCCCTCAGATACCAGCGTAAATTCAGCAATAAACAAAAGGCCGGCACTCATTGCCAATATCGTCGTGGATCTTTGGTTATCGCGGGTCGCACTTAGATGCATATCTTTATAGTCTTCAGAAAGTGCTTGAAGATCCAGCGCTTGCTGTCGGTACAGTTTGGCTTGCAACGAAAGCCTGCGTGTATCGCAGGAACTTTCCTGCGCCGCGAACGCGATGTTTTGTATAGACATTACAGCTACCAGTACAGACAGAATCGTTTTTTTCATAGTGACTCCAGACGGGAGCAAATAATCCAAGTCCTATGCCGCTTTTTAAGCAAACCTATTTGCGCTCGCCCGACCAAACTCTTTTCAGTGCCGTAAAGAGTCGGCTCTGCTAATGCACACTTCGGAATTTCGCGGAGCTATTTCACATTTTACATATTGTGGTTGGTAACTGGTTTTTCAAGAATAATACGAAATATTCAAGGAGGAACTCGCATGAAAATGCTTTTCGCAAGTAGTCTATTGTTCGTATCCATGATCGCCAGCGCGGAAGAGCGCTACGACGTGAATCTGCCCATCGTAGTGCAGCCATCGGCCGTATCTTCACAAGCTACGACACCCGAAACGGATGTTCAGTCCACTTCACGTTATTGCTGCATTCGTCGTGGCGGAACTTACTGTGACATGGGCTACTATGACCGGTTCGGTCAACCGTGCAGCTGCTTCCTTGGAAATAATGAATATGAAGGCCATGTTTGCCGCTAAGGAATTTTTTTCTAAGTCTCAACTTCGCTAAATTACAATTAGCGAAAGTCCCATTTAGGTAGAGGGCTTCATCTCAAATCAGAAGCTCTCGCCTGCTCACAAAGACTGAATTACCGGTAATTATTGTGGCAAAAAATGCCACACTCTGTTGCAAAATAATGGAGGTTTCAATTATTGAGTGGTAAGGCTTCGCGCTATGGAAACCTTGAAAGTAAGACGCAAAAAAATAGTTGCCACCAACTTTCGTCAACTTCTGCAGGCAGAACTGACTGAAAGATGTCGTCTCAATCCCAGTTATTCCCTAAGATCCTTTGCGCGGTCCCTGAAGGTTGAACCCTCGTCGCTGTCACAGATGATCAATGGTAAACGTCCTATCACTCAGAAAATGAAACTTCGACTTGGCACTGCTCTAGGTCTATCTACAGATCAAATACGTCGACTGACTAGCGCAGAACTTCCCTTACCGCATGAGCCTCAATGTCTGACTTTGGACACATTTGCTGCCATCGCCGACTGGTATCACTACGCGATACTGGAGCTAACTCGCGTGGAGGGTTTTCAATCGAATGTCGCTTGGATAGCACAACGTTTGGGAATCACGCGAACTGAAGCCAATATTGCGATCGAAAGACTTTTTAAACTGCAACTTCTTAAAGAAACCTCTTACGGGCAATGGATCGACACATCTGAAAACGGGGAATTAACTCATCTGACGCCAAGTCAAACCTCGGAGGCCGCCCGCGCCTACCAATGTCAACTTTTAGAGCTGTCAAAAAAAACCGTTCAAGAAATTCCTCTTTCAAAAAGAAATCACACCTCCGCCGCCTTCTGTTTTGATCCCGAAGATCTGCCGCAGGCGATAGAAAGAATCACCGAGTTCCGTCGCGCTTTCGCTCGAGAATTCAAGCCCCGAACCAGCAAAGAAGTGTTCCAGATTCAAATCAGTTTTTTTCCACTTACTAAAATGAAAGGTTGAATTTATGATCTTACGCTCCCTCGTTATAGCCTCTCTTCTTATTGCTGCATCTTCATCAGCTTCGGCACGTCTTCATCGCTTCAAAGAAGGTGGTGGTGATCAGTCTTTCCTTTTTAAATGCACGGATACCAATAAATCCCTGACCGTATTAGGTTTGCGAGATTCTTCCGAAGAAATTGAAATCTTAATCTTCTGGCAAGATCAACTCGTTCATCACGGAACAGGACAAATGAGTGAAGATAGAAAGGCGCTCTTTGCAGACGGCCTTGTCTTGGATCTTTCATTTCTAAATTGTACACGTGGCAGTCGCTGACACAGTTTGTGTCAAGATTTCTGGCTCCCGCGAAGAAGCGAGCGTATGAAGGGCTCAAGACAAAACAACAACCCTTCATGAAAGGATAAAACATGAAACTAAAAACAATGATCTCCTCAGTCTTAATGCTTCTTCTAGGACAAGCCGCTGTCGCCGACAGCGCTACGTTGTTCACTTGCAGATCTCTTCCTACCGCGGACTCTGCCCTCCTGATCTACGGAGTTCCTCAGGAAAACACCGACATTATCGATCTGGTAATATTCGTTAATGGCGAGATCAAAGCGACAGACCAGGGTATCTTGGTTGACTCGTACACTCGCTATGTTGGTCAAAGCTTTGATATCAACTTTGTAGAAACAGCAATCACTGCCAAAGCTCGAAATCCGGTTTTGAGTGTTCGTCAGTCTGAATCATTGATTTGTGAATAAATCGCGCGGGCCCTGTTCGATAACGGGGCCTCTTCGCAGCACTGTCTCATCTTGAGACTAAAAAATGAAGATCCCGATCGCTGTAAATCAATTTGCGGCTCTTTCGCTCAGCGATCCCTTGAAAGCCCCCTAATTTTTAAAAGACAAACATCTTCTGTGGCAAACCTGTTGCAATAAAAATTCACGTTGGAATGTGCCGGGAGGAAGCTATGGGAATCAGAAAATGGAACTGGATGCTATTGGCGTTTTTCAGTTTATGTTTCGTAGGTCTGGAAGCTCAAGCTTACCAAGTGCCAAAAAAAATCCTGGTCTCTGTCGGCGACCTGAAAGAAAACCATAAACTTTCTTGGAGAAAAGAAACATGCGCCTTGATCCATACACTGGCTAACCAAATCAGTGATGTGGCTGTCAACGTGACTTGTCGCAGTTTCGATGTTAGTAATTTTGCAGATAAAGAACTTATCGAGCTTCGTCGTCACCATAACTATCATTTACGTCTGACTCGCACCCGAGAAGGCGAAGTCAAGATGGACGTTTCTAACTGGAGCCGTAATTTCGAAACGGATTTCGAAAATCTGCAATGGAAGTTTAAGGCTTCCCCGACGGACAATACGCAAAACGAAGCTATTGCCAAAGCCGCTTCTAACTTCTTTATCTATGCCGCCAATGAAAAAACTTTTCGCGCAGGATTGTTAGTCAACGGTGCCGCGGAATCTAATGAAATTATCTATGATCAGAAAAAAGGGCTTTTCCTGGACAAATATACAAACGAGCCCTTAACTATTGATCAAGCTTATGCTCGCTTTGAAAAAGAAAGTCCTCGCAAAAAGAACTACCTAAGAACGGGAATAGAAATCGGCGTCATGCTTTCGGCCGCTTTAGGGATCTACTATAAAAATTTGGCTTATAATCGTCAGGATTTTGATTACGCTCTTGGGGAAGGTATTCGTAAAAAGTTGACCGGTGAAGCCATTCTCTTTGATGACAATGATAAATTCGCCAACGTCGGACATATCTTCGCTGGGGTCTTGTATTATCAAACGGCTCGCGCCAATGGTTTTAATTCCTTAGAGTCTTTTTTGGTGAGCTTCGCGTCTTCCGCCGCGTGGGAATTTTTAGAGTATCATGAAGTGTTTTCTTTGAACGATCAAATCATGACTCCTATCGGAGGTTACGTGATTGGCGAAGCTTCCTATCAGATTTCCTGCGCGCTTTTAGCAAAAGGCACCACGGCAGGGAAAGTCCTCGCTTACAGCATCAATCCGGGGTTGGGTTTAAACCACGCTATTGATAAAATTCAAACTGGTGACAAGTATGCTTCTCAACCAGATTGCAAAAAGCCACGCTGGTCTGATATTTCCGTTTATGTCGGTCTTGAAAAAAATCAGAAGCCCTTTAAACCCACAGCCGAAAATACTTACGTTCTGGGGATGAGTGCGGATGTTGTGAATATCGAAAACTACGCCAAACCCGGCCACGAAGCTAAGATGGTTTATGATACAGCCATGGTCAAAGCCCTTCTTGAAAATAATGGTGGCGATGGAATGGGTGATCTCAAGCTGATTGCGCAAGTCACAATGGCGGCGTACTACAAAAAGAATGTTGAACAGGACGCTCACGGACAGCTCCGCGGTTACGATCTTATCTTGGGAGTCGGCTCTGGAACAACTTTCCATGATCGCGGCGGTGACAAACAATCCGGGCATGAAGACTTTTACGGTACGATTAATATTTTAGGTGCTACGGCTCGAGCCAATATCTATTACAAGGGCATGAACATCCAAGCCGAGTTTGGTTTCTACGGTGACTTCGCGATGGTCAAGTCTTGGGCCTTAAATGACTTCGAAGCTCGCAACGGAGGATCTTTGGCCGGTCAACCTAGCGTTGTCCAGAAACGCGGATATTACTGGGGCCTGGGCACAACGACGCTCGCCGCTCTGTCTGCGGAACAAGGTCGTTTCAAGGTTGGCTATGAACTGCAATCTTCACGAGCGTCAGATATTCAGTCACGTCACCGAAACCAAAGCGATGTTCAAGACCCCGCCGACTTTCAAGACAGCTATATGTCTCACCGTATCTATGTGAGATTCCGTCTTACAAAGAACCTGAGCTTTCAATTATCACGCGAAGCCATTGTTCGTGCTGGCTCAGCCAATGGGCAAGCTACGGCAAAAGGCAAAGAAACACGCACGATGGGCACTTTGGTTTATCTTTTCTAAGTAGTAACTTGGGGCCGTCCTCTTCACTCCCTAGAATAATCGTCAGGAGTGAAGAGTGCTTCAAGGTGTCTTAATAAATATCGACGTCGATAACACAGAAAAAGCTATCAACTTTTACACGCAGGCTTTAGGTCTTAAAGTCGGGCGTCGCTCTGATTCTAAGTTTGTTGAGCTTGTTGGCGGC
The DNA here is from genome assembly GCF_001592755.1 of Bdellovibrio bacteriovorus. NCBI lineage: Bacteria > Pseudomonadati > Bdellovibrionota > Bdellovibrionia > Bdellovibrionales > Pseudobdellovibrionaceae > Bdellovibrio > Bdellovibrio bacteriovorus. Next base: position 18,009 of record NZ_LUKF01000012.1, on the reverse strand, counting down.
TCTTCCCCTATTTATCTTTTAGAAAACGAAACCGCGACTCTTCCCTTCCCCAAGGCTCGCCAAGGAAGAACATACTCCCGCCACTGGAGCCCTATTCATTTAGATTTCGTCGTTTCATCTATTGTTAAAAGCAAAGAACAGGTTCTTGCTGCCGGCGCCATTTTAGAAATCGACATTCGCCATGAACCCTATGGTAAACTCGCGACCTTTTCAGACCCTTTCGGCCATGGTTTTTGCCTGATTGAATTTACCGGAAGAGGATACGATGAAATCGCAACGACATCTTAAGGATCAGATATGAAGTACGCAAAAAAAGATTTTCCAGTTTCTAAAATTCGTCGTTTTTTAGAGCCCGGTCCCATTGTGTTGGTGTCGTCGTTTTATAAAGGCGAAACGGACATTATGACGATGGGTTGGCACACGGTGCTTGAGTTTTCGCCTTCTCTTATCGGGTGCATGATCACAAACGCCAATCACAGCTTTGAACTAATTAGGAAAAGCAAAGAGTGTGTGATCAACATTCCCGAGGTCGCTCTTTTGGATAAGGCCGTTAAAATTGGAAACTGTTCCGGAGAAAACGTCGATAAGTTCGAAGAATTCAACCTAACGGCAAAGAAAGCCTCCATCGTCAAAGCACCCCTGATCGAGGAGTGTTTCGCAAACCTTGAGTGTCGTCTGTACGACGCCAAGCTTGTTCAGAAGTACAATTTCTTTATATTTGAAGTAGTTAAGGCCCACGTGGCGAAATCAGCCAAGTACCCAAAAACTTTTCACTATACCGGTGATGGAGTTTTCACCCTTTCTGGACGCAACGTCACCCGACGCAAACTATTTAAGCCCGAGTATCTTTAGGATCACTATTTCGTTCTAGTAACAAACCTGATCTTTTCGCAACTGGCATTCTACATAAACTAACACTAAGACGTCGTCTTTCACTTTTCCACAAGGTAATTGATATGACGCTCGTAAAATTGGTTCTGGTTGCTCTGGCTGCATTGACTCTCTCTCCTGCATTTGCAGCGAGCCCCTACTCCCCTTCCGAAGGTATTATTGAGCAGGGGCATGATCCGGTCTTAAACAAATACCGTCGCAAATACTTTTACGAAAACGGAAAAATCAGTTCTGCCAAACTAACAAACCTTTTGCAGTTCTTGGAATTTCAAAAATCGTTTCTGATGGATTCCGCGAAAATGAATCGCAAAGCCAATCTGATCTTGGTACACGGGTATGAGAACGACAAGGCAGAAAAAGAAGGACTAGAGGCACAAGCGGAAGAAGCTGAAACGATCGCGCCTCTTATTTTCGCTATCGAGCACGCTCAAGATCTAAAAAATCGTTATCGCCAAATGACTCCCCTGCAAATTCATGAAAAGGTCGAACTTATTCTTCTCTTTATTGGAGCAGGATACACCCCTTACCCAAAGACGCTCTTTACTGATCCCATAGACCGAGCAAAAAACTTTATTGAAAACTTTTTTGAATTTTCCGTGAGTGAACAGGGTCAAACTCAAGCCAGCAATTTACTGCTTAACGGTCAATTTGCCTCGCAGGCCGCTTTAGCGAAATTCAAGGCTGCTGGCGGGGATGTGAGTTCTTTAAATCCTCCATCTTCTCCAATCTGGACAGACAATGATATCGAAGCCTATGACCCTTACGCCGAAGTATACTGGAATAAAAAATTCTTCCCCCCTCGCGAAAATGAATTTCCACTTTTTCACTATGAAAGAATGGGAAACGGCACCATCAAATTCAAAACCCATTGGTTTGATGAAAGTGAACTCAACAAAAAAGGCAAACCGAAAAAGAAAGATGTCACTTTGCGTGTCGGTTTTGAGGCCTACAACGCTTCGGTCGTGAACCATCTTGCGCGCATCATTGGCTATCCGGCAAACCCCACAACCTTCCGTCGCCATATTAAGTTGGACTTAGGCGAGGTGAGCTTTGAAGAGTTCGTGACCCAATGGAAGCTAGTGCACGGAACAGAAATGGGCAGTGCCATCACCCACGTCGAGCGCATTCCCGGCGAAAACGCCGTCATTCTAAAAAACGTGACGTTAGAGGCTTATCCTGACAAAGAGGAATATCGTAGAATGGGCCCGTTCCGTATGGGTGACAACGGCCTTCGCAATCGCCGCGAATATCGAGCCATGGTTCTTTATAATGCACTCATTTCTTTGCAGGACCAGTTTGAATATCAGGCTCGGGTTGATGCCGTGAAAGATGAAGCCCGAGGCTGGCTTCCTATTTTCTTTCTTTCAGACACGAGTTCTGCCTTAGGACTTCCTGCCATGCTTGGAAATGTAGGGGCCGTGAACGAATTCACTTGGGAATTCACGAAAAGAAGCCATGGCCAAGTTCGTTTGTTCTGGTTTTCCGTCTTTAACTCCCGCGCTTGGAAAGACACCACTTATAGCGACGTGAAATGGTTAGCTCGCCGCATGGCGCGCATAAAAACCGCGCAGATTGATGCCATCATGGCGACGTCAGGATTTCCTGAACCGGCAGCCAAGCTGTATGCAGAAAAATTTAAATCACGTTTGAATAAAATGATGATTGATTTTAATTTAGATCAAGAAGGTTATTCACTTCATCCTGTTCTTTCTAAAGAAACTCTCGCCGCCACTTATCCCGAATATATAAGCGAAAACGGTTTTCTTAAAGAAGGAGCTCAAGAATATCCGGAAAACACGCTTCCTATTTTAGGCAATCGCTTTACGCCTCTTCAAGCAGGAATCGTCTATACGATTAACTATCTTCAGAACCGCTTTCTGCAACTTTTTAATCCCGCGACTTATGAAAACGCCGGTAATTTCACTATCGACTTGGGCCATGCGACCATTCAAGGGGACATTGGCTATGATGCTTCTCGCAGTGTCACTGTGAATCCTGAATTGGGTCCTGGGCAAAAGCGCTATCTTCTGAAAGATAAACTCAGCATCAGCGTGCCCATCGGCTTAGTCTCTGACCGTATAACAACGCCCGTGGGTTTATACTACACCTACACTTTCGAATACATGCACAGTGTTTCTACCATGAAAGAGGTGGGAACAAGCCGATTCTTTGCGCTCTTAAATCCGTTTAGTATTTTAGATATTCGTCGTTCCTTGGGAATTGGAGAACAGCTTCAAGTAACCCATTCCATTGGAGCTTCCGTAGGTAAAACAAAACTCAAAGTCATCGAAGACATACAAATTGAAGCGGCCCTGCTCGGCTTAAGCTACGCCTCGGTCAAAACTTTGTACTTCGCAAAACCTCATCCCACTTTGTTCGAAATTTCTACGGACTATGTCGACGTTGCCTCTTTCCAAACCGGTTTGGATGTGCGCACCTATGTTCGTCTGGCAGCGAATTTCCGCGCAGAAAAAGTGCAGCGTACTTACAAAATCTATAGAGTCGATACGCTCAATGAAGATCCTTTGAGACAAACCCAGCTCCAAGAATCCTTCGATTCTGCGTTAATAGACAATGACTTTAGCTCGCTGGCACGAATGGTAAAGCCGCACGAATGGACTGAATCCTCTAGGAACAAAAATTCCCATTTCGCTTTCTTTGTCTGGAATCGCGGCCGAAATTCAGGCGTCAGTGAGTTGACAGTGAATGGCCAAAAACTTTATGTCGCCCATAAAACGGACACCTATGACCGCTCTTTAAGTCGCATTTGGAACGACAAGGTCAAAGGCGGAGTCGCCGAACCCGTCGTAAATTTCGTCGGCGAATTTTGGGGAGAAGGGAAATACGTCAATCTCGCTTTTGAAGGTGTTGTCGATGCGAATAAGAAAATCTTCTCGGAGATGGAAGTGATGATCACACTTTCTATGTTCGATAATTATTGCACACGCAAAGAATTCGAAAATGATTTTAAAAAGTTTTTCAATTCTCGTTCAGGTTCAAACAAATACATTCGTTTTTCTATGCCTGATGAACTAGGCGCTTATCCCGAGATCGAAGGGACCATGCGCTGGCAAATTTCTAAGGACGCTCTGTATGATATTCTGAAGGCGGCGTCCGACATAAATAATCTTGAGTATCTTTTACCCGGAGGAGGCCGCTTTCACGATCGTTACGAAAACACGGTCTCTGACGCCCGCTCACAGGTCAAAGATCGCGCCTATAAACTGTCTTATGGAATTAAAAGAGGCATCACACCTTATGGAAAGCCTTACTCTCTAAGTGACCAAGCTAAAGATCTGATTTTTGTTTTAGATCATTTGGTCGGACGAAAAGCAGAACATATTGGTCAGCTTCGCCGACTGACAAAGGATGATAAAATTTGGGTGACGACAAACATCTCAAACATGCTGGAGCTCAGCCACCCGACTTTTAGACATCAGAAACAAAGTGAATTTTGGGCGCCGGAGATTGGAAAGTATCAAGGTCATAGCTACTTAGATCGCTTCCGTCGAACTGTGTTATTGCAGCCCGTCTTTCAATAGCTTGTTTGTGCGGACATGCTGGCCGATCCTAAATTTATGAGTGAGGCGGTCCGAAAAATCGAAATTGTGCGCGAGCTCATGAAAGCTCATGACTTAGAAGCTGTCTTACTAAAAGGTGTAGACTGGTTTAGCTGGGTCACGGGCGGCGGCAATAGCGTCGTCATTTACACTTCTGAAGTGGGCGTGGCCGAAGTTCTTATCACGCAAGAAAAAGCCTGGGTTTTAACGGATGCTATCGAACGCGAAAGACTTTTAAACGAGGAAGTCCCGCCCGTATTCGCGTTGTTGGCTTTCCCTTGGGAAAATATAAACTCATCCCAAGACTTTGTTCACCGTCATTTAAAAATTTCACGATGTGCTTCGGATCGACCTTCAATTCAAGAACTGCCATTGCACTTTGATTTTCACAAAGCGAAAATGACCTTGGCAGACGACGAATTAGAGCGCTATCGAAGACTCGGAAAAGATGCCGCCGAAGCGATGACAGAAGCACTTTCCTTTGCAACACCTGATTGGACGGAATTTGAAGTGGCCTCGGAAGGGGCGCGTTCTTTACTTCGTCGCGGAATTGATCCCACACTAGTCATGGTAGGCAGTCATCGTCGTATCCAAATATACCGACACCCGATTGCGACTGATGAAAAAATCGGCGACGCCGCAATGATGGTGTTCTGTGCCCGTCAAGGGGGCCTTTACGCCAATCTCACTCGCTTCGTTTACTTTCGCAAAATGAAAGAAGAAGAAAAGCGCTCTCATCAACATGTCCTGGAAGTCGAAAGCGCTGTCCTGAAAGCCTGTCTAAAAAAGCAAAGCATGAGTTCACTTTATCAAGTTTTGAAGAATAGTTACATGCAACGCGGATATCCAGAAGAAATCCACCGTCATCATCAAGGTGGTCTGACAGGATATCTTTCGCGCGAACATGTGGCGCGGCCTGAATCGCCTGAAGATTATCGTATATATGATTCCTGTGCGGTGGCGTGGAATCCCACGCTTCCCGGTGCGAAAATTGAAGATACGATTTTAGTCAATGAGCATGGTCTGGAAGTGCTTACCGTTGATGAGCGTTGGCCGACACAAGAGTACGAAGGTTTGCGTCGTCCTCTTCCTTGGATCAAAGAACCTTAAAAATGCGTTCCGTTTTCGTAGTAGGCTGTTTTTTCTAGAACTTGAAAAACGACGACGACATCATCGCATTTCATTGCTTCTTTTACTTTTGCCGTAATGATTTCCGCGCAGCGATTCTGCACTTCCTGCGACCGCGCAAACCAAAGCACTTCAATAAAAGGATAAGAGGCGTCGGGTTTTCCTTTGGCAAAGAATTGAGTCGAAACTGCTTCGAAGGTGAAGTTATCTTCAGATGTATTCATTTCGTCCGCCAAAATCTTTGGCAACTCTGAACTCATTTGACTTACAACTTCGGTTTTGATTGCGCGCATGCGGATATGAGGCATGATGGAAGTATCACTGAAACCAAGGACATTGTCTATGAGTAAAGATACTTGGAATCCGCAGCAATATCATAAATTTCTTAACGAGCGCTCTCAGCCTTTCTTTGATCTGATGGATATGGTCGACGGTAAATCTTCCTTACGGCGCATCGTCGATCTTGGTTGCGGTGCGGGAGACCTTACCGAAGTTTTACACCAAAAGATGCATGCACAAGAAACCTGGGGGTTCGATACTTCTGATGCCATGTTAGAAAAAGCAAAAAGCATTTCTGTGGAAGGACTGCACTTTAAAAAAGAATCCATCGAAAACATCCGTCAACATGGCAAGTTTGATTTGATTTTTTCGAATGCGGCGATTCAGTGGTGTGACAATCATCCCGCTTTGTATAAAGATCTTAAAGACTCCTTGCAGCCGCAGGGCCAGCTTGCGGTCCAAATGCCTATGAATCACGACTATCCGACACATGTTTTAGCCGTGCGTATGAGCGAAGAAGAAAAGTGGTTGAAGCTTTTAAATGGCGAATCCTACAAACAACATCTGACGATGCTAACACCAGAGACTTATGCCTCTTTGCTTTTCAAATTAGGTTTTAAAGAGCAAAAAGTTCTGCAACGGGTTTACGCACATGTTATGAACTCCCGTGAAGATGTTATTAGTTGGGTTCAAGGAAGTCTTCTTACCTATTTCCAAAGCAGATTGTCTGCGCAGGATTTTGCTGATTTCACGAAAGAGTATCGTGAGCGGTTGTTTCAAGAGCTTCCCGACGACAAGCCTTTTTTCTATCCGTTCAAACGCATCTTGATGTGGGCGCGTATATAGAAATCCGTCTTTGGGGGCAGGAATTTTTCCCAAGGAGCTTCCTCCCTGGGAAAAAATATTTTTGAACAATTATTCGTTGTTCGCTGCAGAGGCTTTGCCTTTTTTCTTCTGCGCCGCTAATTCCAACTCACAAACTTTCACTTTTGTTTCATATTCGTCTTGGCGTTTTTCTAAGGTATTTTTGTAATCCTTAAAGCGCGCTAAGCGATCTTTTAAGTATTCTTCAGAAACTCCGACGATGCGTTTTTTGTCTTCCACTCCGATGGATGAAAAATCATCATCTGGCGTCACGTACTGTCTAGACTCAGTCCAACGTACTTTGCCATCCCCACTGTTTTCCACACTTCCCAACGAAACTCTGCAATCGCGCAAAACTCCGTAAAGCCCACGGTTGTCCAAATAACGAGGGCCACCCAGGACCTTCGCTTCCAAATCGTAAACATCCAATTCAAGACGGCGAAGCTCTTCGCTCATCACGACTTTGCGTTGGTACACCATATCTCCGTCTTTCACTCCAACGACGGAATCACTACGCACGGGTGCTGACATATCTACGGTGGTATCAATGTCTTTTGCTTTGTGTTTTGATGAACAAGCTGCAACAGCGAACACTGCACATACTAGAAGTAACTTACGCATACATCCTCCACGAGTTCTGCTTCTTCACTGTAGCAGGGCAACCGACAAGGTCAAATTCTATGCGCTATGACGATCTTTAGACGTTTCAGATTAAGACCAGGATCGTATTACGTGGTGGTAACTCCGTTTTGGGACAGATGCCTAGTCTGCGTCATTTATCTCGACAAACCTACATTCTTTAGGCCTGTGAAAATTTGATTCTGTGCATGAGAGGTAAATACTAAAGCTGACAAAAAAGGAGACTACCATGAAAACACTGATCCTCACTGCAATACTATGCGTTGGTTCCTTTTCTTACGCGAATCAAGCAGACCAAGAGTCAACATCCAGTACGATGGAGTTCACTCGAGAAGAAGCTGAAACAGCTCCCCGAGGCCTCTTACCCTTCATTGGGCTAGGTGGTGGTTACACTGGATATGACGAAGATGGTTCCGCGGAAGGAACGCCCGCAACACTGAAACTATTAGGTTCCTGGTACCTACAGGCCCCCGTGGTCTTTGACCTCGGTTACGGGGTGAACAACCAACAGTTCTCGCAAGCTGGTAACAATGAAGACACAGCCATGACAGGTGGTGCGTTGGAATTTGCGGCCCGCTATCGTTGGGATAGTACACGTTGGCAAGCCGGTGTCGTAGGTAACCAATTTTATGAACAAGGTCAGGACTTAGGCGCCGATCAAGGGGACGCGCACTTCGTCGGTTTGCAAGCCTTGAAAGAATTCAATCTTTCTGCAAGTTGGCTTGCCCGTCTGGGAGCTCGTGCAATGGCGATGACAAATACAGTAGATAATAACGTCTACATGTATCTGATCGACTTGCAAATTGGTTGGAACCCGTCAGCGTACAGAACTTCAGTAAGAACGACAGAAAATCCTGTAGAAACTGAAGAAACTATCGTTGAAGAGGTTGTCGAACCAGCTCGTCCCGTCGCGGATGTTGAACCCGCTGCCGCCCTGGGAGCCGTGGGCTTAACAGCCTTGGTTGAAGATGAATCCAATATCGAGTTCCCTACAGCAAAAGCCACGGTCTCTCCCGAAGATAAAGAAAAACTGGCAAGTATCGCCGGTGTCCTCGAGGAAAATAAAGACCTCTATGATCGAGTTGAAATCCACGGATACGCCGATTCTACAGGTAGTGAACAATTCAACCAACAACTGTCTGAACAACGCGCCGAACAGGTTCGTTCTATCTTACAACAAAATGGTTTAGATGATGTCGATGTCGCTGCGGTCGGTAAAGGAACTGCCGATTCTACCGGCATGCAAGATTCGGATCGTCGCGCTGAATTGATCTTTATTGGGGTCAAAGATGAGGCGAAACTTCGTGAAGCCTTATCAACGATTGAATAATCTTTGATAGCTTACGATAAAAAAGATCTGGCTTAATAAAGTCAGATCTTTTTTATTTTTCAAATACCGTGACAAATTCTTGATCTATTTCCGCATCGACTTCACTCTGCATCTCGGCCCATTCTTGCTGAAGATAGACTTCTTCTTCATTCATTTGTGGAGGCGCTTTTTCAAATCGCAGAAACACCACCGCTACTAAAGATGTCACCAAAGTAGGAAATAAGATCCAAGCAATACGTCGCGGTCTTTCTGCCTGAATATGAGCCCAGATGCGGGATGATTCCGCATAATCCGCTTCAGGAGCTTTGCTGGCGTGAGCCTTTAAAAAGTCTTTTAAAGATTTGTCATTCATACTTGCACTCCTTTTCTGGCCATGAGTTCAGTCATCTTCGTGCGCGCCTGATTCAAACGCGACTTTACCGTGCCTTCCGGGATACTGAGCGCTTCCGATATTTCTTTAATGCTCTGATCTTCCAGATAAAACAAAACGACTACCGCACGATTCTCAATGCTCAAAGAGGAAAGCATAAGATCCACCAGTTGACGGTTAGAAAGATCAGACTCTAAAGAGTTTTCCGTCTGGATGACAGGAAGCTCTTCTAATTTTTTATTCTTACGAAGATAATCAACGGCGCAGTTATAGGCGATCCGAAAGATCCAGGTAGAGGCTTCACTTTCGCCACGAAACTTATCACGATACTCCCAGGCTTTCATAAACGTCTCTTGCGTCAGATCCTTCAAAGGACCTTCCCCCGCCAAACGAAAAAGAAGCCCACGCACCTTCGTGGCATGGACTTCATAAAGTTTATGAAATGACTCTGCAGTTTTAGCGCTCACGTCGATTTATTTTCCCTGGCTAAAAAGTTTCGCCTTCTGTTCATCGGTTAAGACGTCACGAGCATCTAAAATACTTTCTAAACGGAGCTTCCCCAGCTGTTCTTTTTTATCAATCATAGCTTGAAACGCTTGTCGAATTTCTTCGCGAGAAGCGTTGGAACGAATCGATTGTTTAAACTTATGGCGCGCTTCTCGAGCTTCTGCACGGAGCTTCTCAGACTCCGCCTGTTTAGCTTCACGGATGGCTTTGAGCTTTGCCGATTGCTCTTCACTCAGTCCCAGCTCTTTCATCTTCTCTGGATTAAAGTGCTTTTCCATTGGGACAATTTCATCCTTGTGGCGGCCCCCGTCGCGTCCAGGACCACGGGCCAAGGCCGTGCTGGAAATAACAGATAGGACCACGATGGATGCAAGAAATTGATTCAATTTCATTGTTCCTCCTCTTTGTTTCCTTAGACGAAACAAGCGTTCAGAAGGTTCATTTTTATTTTTCTCATTTTGGAATTGCGGCCACTTGCGAAAGGATTTCAGTTAGAACCTCTTTCATCGTTTCTAACTCCATATAAGGCGTTCCCGGCGTCTTGTCAGCCACCTGCTCTTTGAGATACGGCACATGAATAAAACACGCTGCAGAGGCTTTTCCATTCGTTTTAAGCCACTGCAGAACTTGGTAGTACGTGTAGTTGCAAACATAGCCGCCAGCGCTTAAGGAAATCTCTACGGGAAGATCCTTTTGAATCAAAGCCTCTTTCCAAGTAGTCACGGGGGCTGACGTAAATAGAGCGCTTGCAGCACCCTCTTCAATCACTCCCCGTGATGGCTTATATCCCTCTTCGTCAGGATGTTCGGTCTCGATCCAGTTTAAAGCCACTCGTTCTAAGGAGACTTTATTTCGGCCCCCGGCTTGCCCGAGCATAAGAATGACGTCATAGGAATTATGCTGCAGATTACTTTTGATGTGCTTATGTGCTTCCGTGAAAGACACCGGCAATAACAGCGTTTCTGCTTGATGAGCAAAATCCCTCTTGAGCCAATCAAGAAGGATTTTGCTGGGATTTATCTTTTCATTTAAAAAGGGCTCAAACCCTGTTACGAGGATCTTCCTCATTCGAAATGGCTTCTCCAAGTCATATAAAAGTCACTGCTACTAGTACCACTTAATGGATGACCTTTGATACGGAATTCCACTTTCGTATTAAATTCACGAGTCATCGCTTGCGCTTCAGCATCCGTGCGTGGAACACGAGCCCCTAAGGCTTTCAGACTTGAAATCGGAATCCAGTATTCGCGCTTTTGCACGCAAGCGCCTGAAGCATTCCACGGACCGGCCGTAGAACAACTGTCAGCACCATTCCAGTTGAACAAGCGGAAGGTCACTTTCACCTCTTCTGATTGAGAATAGAATGTGAAGCTTTGTCCCACGTGTTCTTGAGTCGTACCGATTTTCTTAAAACCAAATGTCCAAGGAAGTTCTTGTTTTTGGTTGTAAGACTCTACGAATTCAGGGCTGTGATTCAGAACGAAAGTTCTCAATACAGCCGCAGAAGCCGCCATGCCGTACGCTGAAGAAAAGCCGCAGTGATTTCCGTAATTCAAATTCAAAGTACCTACGATCGGAGAGTTTTCATATTGATCGCTGTGCTCGACAACTTCGGTGTTGATTTTGTTACTCACGACCATATCATCGCGAGAAGCCCATAACATCAGTGGCGTCTTCACTTCTTCTTTCCAATTCCAGAAGTTATTACTTTTGAAGTAGGATTCAGGAGTACTTGCAATACCACGGCGTTTTAAAGATTCAGAGGCTAACAAACCGATATAATCCGGCATGTTTCTGCGACTTCCCGGAATATTTTCGTCGGTGATAAGATCTGGGACGTCTTTCACGTATTCGCGCGCTTCTCTGAAGTGATCTTTCGTCATCTTCGTGAAGATGCGACCGACGATTTGACCGCTATAAAGTTTGTCTAAAGTGGGACGAAGACTCACAACGCCACAAATAGATGTGACAGAGTTAAAAACTTTTTTCCCATTCGGTAAAGGATATTTGTCGTTGAACGCAGCACCTAGGACTGCCGCATTTCCACCCAAGCTGATACCCATTAAGTGAACACTCGAGATGCGGTCTTTGTGCTCCCACTTTTCCAACATCCACTTACCTACTTCCAAGGACTCGTAACCTTCGGACCATCCACCCAAAGTCACACGCTTGTTACTGTAGATATAATCCATACCCGTCTGATTCGCTAAGAACAGAAGGTTGAACGGGCTTTGGTCAAACAACATCATTGTATAAGCCTTGATTGACGCTGATTGCACCGCTGAACAGAAGACACCACAACGCACGATCACCAATGGGCGAGGGCGTGGATCATTCTTCATCGCCAGAATCGCTGGCACCTTGGTGCCATCCGCAAGTTTGATCACCACTTGTTTGATTTGGGGATGCGTGAACATCGGATAGATATAGCTTGAGTACTTCAAAAGACCCAAGATACCTAACGTCGAACGACGAGTGAGCTCCGAGGAGCAGTTCTTAAAATATTTATTTACTGTAGCGTAGTATTGGGCCGTTGTTAGTTTCTTACCAACGACACTATCTTCAAAGCGACGGGGATCACACCCAGGGCTGATATCTTTTGTACTAAGTCCATCTGGGACTTCATCCATAAGACCTTGAACCTTGGGAACATCCTCACCTGATTCTTTGGCTAGTTCTTGATAAAAAAGAGTTTCAGAATCGACTCCCGCTTTCCCTAAAGATTGCGCTTGAGCGATCGCAGTTACTGACAAAAACGTTCCAACACACATGCTGAAAATCTTAGCTGACATTTTTTACCTCACGTACTTCATGAGGCCTATCGACTAGGGTTTCGTCGGGGTTTAGAGAAAACTAATTTCGTCAAAACTCTTTACAAAATTAGGGACTTTTCGCTGGAAACTCGCCGAACTTCGTTTCGTTGCGATACATTTCTCGCGTCTTTTCTAAGAACTATATATGTCCGAACTAAGAGGCTGAGATCGCGACGACTCACATTCCAGAACGACTTCTCCGGACTAGCCATCAAGACAGAATAATGGTGGCCCATATAGAAAATCGCGATTGAAGAAGATGGATTCACGAAACCAGTCGTCCCGGTTCGTGACTTTCAGTTTGTGATGATGACGAATCAATGGAAATCTGGCGCGATGGATAGAAACAAAAAAAGTGAAGTATTAAACTCCACCTTTTTTATTTTTTTCTTTTAACTCTGCAAACTAAGCGATCTTCTTAATCTGCGCGAGTTTGTCTTTAAGAACAGAATTCTCATGCTTCAAAGCATTCACTTCTGAAGCTAGCTGATTCATCTTACGTTTTAAGAAATCCACCTCTTGTGAGGCAGGTTCTGAAGACTCGCCAACAATATTAGGCTTGGCATCTTTCTTCGCCACATCCACTTCGTAAGTGGGAACTGCAAAAGCATTCACACTCAACATCTCTTCAATGTTCTCTGGGATATGCAGCTCAGGATCGACCTTCTCAAGACGAATAATACCTTGAGAAACAAATCCACGCACATCAGACAGCATTTTTGAAATACACGTCGATTTTTCTGCAGGAGTTGGGTTTGACTCGGCCATAAGATCCGTGATCTTGCGTTTTGAAATCGGCGGCAAACAACCTAAAAGCTGTTCGACTTGCTCGGGAGGATTTCCATGCATCGCATTTGCCAATGTCAATGGCTGCACACGAGAAAAAATCTCTACCAAGTATTGACCGTCCCAAGAATAGACACGCGTGATAGTAAGAATGCGCTTACGAAGCGCCTCTTCCCACGCAGGACTTTCCCCCGCAATCAACGTTAGAAACTGCTCCCGCTTTGTCGCCGGTGATGTTTCCAACAACTGTAGCAATTGATAAAAGCCGCCCTTTTTTTTGTATCTGTCTAACATGCCCATATGTTTAGATGTATCGGAAACACAATCCGGGACTAAAGCATTAGCGAAAATAAATCTGATTCAGCCGCACAATTACCGCACGGCCGATTTCCACCGTTCTAGTTTGCAACACATATATAGTTGATCACTTGGAATCGCCGTCTCATCACGGGACTGCAGATAAGCTCTTACCAATAAAAAAAGGACTCCATTACAGAATCCTTTTTTTAAAATTACTTATAGATTAAATGGAATCCTACTGCAAAGACTCACACTTATAAGACAAGCTCACGCTTGTACCTGGAGTCAGATATTGATTGAACTTCAAAGTCTTTCCATCCATGTAGTGAGAGACTGGAGAACCAGACACTGTCACTACAAGATCCGTAGGATTGGAACAGTTCAACACGATATCCTTGATTCGCTCTGTGATCTTCGTACGAATTTGACCCAATTGAGTCGTGTAATCCGAAGAACAGATGTCAGCTGCGTTACCCCAGCCTTGATTTGTGAAAGCCAAGTAAACGTTACCAATGCTGCCTGTCACCATACCTGTTGTTACCGAGTAACCGTCCAAAGTCTGACTGTTTTGTTGATTCAAGCAGGCGCTGTCTTTAACGACAATCGCGTGCACGCTCAAAGAGTTGTACTTGTCGTCACCCAATTTGCTTTTTACATTCGAAATCAAGTAAGCCGGCTGATCCATTTGGTCCAAGTAGTAACCTTGGTTCCCATAAAGACCACTTCTTTCATCTTCATCGGCCAAGAAAATCACCGCCAAGTGAGCGTCTGAACGGATAAAGCTAGAAGGATTGTTATTCACAACCAAGTTCGCTGCATAAACGCCACGCTCATCGCCTGATGGACAGTTCTGCGCATAAGCCGAAGAATAAGCTGAAGAGTTGATAGACTCTCTGTTACCACCGTTATTACGGATCCAATTTGCGATAAACTTCTCACAGGCCAAAGTTTCTGGTCTTTGAATCGTCGAGTAGAATAATGTGTAGCGATCGCTCATTTGATTAGTGATGTAATTCACACCTGACTTAAATGGAATCAGAGAACCGGCTCCTGAGCCAGCAACATCTGTTGTTGTCATTGCGATACGGTAGTCGATTTTTTTGCTATCAAGATCCGCGATAAAGTTTTGAAAGCGAGGTGCAAGACGAGCTTGTTCAAACGACATTGAAGCAGAGTTATCGTTCACAATTAGAATGTCGACTTTTCCATAGCCTGCCGTTGCCGAGTATTCGAAAGAATACTTTCCATCAACGACCACACAGCCGCTATCTTTACATTTACTGTCGTCCAACGAGAACTTCACTGGGGAACATCCCACATAAAGTCCTACCAAAAAGGACAATGCTGCCATTCTAGTGAGCGTATTCATAGACACCTCTCTCACCCAATTACTTCCAAGCCTGATGCCAGAAAAAGGAGTGCGTTCTAAGTATTTGATTTCACTATACTTATGCCTTTATCTCTTTTACACAGTGGCCCTTCCTGGTTGTCGAAGTCTTAGACAAGAGCCCGCGAAGGACACTTTTTTGCCGTGAAATTTCACGGACTTATACCTTTAAATGACCTGGTCCGAAGAAGCGATTTTGGTCTCTGAGCCGAAAGGCTTTGAGGCTGCCTCAAAACTTTCCAATAATATTCAAGCGAGGTGTTTAATGGTTTATAAAATTTTGGGCGTTTTGATTATCGCTGCAGCAGGAGTTCTAGCTTACATCACCCTTCAACAAGATGACGGTGGTCTTCTTGGAGTCGGCAAAAAGGAAAAGAAAGAGCAAGCTTGCGTTCAACTGACTCCCGCACAACAACTGGCTCAAATGATCAACGATGATTTTCATGCCCTCGCGCAAGCTCAACAGCTTCCTGCGCAGTGGAACTCAATTGCGACCGTTGAAATTCGCATGAATTCAGAACTAGCTAAGGCCATTCTCGGCAAACAGCGTCCCAACATTCAAAGAGTGAAAGAGGGCACGGCATTTCTAGAAATGGAATTCATGGATCTACCCGATGAGGAAAATCCTGGAATCATTATTCAAGCGAGTCTTTTCGATATTAAATCAAAAAATAAAATTTTTGAGGTCGGTCGCACTTATACGATGGACAACCTAAACAACATTACTCCGCTGGAAGTTCCCACTCCTCCGCCTGCTGCTCCCGCACCGAGTGCGGCTCCGGCACAAACTGCGGCCCCCGATACAAATCCTGCGCAAGCACAGCAACAAAACGTCGCACCTGCGCAAGGTCAAAACACAAATACTCAACAAGCGCCAACTCCCGCTGTAAACTCCACTCCAACAGCAACTCCATCGGCACCTCAGAAATAGGAGAACGTGATGAAAAAGTGGACTGTCGCTTTAGGTTTGTTAGTACTCACTGCGTGCGCTGGAAAAACGGTAAAAGACAATGCGTCGGAAACGACAACGGCTAAGGGTTTCAACGCTGAACTTTCAACTTATCAATACCCGTTTCCGGTTCAGTACTACTCTTTTAAATCCCAAGAACAAGACTTGAAAATGGCTTACATGGATATTCCAGCTGGCCGTCCGAGTGATAAAGTGATCGTCCTTCTTCACGGAAAAAATTTTCCCGGAGCTTACTTTGAACAAGTGATCTTAGGCTTGAATCAAGAAGGTTATCGCGTGATCGTTCCTGACCAAATCGGTTTTGGAAAATCATCAAAGCCACAGAAGTACCAATACAGCTTTCAAACTCTGGCACAGAATACTTCCAACTTGCTAGCAAGCTTGAACGTTCAAAAGTTTCACTTGTTTGGTCACTCCATGGGAGGCATGGTCGCATCTCGCTTTGCCTTGATGTATCCCGAAAAAGTAACGAAGCTATTTTTAGTGAACCCGATTGGTTTAGAAGATTGGAAGACAATGACGTCGTATAGAAATATCGATGAGTCTTACAAATCTGAATTAGCGACAACACCAGAAAAGATTAAGCAATACCAGCTTGATAGCTATTACGACGGCAAATGGAAGCCAGAATACGATAAGTGGTTAGAAATCCCTACTGGATGGTTGCAAGGCCCAGACTATCCATTGATTGCTTGGAATGCCGCCTTAACTTCAGACATGGTTTTCACTCAACCGGTCTTCTATGAATTCAAAAACATCAAAGTCCCAACGATTCTAATCATCGGTGACCGCGATCGCACCGCCATCGGAAAAGCCTGGGCTTCTGAGGACATGAAAAAGAAAATGGGCAACTACCCCGTCATCAGCCGGCAAGTAACTAAGATGATCCCAAAAGCAAAACTGGTAGAACTCAAAGGCCTAGGTCACATGCCTTTCATCGAAGACTTCGAGGCTTTCTGGAAAGCATTAACAAAGAATTTATAGATTTAGGTCTTAGAGATTAGAGATTAGAGATTAGAGATTAGAGATTAGAGATTTAAATCTTTTGAATTAGTACGGGAAAGAAAATTCTTTCCCGTTTTTTTTAACGAAGCGCGATCACACTTTCAGTTGCAGATCTTCATTTAGGATAATGCGCGAGAAACAATATCTTGAGCGACAACATCAACTGAGTTCCCAGTCGACATACCCATCTGATTTTTAATCACCAAAGACATTCTTTTATTGGGACAAAAGCGCATACAAGAAGTGAATGAGACATTCCACTCCACATCGGGTCGAAGCTCTTTCAAACGAGCCACAAGCTCTTCCAAAAACTTTTTCTTTATAAGAAATGTACTTTCCTCTACTCCTTCAGCCGATCTAACAATACAGCCAGAGCAGATTTCCACGTTTTGCTTCATGCTTCTATCGTATCAAGATTGATGACTCTCATTAAGCAGAAAGAGGAAAGCCTACGTCATAGGAAAACTCGTTGTAAGATGACTGTTTACCGCCGGAAAGTGAGTGCTTAATCGCACCTTCAGTTTTATTAAAGGCAATTCCAGATTCACTTCCACGGCGGAAGTAACTTTGAGAAGAGGAACAACGGTAGAAATAACGCACCAGCTTACTGCCATCGTGGCAGTAAAAGATCCATCTGTCTTACTCCACCAACAATCCTTTAAACGAACCGCGTACCTATTTGGCACAAAGGGAAGCAGGTACCTTTAAAATATCAAGACGATCATTTTGGGGAACTACTCAGTGTTACTTCCATCGTGGAAGTAATTTTCGAGCAAGAACAACACCGGATTAACGCACTTTTTTACCGCCACGGTGGCGGTGAAAAGAACGAACTTTTATTTACTTCCACAGTGGAAGTGATGTGGTTTGGAGAGACAGTATTGATTATTGAAGGACTGATTTAGTAATGAAGAAACGAATTCAGCAGAAAAAAGGCGAAAAAAAACCCAGATTACTTTCGTAACCTGGGTTTAAGTAAAATAGAGCTGGCATCGTGCTACTCTCCCACACGGTCGCCCGTGCAATACCATCGCCGCAAGAGGACTTAACTTCTGAGTTCGGAATGGGATCAGGTGTGGCCCCTCTGCTATAAACACCAGCAAAGCGTTTATTAAGTCAAAGTGGAGTCGTTATAGACTCCGTTTCGTTTCTTTGCAACTTACTTCCAATCCAAATGGAG
>NZ_LUKF01000011.1 GCF_001592755.1 Bdellovibrio bacteriovorus | reverse complement strand
TTAGTATAATTAAAGTATACTTTGAACATGACCAGTTATGACTCCGAACTTGAAAAGCAAGGTATTGAAGCAGTCCAGGAAGTCCTAAGGGATAAACTTCATATCGAAATTACGAAGAATTTTGGAAAAATACCGCTTGGCGAGGGGTATATTCCTGACGCGTACCTCGAAGTAAGGATCGGTGGTGAAGAAAAATATTTGGCCATAGAAGTAAAGGGCCAAATTCAACATTTGAGCCAAATTAAAACATTTTTGAATTTTGCTGATTCCTTTCAGGGAATGGCTTTTTTGGCATCGCCGGCAATCGCTGATTCGATAAAAAGACAGCTGACAAACAAAGGCATAGGTTATTTAGAGTTCGAAAAGGAGCTGAATTTTCCAGTTCATCTTCAGAACTTTTCATCTGTTGTTCCTATTTCCAGTTACGGGCCTAGTGAAGGTTTTCGCGCAGACAGCACATTGAAAGTACTATTCTATTTGGCAGCTTCTTTAGAGAACCAAAGTTTAACTCAAAGGCAATTAGCCGAAACATTAGGGTTATCTGTTGGGTCGGTAAATCGGAGTTTAAAAGCTCTTGAAGAGGAAAAGATCATAGAGAGAGAGTCACAGAGCTTGCGTCTTAAAAATACAAAAAAAGTCTTTGAATATTGGAACTCACTGTATTGGGGAAGGGCGCGGGCTAAGCTAAGCGTTGGTCGCTTTTCGCCGATAACCCCTTCTTTCTACCCTGATTGGCAGACTTACGATTTAAAAGCGACTCGTTCTTATTGGGGAGGAGAGCCCGCAGTCCGTAGAATAAATGATTTTCTTACTCCAGGATTTTACACTATTTACTCCTACGAGCCCAGGCTGGCTGCCATTATGGCAAGTTTAAAATTGAAAAAAGATCCAGCAGGAAAAATTGAGATTTTGAGGTCTTTTTGGCCTGAAAATTTAAACGACTCTTATAGAAGAACAGTGCCGCCTTTTCTGATTTTAAGTGACCTGTATGGCTCTAATATTGATAGAAATATTGAGGCAGCCGAGAATCTTTTGACGTACTCACCAGAGTTAAGGAAGTGGAAATGACTCCACGTCAAGTCATGGCGGTGGTGACACGTGAGCTTGACGCGCAAAAAATTTCTTCTTTCATTATTGGTGCTGCGGCCAGAGACCTCTTAGCAGAACGATTTGGTCTGACACCCTCTGAAAGAAAAACTTCAGACATTGATTTTGCGATACTCGTTCCAGACTGGAAAGCCGTAGATGGCTTAAGAAAAAAACTGTTAGGTCATCCCGATATTAAGGTTCCTTCAGAGGGAAGTATTAGATTTTTTCTTGCTGGCGTTCCTTTTGACATTGTGCCCTTTGGAGGAATTGAAGATCAGAATCATGTAGTAAGTTGGCCACCCCATCATGACACTGCGATGTCGGTTTTGGGATATTCAGAAGCTATGAAGAACGTCGTAGATTTTGAAATAGAAAAGCAAACCGTACGAGTTCTTAGTATAGAATTTTTTGTCGCATTAAAGTTAATCGCCTGGGGTATGAATGGCGCACGGCAAAGAGACATTGTTGATGTAGGTTATTTAATTAGTAACTATTCGAAGATAAATCCTGATGCTTACGAGTATGTCCTGGAAAATAATTTAGACCTTTTAGAACTACTCGATCATGATTACGCATGCGCCGAGATCGGCTGTTTAGGAATGCAGATCGCATCAAAACTATCTGGTCAGCCTAAAGAAGTTATAGTTGAGATATTGCGCAGTGAAGAGAATATTCAGCAGATGATACGCGACTTATTAAGTATAGAAAGTCTGCCGGATTCTGAGTCTCGTGATAAATCCGAACGTAAATGGAAATCTTTTTTAAGAGCTTTACTATTGGGCTTAAATGGAAATAAGGAATAGATATAATTTTAAAGTGCCGACGTTAGGTCACTCTAAGGTTTGCTGCTTTGCCCACGCGTAAACTGAATCAGGCGAAAGGCCCAGAGTGCCTTCAAGATGCCAGTAATTCTTCGGCCATACTTGCTTATTAAACTTCATAGGATGAGTAGGAATATTTAAGAGCTTCCCGATAAGCTCTGTGCAGTAAAGGGCGTCGTCCGACCAAGAATACCAAAAATCAAAAGGAAGACCCATATAAGGCTTTACTTGTGAAAGGCGTACGTCTTGCGGGATCTCGATGACTTCCGCGATGACACCACGGTGTTCAAGATCTTCCCAAGAAACAATGGCAACGCCTTCACCAGGGTAAGCATTCAGCCACTTGTCGCCGATATCATCAAATTGGATTGCGGTATGCGCGAATCTGCCGCCGGGTTCGTACTGCACCAAACGACCGTGACGATCGTAAAGTTCTAAAAACGCGATGCGAGTTTTTGCAAACGAAGAAGAAACAGATAAGAAAAGTAGAATGAATAGAGCAAAACGCATGCAGGGGTTTTCACTCAAAAACCCCTTAAAATCAAGCCTTATAAGACTTGCGGGCAAGCCATACTAGGGGAGATTTTACAAGAGTCACCATTTCTCCACCTAAAGCCGCTCCAAAGAACCACAAAACACCGGATTCCCAGTTGACTTCATGACTCACGATGGAAAGCCCACCGAGCGTTACCAAAGAAAGGGCTGCGATATTCATTGCACGTGAACGCATCACACGGATCCATTCGTCGTGATTTAAAATCAGACGCGCGAATAAAATAGAAATGGAAAGATACAAAGCTCCACAGAAGAAAAGACAGAAGGTCGGACTGATCTTCATAAAGTAATGCATCAGACCGCCGCCATCAAAGAACAGCTGCACGCCAAATTGAGAACAGCTCATCAAAGTCACGAAAGTTCCTAGCGCGTGAGCCACACCCATTTTAGAAACCAACTTCCAGGTCGGAGAGCGTTCGGCCTCCAGTTGTGCATGGATTTTTTGTAAAACAAAAGAAGAGCCGCTGGTTTCAGCAGTATCATTAGCAAAAGACTCGAAATCTTTTTTTACGTCTTTCATTATGACCTCCTAACTCTTCTTTCCTAATCCACGCAACAATTTTAAACTGCGGCTGACAATCTGTCGGATATTGCTTTCAGACATTTTTAAGACTTCAGCAATCTCCTCGTATTCCAGTTCGTCCAAATACCTCAGTTTCATGACCTCTTGTTCCCGAGGCTTGAGCTCGGCTAAAAGTGTCGCCGCTTCCTCTTTCTCTTCTAGCATAGGAACCGCGCCGTCCGTTTGTGACAAAGAATCGTTCCATTCAGAAAAATCCTTAATTTCTCGATTTCTGTAATCTTTTAGCTCGCTACGGGTAATGACGTAGATCCAGGCTAGGGCCTTATAACGAGAATCATAGAGGTGCTTTTTTCGATGAACCTGTAAGAAAACGATCTGCAAAAGATCTTCCGCACGTTCCTGAGGAAGGCCTCTTTTAAGAGCATAGGAAAGCACGCGGCCAGAATGTCTTAAATAGAGAATATCTAAAGCCTTCGTTTCACCTTCAGCGAGCTTTAGTAAGAGTTCTTCATCTGTACATTCTTGCAAATTTATTTTCATACGCCTGTCACAAGTTATTCGTCTCCATCCTAATGAAGGTTGAAAGCGCATACAAGAAGGAAGTTTTAAGATGAGTAAAATGTGGATATGGCTTCTCGGGCCTTTATTTCTGATAGCTACGACGGCGCAAGCACATCCTGTTTCATTCGCGGGTGCCTTTTCTCTTATGTCCTACAATAAGGAAAACGAGAACGAGATGCTTCTAACATATTCTATGACCAGTCGTTTGGCGGCGGGGCTTATGTATTTTAAGACGGAAGAGGCCGAGTACACGGTGCCTCGTTTGAATTTTCTCGCAAAGCGCTGGAACAATGAAGACTCTCAAGGAAATATTTATTTGAGTGCCGGGTATGGTACGGATCGCTCCTATGACGAAGTCAAAGGTGTCACACTGGTTTCTGCCGATGTGGATTGGGAAGATCGCAGATACTACACATCTTTTCAATACACGAAATACTTCCGTGAAGACTCTGATATTCAGCGCACTGATTTTGAACAAACAAAATTGCGCGGTGGCGTGGCTCCGTATTTGGCAGAGTTTAATGAGTTAAATACGTGGTTGATTGTACAATTTGAAAAGAAAAATGACAGCTCTATCGAGACAACGCAGTTCGTGCGCTTATTTTACAGAAATATTCTGATTGAAGTGGGTGCAACTATTGGCGGTGGCGGAGCTTTCAATTTTATGAGCCACTTCTAAAGTTTAGAAGTCAGTAAATGATAGTTTTTTAAAAAATATTGGAGAATTTATGAAAAAATTAATCTTTGCTTTTTTATTCACAAGCTCTTTGGCCTTCGCCGGCGAAGTTGAAACTGTGGGTGTGA
>NZ_LUKF01000010.1 GCF_001592755.1 Bdellovibrio bacteriovorus | reverse complement strand
GGTTCTCTTCACGCAACTGTTGATAAGTTCAAAAATTCCTAAAAAGACAAGCAGTTAGCACTCTCAAACGATAGTTTTTAAAGTTCCGATACCCGAAAGCCCGCCTCTGGACAAGCTTTCCGGTTCCGTTCATACGTTCTGTAAACCCATTTGTATAGCCATTTTCGAAGTACCTTATGATTTCATGTTTCCATCTTTTGAAGGTTCTTAGGAGTCTTTGGACTTCATCTAAAGACGACCGCTCCATGTCACTTAATAATCGATGAAAAGCGATGCTGGCTCGAGAGAAGCCTTTAACTCGATAAAATTCAAAGAGTCGTTCTTTCCAACGATAAAGTTCGTTGAGCTTGTGATGGTCTTTTAAATAGCGATCTATATCAACGCGAACGAAGTAATCTAAGTTTTTACGACTGCAGAGCAACTTTCTGCGCGTTGAAAGTTCTTGGCGATGGCCGTGGATTTCTTTTCCGGCCTTCATGATCGAAGGCGTGAGCAATCTTAAGACGTGAAATTTATCAGCGACGATCATTGCATTAGGAAAAAATCTCTTCACGAAGCTGCGATAACTTGAGGACATATCGATCACGACAACCTTTACATTTTCACGTCCAGGCATATCACGAAGTTGTTCTTCCAAAGAGTTGCGATCTTTCCCATGAGCCATCTCAAACATCTTCTTTTTCTTTAAGTCGGTAAAAACGCTTACAAACTCTGTAATGCCCTTTTTACGTCGGAAAAAATGTTCATCTAAGCCGATAACCTCAGGCCATTTCTTTTGTTTGTGTTCTCGAAGTTTTACTTCGAGTTGTTCATAACAAATCTTATAAACGAACCCGTGAGATACGCGATGATTTCGACTTACAGTTGCAAGATCCTTTGATGTGCCACAAGCCTTTGCAATGGCATTTCGAAATCGCTGAGTGGTTCTTCTGCGTGGCCAGATACCAGGTACCGGTTCTGTAAAAGTTTTCTTACAGTCTTTGCAGTACATGCGGTGCTTATGGATTTTTAACCACAGCACGACAGTTCGTACGGATTCATCCCGAACTGTTGTGGTGCACTTGCCTGACTTTACCGTTTTAACCGAGCCACAGCGCAAACAAGGGCATTCAGAGCGAAGCTTTTGGACTTCCCACAGATAGCCGCCTTGATGCACCCTCATGGATAAAAGTTTTAGGTGATTCCCAAGTAAAAATGTATTTAGATGCTCATTGAGCATAGTCCTTTTTCTTTCCTTATAATTCGTTCTCGACAAACAAATCGTATCGAAAAAGAGGGACTTATGCTTACCTTCTTTGACTCATCGCTTTATCTAGTTAAGTGGGAAGAACC
>NZ_LUKF01000009.1 GCF_001592755.1 Bdellovibrio bacteriovorus | reverse complement strand
CACCTGATTCAAAACGATAGATACGAAGGACCTTGTGAATAAAAAAAAGCCCAGCGAAAGCCGGGCTTTTTTAATTCAATTCTAAAATTTAAATTAGAAGTTGAAAGAGTAAACTGCAGATGTGATAGCAGCAGAACCTGCAGCTTCATCATCAAACCAATTCCAGATTTCCATGCGCTCGATACCTAGAGCACCCGCGCCGCGAGGCAATTTGATTTGACCACCGAAACGGAAAGAAGGACCGAAAACAGTTTTGTCGTCAGCGCCATCCATTTTGATCATAGAGATACCAACACCTGGAGCCATGTAGGCATTTACATTGGATGCATCAACAAGCTTGATCAAAGAGTGACCACCGAAAGACAAGATTTGCGGAATTCCCGCATCTTTCTTTTCAGTTTGCAAGAACGCGTAACCACCGAAGGCACCTTGTTCTTGGCTGAATTCCAATCTGCCGCCAATGTTAAGCGCAGAGCTGCTCATACCCAAGCTGATGCTTGCAGTGTTTTCGCCGTTAGACGCTACAGAACGAGCTGGAGCTGGTCTTTGAGCAAAAGAAACAGATGAAACAAATAAACATGCTACAACAAAAAACTTTTTCACAGTAGTACCTCCTCAGGTAGCCGAACTAGATTTGTCAGGAACCATGATTTTGGCAACAACAAAATACAAATTATGCTCAATATCAATATTCTAGATGCGCTCTAAACGGGCATATTTCACGACAAATTTCTTCACCGTATTATCCGTGAACATCACGCTGACCTTAAAGTTTTCACCGGTTCCTTCGGTCGCATACACAGTGCCCGCTCCAAAAGTGGGGTGACGAACGCGCATGCCTTTGGTGAATTGACCACCTTGAGATCCTTCATTTTCATAGTCAGGAAAGGCTTGGCTATCATCGAAACTTTGTGGACGTGCTTTGTTACGATCCGACGCCAGCGAACCCCAGCGAGGACTGTCGAAGGCTCCATCAGCATCGTAAGAACTAGAGCCATAGCGTGAAACAAAGCGAGGTCCTTCGGCAATAGCCGCTTTGAAGTCCACGTACTCTTTCGGAATTTCTTTGATGAAGCGTGAGGGAGGATTCATTTGCTCTTGGCCCCACACGCGACGCATTTTGGCGTAAGTCAGCCACAACTTCTGGCGCGCGCGAGTCATGCCCACGTAAGCCAAGCGGCGTTCTTCTTCAACATCTTCTTCACCATCGCTATCGAGGCTTCGACCACTTGGGAAAAGGTTTTCTTCCATCCCTACAACAAAGACGTAAGGGTATTCCAAACCTTTTGAAATATGCAAAGTCATCAACGTGACAGAGTTCTGTTCTTGATCCAAAGAGTCCACATCGCTGACTAGAGCCATCTCTTCCAAGAAGCTTGTCAAAGTTCCTTCGTCACCGCGCTCTTTCGCAAACTGGGCAATGGCGTTGTCGAGTTCTTCTAAGTTTTCGATACGAGCTTGCGCTTCTGGAGATTCGTCTTTTTTCAAGTTCAGCAAATACTCTGTGCGATCCAATACGATGTGATAGAAATCGACAATCTTGAAATTCAAAGCATTGGCTTGCAATTCATCCATCAATTCCAAGAATCGACGGATCTTTCCTGTTGTTCCCGCATTGAAAATGCGATCATCGCAGGCTTTGCCCGCAGCAAGGTACATGCTGGTTCCGTGTTGAGCAGCGTACTCTTCCAGTTTTTCAATCGTCGTCTTACCTATTCCACGTGCGGGAACATTGATGATACGTTTTAGAGCAATATCATCGGCGGGATTGATCGCAAGCTTCATGTACGAAAGAATGTCTTTGATCTCCATGCGCTCATAGAAGCGCACGCCGCCCACCAGGCGGTAAGGGATGGCCAAAGTGCGCATCTGCTCTTCAAGAACACGAGACTGCGCATTCGTACGATAGAAGACAGCGTAGTCATTGTAAGAGCCTTCGCCCTCATTCATCATTGTCTGGATGGTTTTTGCGACAAACTTCGCTTCATCGTATTCATTTTTTTCTTCACGAACATGAATCAAGTCACCAGCATTGTTTGAAGTGAAAAGAGTTTTATCTTTTCTTTGCGAATTGTTTTTAATCACCGAAGTCGCGGCATTCACAATGTTAGCCGAAGAGCGATAGTTTTCTTCAAGCTTGACGACTTTGGCTTCTGGGAAGTCTTTTTCAAAATCCAGAATGTTTTTAATATCCGCACCACGCCAGCTATAGATCGACTGATCCTCATCACCCACAACGCAAAGATTGCGATGAGCCTTCGCCAACATCTGCACCAAAAGATATTGAATGTGATTGGTGTCTTGATACTCATCCACCATAATGTAACGGAATTTTTCCTGATACATTTTTAAAACGTCAGGGTACATGCGGAAAAGTTCATAGGTCTTCATTAACAAGTCGTCGAAATCCAAGCTGTTCGCTTTTTTCATTTCGACTTCGTAGGCCTTATAGACCTCAACCGTTTTTGCATCCATCAAGCGCTTCGCATTTTTTTCGAAAGCTTCGGGCGAAAGTCCCATCATCTTGGCGTTGCTGATACGGCTTTGGAAGTTTTTCGCGGGATACATCTTGTCGTTGATATTCAGAACCGTCATAACCTTTTTGATTTGGCTTAACGTATCTGACGAATCATAGATGCCGAAGAAAGGTTTATAGTCGAGCAAAGTGATGTGCTGACGAAGCACGCGCACGCAGAAACTGTGGAAGGTGTTGATCCAAAGTTGAGTGCGAACATGCGCGCCCATCTCAGAAAGGATCTTGTAAATACGATGCTCCATCTCTTTGGCGGCCTTATTGGTGAAGGTCACGCAAAGGATCTCATCGGGGGCGGCAACCCCTTGGCCGATGATATTGGCCATGCGATGGGTAAGGACCCGGGTCTTTCCCGAGCCGGCACCCGCTAAAATCAGTAAAGGCCCCTCAAGAGTTTCGACAGCGTCTTTTTGCGGAGGGTTTAAATCTTTCGTAACAAAATCAAGTACATCCATGGCTTTTCCTCGTCACAAGAGGGGCCCCTTCCAGAGCCCTTTCACTGTCGAACCTTTAGTGGGACTGACAAAGTTTGTCTATCCCTAAGTTTTCATTGAGTTTTTTGCCTATTTTAACTATAACTATAACGCGTTTGGTCAATAGGTCTTAGGGACCTCCCGTTTATAGTGCTTAGAGAGGACTTTGTGAAGAACGTTTTCAGTCGGATCATAGCAGCAATTTCAGTATCTGTGTTGGCAGCCTGTGCGCCGCAAACAGATTCTGCTACGGAAACGGGCAGCGTCCGAGTTTTAGCTCCTATGAGCAACTCGAAAGGCTCCTACTCTCTGGATATATTCGAATTGAAGGGCATCACGGATCTGCAAACCGTGGCTGGCAAATTTGTGCGTTTCTTCTTAAGCCCTCGCATCGCCAATAATCAATTACAAGGTTCCGCTCCACAAGGTCGTTTCATTAAAAATTCGGATGGAGCTTTCATTCCTGCCAATGAAATGACTCAGCAATTGGTTACGATCTATGCGCACACGCAAAGACTGGCTCTTTTGGATGAAGAGTTAGGGGCTGGTGGAGTGAACAAGTGGCCTCGCGACGTCGGTGTCGCAGTGAAGGTCCGTGGCGGTCTGACGAACAATGCTTTCTATGATGGCAACACGGATTCAATGCTTTTAGTTCCTTATTCTTCAGAAGGTCTTCCGATTCCCATCAACGGTGGAATCTTGGCGCACGAACACTTTCATTCTTTGTTTTATAAACTGGTGATGGGAGATGAGCGCGCGCAAATTCATGATCGTGAAAACTTCTTAGAGCGCGCGATCGTAGAAGATCTTTCTGTTCGTCACCGTCGTCTTCTGCCTATCAGCACTGGCGAAGAGATGAGCGAAGCCCAAATGCATATGTACTATCACCTGGCGATCATTCGCGGTTTGAATGAAGGTCTTGCTGACTACTGGGGCTGGATGTATACGGGCGATCCGGATTTTATCGCGCAGTCTTTGCCTTCTGAAAAAGCCACGCGTTCTTTAAAAGTGCGTGACGAAAAGTCTGTGAACTCATTGCCATCAGCAGACAATATCAAAAGATCTTTAAATATCTTTTATTCAGGAGCCGCAGATAAAGCGCGTTTCTCTGATTACGTGACCGGCTATGCTTATTCATTGGGAACACAGTTCTCTCGCGTTCTTAAACGTTATACTGACATTTATTCTAAAGCGCGCGGAATCGAGGACCTGCAAGCACGTAAAGACATCGCTAAGTTGATCGTGAAAGTGCTTCCGAAAATGAAAGACGACTTCGATAAGCTGGATTTGAATTACTATACCGCCGACAAATTTATGAAGTCGATGTTCGCAATGAATGAGTCTTACCGTGAAGAAGAATGTCAGTTCTTGGCCGAGGTTATTTCTTCTTCCGCACTCACGACGGAAGAAGCCGTGACTTGCGAAAAAACGGCAGAGTCTGAATTCAAAATGGTTCCTAAAGTGGAAGTCGCTCCCGTTGAAACGCCTTCTGTCACAGAAAGCAGCTTGCAATGAGAGTTTTCATTTTCCTAGCGTTGCTAATTTCCTCGTCGGTGAGCTGGGCCCAAGAATCACGCGCAAGAATGCCGAGAGTCGCACCGGAAGTTCCTTCTTACTTAACTCTGAATTTGATCAACCCTGAAATGCGCTATGAGCGAGCCAACTCGCAAGAAATCGAAGACGTTAAGCCTTTGAATTTTTCTTTTGGTTATCAAAAAAAGCGTCTGAGCTTTCTGGCAGAATACGCACGCTATTCGGAAGACTCAGGAAACGCGACTTCAAATATCGAGCGCACTCATCAAGAGCTTTTAGTATGGGGGCGCTATCATTTAATAAATAAAGTGAAAAACGAGTTGTCGGGTGCCGTGTATGGAGGCGTTGGACTTGGTGGCTATCAAGAAGAAGTGAAAACGACCTTGATGGGTGACAGCCGCAGCGATAAAGAAAATATCAAGATGATGTCAGGACTCTCTGTGGGTACTGAAGGAGCTTACCAATTGCAAAACTTTGGTTTTGTTGTCGGCATTGAAGGTCGTGCGCTTATCGCTTCGGACTTCGACCCAAATCCTGTGTGGAGTGTCGTCATTCGTCTTGGTGTGCGCTTCGCTCTCTAACCATGGTCTAATGTTAACAAAGTTGTTTCCACGTTCCGTGTTCTCGCGAAAAATGAGGACATGAAAACATATTCTTTATTCATCTTAATCACATTATTCAGTGTTATTACCGAAGCAAGAACATGGCAGAAGATAGACATTCCCGGAGCTCACTGCGGAAACGGGCAAGTCTATAGCGTCTATCTTGATCGCAAAGATGATGACAAGCTTCTGATAGAATTCATGGGTGGGGGAGCGTGCTGGTCCGAAGGCACCTGCTACGGTTCAAGCCCTTTAACGCGTCTTTCGCCGTTACCCGGAGATCCACAAACGACTGTGATGGCGCAAGAAAAGCCCGGAAATCCGTGGCAAGAGCATTCGGCTCTTTTCTTCCCTTACTGCACAGGCGACGTATTTGCGGGCACACACGAAGCCCACTATAAACCCGGTGCAACTCTTTATCATACGGGGGCCACGAACATCGCCGCGGCTTTTGCATACTTAAATCAACAAAGAGTCATCGACTTCAAAAACCTTTCTGATCTGACCGTGTGGGGCTGGTCTGCGGGCGCCATCGGCGCTCTTCTTCATACGGAAACCATGCGACCCTATTTGGTAGCGAGCACACGTAAAACAATCATCGCTGACAGCCCGGGTCTGCACTTTGGAAAAAACTTTTGGAAGAAGTTTACGCCGGCATTGACCCAAGATTATTTGGCGCAATTTGCAAAGATCGGATTGATAGCATCTGTCGACGATGGATTTATCGCTCCACTGATGGGACCTGTCTTCGCCAAGTTATCCGACTGGAATATCGGCATCATGCAATCGACGAAAGACATGGTGATGTCGATGGTGTTTGGCAATATTACGCCGGAATCTCATCGCGCGCTCGTGTTGGGACCTTCAGGAATTGCCATGATCGCGGCACCTTTCCCGAACGTAAAAACTTGGATTGCTGATGTCGTGACGCATACCTTTTTGCAAAGGGATCAAACGGCGACGGTCAAAGATATGAAGGGTGAAACGGCGTGGGATTTTGCCTTAAGAGTGTATGGGATAAAGAAAAACCCCGTGATTTCTCACGGGGTTCATCAGGATTTGAAAAAAACGATTAGTGTCTCTGTTATTCAGTGATTCGTTGAACGATCGCTGAACCTACTCTGCTTTTCGTAAGAAGTTCAGTGCGGTAAGACTGAGCTTCTTTTTGAGTCGCAAACTGACCTACGCTGACGCGGAAGTATTGTTTGCCTTTGATATTAGCAGGTACGTAGAACGCGCTGTAACCTTTGCCTTTAAGATCTGAAGCCAATTTTTGAGCTTCGGCTTCGTCTGTGTAAGAAGCTACTTGCACAGTGAATTTTCCAACAGTGTATTGCGCTACATCCTTTGGAAGTGAAGAAGGAAGACGCTCTTCTTTAGTCACTGTTGCGGCTTTTTCCGTCGCTTCGTGAGTTGTTGGAGCTTTTCCAGAAGCGATGTTCTTCGCTGCGGAAGAAGGCTCTTCAGTTTTAGTTACTGGAGAATGTTTGTCACCTTTAGGATTTGCAGGCTTCGCTGTTTCAGCTTTTGGTTCTGTCTGAGTTTTTGTTTCAGCCACTTCACCGTGAGCATCGTGACCGACAGTTTTTTCGTCGTGAGAAGCGCCGTGGCCTTCTTCACCATGAGGAGCCGCAGGAACCGGAGCCACTTCATCAGCTACGAATTCTTCTGCAAGCTTTGCGATCTCTTCATCCGTCATCTGACCAGATTTAGTTTCGCCATGACCGTTGTTAACAGACGCTACTTCACGCTCGCCATGAGCATTGTTTTTTTGCGGTTCAAGAGCCGCCAATTGATGTTGGTTGTCACTGTACTTTTTGCCAACGAATGTTCCTACAGAGAAGAACAACAAAGAAACAAAGAATACTATCGAAAGTTTCACAACCGCGTCTGTTTTAGAACTCATTTTTTCAATCCTCATGTTTAAACTCACTTGAGTTAATATGCTCTGATTTTTACAAAGCATCTCTAAAGTTTAAGGCCCTTCCTTTGGCCCTTCAATCATGTTAGCTTTAAGTCTCGGAACTGGTCAATAATCAGAAGAAATGTTCAAAGGGAAAACCGTGGAAAATGGCGCAAAATCAATGGATTGGAAGCAGGTCTTAAGTACAGCAATCAAGGCTGTCAGCTTGGGACGGGAAGTGCTTCTCAATTATTTCGGTAACTTAGAACATATCGAAGAAAAGTTCCAAGCAGGTCTAGTCAGCGAAGCCGACAAAGAATCAGAAAGAGTCATCGCAGAGCATCTTAAGAAAAATTTTCCGACAATTGAGTTCTTGGGCGAAGAAAGCTTTGCCGCGAAAAGCGCTCCCGGGGCGAAGGTCGAGGTAAAACCTGCGGGGCCTGAAGGTCGTTGGATCGTGGATCCATTAGATGGAACAACAAACTACATTCATCGCTTTCCGATTTTTTGTATCAGTCTTGCATTAGAAATGGATGGAAAAATCAAGCTCGCTGTCATTGATGTTCCTATGTTGAATGAAACTTATACGGCGATTCGCGGCCAGGGAGCATTTGTTAATGGCCGTAGGCTTCGTGTTTCGAAAAACCAAGAATTCAAAAAAGCGCTGCTGGCAACGGGCTTTGTGGCAGAGCACGAGCATGTGATTGCCGAACAGCTTAAAATCTTTGATGAGATTGTTCGAAAATGTCGTGGTGTGCGTCGCCCAGGCGCTGCTGCTTATGACCTGACTCAAGTTGCTCGTGGAGTTTTCGACGGCTATTGGGAGCGCAATATTCAACCTTGGGATGCGGCCGCGGGTATTCTCTTAGTTGAAGAGGCAGGCGGTATTATCCAAACGTATAAAGGCGAAGAGTATCATCCCTATAAAAACTCAATCGTCGCGGGAAACCCCGCCATCGTAAAAGAAATTCAAAACGTCTGCCAGAAGCATCTTCAATCGCAGACACAGTGATCGCCTAGGGGGCACAATTCGTTTTGTGCATAATAAAAAGCTTACTATGCCCGTTTAAGTTTTTAGTGGCCTCGGATATAACGAGTCCATCAAAAGCGAGGACATACTATGAAGAAGGTCATAACTTTTATTCTTATTGCACTGACAGGCTCTCAAGTTTTTGCGGCGGATTCTTGCAAGCGTAAAGTTGTTAAAGCGGCTATTCAACAAGCTCAACTGGATCGTGAAGAATCAGAAATTCAACATCCCGTATTGCACCTGTTATCTTCCGAGTTTCAAGGGGACCGATTGATTTCGGTTTATGAAGCCGATCTTTTACACTGCACACCTGGAGATTTAGATGCCTGCGGCAGTCTGACTTATGAAGTTGTGACAGCAGAAACGAATTCTTCGTGTCAGGTTCTAAGAATTTACATGACCGGCGAAGAGTAGCTTCAAAGCTTTTTTAAAATGGAGACCGCGACTTGTTTGCCAGTCTCCATGGCGCCATGAACGGTGCCTTGGGCGGATCTTTTAGCAAAGGCTTCACCAGCCAACCAGATCTTTTCTTGCAGGGGTTCTGTGATCCGATGACGGGATTTTTTTCTTTCAACTCCAGTATAGGAATAAGCACCTAGACTAAAAGGATCGCGGCTCCAGTTATAGCTGTAATAAGCTTCTAAGTTTTCAATTAAATAGCTTTGTGATTTTCGCGTGATCTTTGAAAGAGTCGAGAGGGCTTTATACGCCCGTTCTTGGGCCGTCCACGTTGCCATTTCCCACGCCTTCGGCCCGCCTTGCCACGCAATCAAGATGTTGTTGTGAATAGGCTTTTTCGTCCACCATGTCGGAAAGTAGTGCTCGGGGCCGGTGCGCATGAAGACCACCGGCTCTTTCGAAAGCTTTTCCCAGAAGCGTTCTTTGAATTCAAAAATAATTCGTTGAACATGACCCATGTGGTAGCCCTGCAAGGCTTCAGTTATTTCGGTCAAAGCAGGAGCAAACTCTATTCGGGAAAGCGGTTGATTGTTTTGTAGTACCGCAAGCGGAACCGTGACAACCACGTGTCTTGCCTGAAATCGAATGTTTTTCTTTTCGTTGGTGTTTGCGGTAATGATCACGTTTCGTTGGGACCATTCTATTTTTTTAACAATGTGCTGAAGGCGAAGAATTTGTTTTGCTTTCTTTCCCAGCATGTTTTCAAAATAGCTCGCGTATCTTTGCAAGGGTCGAAACGCACCGTCGCCACCGATTTCGCCTTCATCTTCTTGCTCGGCCAGGGCTAAGGATTTTTCGCCGATCAGCTCGATATCAGCTCCTTGAAAGCCTTCGACATAAGCAATAAATGACTGGCGGTACTCATCGGGCACATTTTTAAGCGTCTTTAAAAAATCAGCGACACTTCGGTCTGTCTTAGGATTTGCATTGAGCTTGTTGATAATTTTGCCAAACTCTTTGTCGAAATTTTTTAATGGTATCAGCGAGCGGCCCTTTAAGAACAGATGCTTTTCCGGAGCAGTTACAAAAGAGCCTCTTTGTTCTTCAATCAAGTCATGAAGAATCGGATGAACTCCGTGCAGGAACTCCGCACCCAATTCAACGGGTTCGACGTCGTGGGGTAAAGAATAAATGCGACCGCCCACGCGATCACGCGCCTCAAGAACACAGACTTTTTTGCCAGCGTCTGAAAGATGACGGGCGCAGGTCAGACCTGCAGCGCCGGCGCCCACAATGATGACGTCATAGACTTTACTTGCGGTCATATCTAGATTTTAAAATAGGCGAAGAAGACGAACAGTTGAATTAACGCGGAAGTGTTGATTCTCAAAGAAGACGACAGCAGGTCGCTGTCGTCTGAAATAGCGTATTACTTTTGAATGCGCAGGCGGTAAGAACCGAAATTTCTAATTTCTTTTTGGTAGTAACCGTTAGAAGCGCGAACCTCAACTGTCGCACGCACGATCACTTCAAAGTCTTGAGGATTTTCAGATGTTTTATTAACGCTCAAAGACTGCGTTTGCACACTCAAAGTTTCAACGTCAGCCAAGTTTAAGACCGAAACCACTTGATAGTTTTTATCAACAACCAAAGCTTCGTAATTTGAATACGTCAATTCGACTGCGACGTTGTTATCCGCAACGTAGTTTTCACGAGATGGATTTGTGTCCATCACCCAGCGTGAATCTTCACAACGAACCACAGAAACTTTCAAGGAAGCATCAAGGTCTTTTTGCGAGTCTGTCGCGCTGATCAATTCAACTTGAATGGCCTTGTTTCCCAAAGAACTATTGGATTTTTGATTTCCTTGGCAGCGCACGACGGAACCGTCGAAAGTTTTGTAAAGCTGAGCCGTTTCAGCAGATGCCAGTTGAGTTCCCAATAAAGCGGCTAGAGTGATGAAAAGTGTTTTCACGAATGCTCCTTGTAAGGAGGTAGTGATAACAAAACCTTTCATCAAAATAAAGGGAACTTCGGAGGGCTTTGAAAGGTTTTTCAGGGCGTCTAAGACTTAGGCTTTTCAGCGGCGAAAATACCGGTAATTAATACGAGTTTTAATGCATTTGTGAGATAAGGAGGCGACTTCGACGCCGCCTCCTAGAGTGCCCCCTTAGTGAGAGAGCTTGTTTTTCATTTTATCAATGCCTTGGTTTACCTTATCTGCGCCTTCGCGGTATCTCTCTTCCATGGACGACATAAGATCGTTCACTTGCTTAGAGGCCTCTTCTTTGCTTAAGCCCATTTTTTGTTGAACTAGACCACTCAACGCTTCGGAGTTGCCTTTAGTTCTTTGAATTTCATCGTCGGTGAGCTCGCCCCATTTTTTGCGAATCTCGCCAGAAATCTCTTTAATTTTTCCTTGGAAAATGTCCTTATTCATAACGACCTCCTGGTTGAGTTTTCTGTAAATAGGAGACCGTGGGGGAGGCAAACAGTCAAATCTTCGCGCCAAAACTTTGACTACTGTCAGAGAATTTCTTCTCGGTAACATTTTCCTGGGCGGCAAAATTTGCCTTAGATCAAATATGTTGGTTGCGATCTCCTGGACCTCGACCATGGTTGCGTTGGCATCCGAGTTGCTTTGTTTTCTGTCAGGACCACTCTGTGGTCTTTCATCATGGAGGATGAATGGCTGAAGAAAAAGCGGCAGCAGCGGAAATGTCAGCTCCGAGCGGGGGATCTGGACAAAAGCCTATTCTACTTATTGCCCTAGCGGTTATCAATATGTTGGTAGTCGCTGGCGTGGGTTTTATGCTTTATCAAGGTAAGAAAAAAGAAGCAGCAGAACCTAAGATTGAACAAGTCATTAAAGGTGAAGCCGAAGCGCAACATAAAGAAGCCACGGAAGAAAAAGAAATCGTGGGTAAGGTTGTGCCTTTAGAAACATTCATCGTCAATTTAGCGGGATCAAAAGGCCGTAAGGTCGCGAAAGTAAACATGGAACTTGAGGTCAAAGGTGACCACGTTCTTGATGAAATCGAAAAGCGCAAAGCGCAGATCCGCGACATCATCATTATTATTCTTTCTTCGAAGACTTACGAAGACGTCGCAAGTCGTGAAGGTAAAGACGGATTAAGAAACGAAATTAAAGACACGATCAACTCTTTCCTGGTGCAAGGAAAGATTTCAAACGTGTTCTTCACTGAATTTATCTACAACTAAGGCAGGACTATGAATCAGGTTCTTTCACAAAGTGAAGTGGATGCTCTGTTAGCCGCGGTCTCTGACGGAGATGTCGCGTCGTCGGACACGTCCAAGCCGGAAGCGCAGAATGTCGGTAAAGTGGATGAGCGTAAGATTGTTTCTTACGATCTTACCAGCCAAGATCGTATTATTCGTGGTCGTCTTCCTCAGTTGGAAGTTATTTACGAAAAATTCATGCGTGCTTTCCGCGTTTCTTTGTCCTCCGCGCTTCGTAAAATTGCCTCCATCACTTTAACTTCCACTGAGTTTTTAAAATTTGGTGAATTTATTAATACGCTTCCAATGCCGACGTGCATGAGCGTTCTGCGTTTTGGTAACTTGCGCGGTTCAGCTTTGTTCGTGATTGAAAGTAAATTGGCTTACGCTTTGGTCGACAGTTTCTTCGGCGGCGCAGATCGTCCGTACACGAAAATTGACGGTAAAGATTTTACGCCGATTGAACTTTCCATCGTACAAAAAGTCGTGGGTTTGGCGATCAACGATCTTGAAGCGGCATGGGCTTCTATTGAAAAAATCGGTTGCTCTTTTGTTCGTACGGAAGTGAATCCGCAGTTCGTAGGTATCGTGCCTCCGACTGACGTGGTTATCGCTTCGACATTCGACGTTGAACTTGAAAACGCGACAGGAACGATTTCCATCGTTATTCCTTACGCGACTATCGAGCCGATCAAACAAAAGCTTTCAACGGGCTTCCAGGTCGAATCAGATCAAACGGACAAAAAACTTTGGACTTCGATCATTCAAGAACAACTTCTTGAAACGGATATGGAAATCAAAGTGAACTTGGGTGAAACAGAAATCAAACTTCGCGACATGATGAACTTGAAAGTCGGCGACGTGATTCCATTGGATCAGGACGCTTCGGGAGAGTTCGACGTGACGGTCGAAGGTGTAAAAAAGTTTAAAGGTTATTACGGAATCCATCACGGAACTGTGGCAGTCCAAGTGACTCGACCGGTGACAAAGTAGTAGGGGGATAAAATGAGTGACGATACATTGGACAACTTAGCAGATCAGTTGGTGGCGGAAGCAGCCGGTATGGCAGATGGCGGAGCTAAAAAAACTTCTGCAGCTCCAACAGGCCAAAGCGATCGCAACTTGAACTTGATCTTGGACATTCCACTCAAAGTTTCTGTGGAATTGGGCCGCACAAAAATGCCGGTGAGTGAGCTTTTGAATCTGACTCAAGGTAGCGTTATCGAGTTGAATAAATTGGCGGGTGAGCCGATGGAAGTTTACGTGAACGACAAGTTGATTGCACGCGGTGAAGCCGTGGTCGTCAACGAAAAGTTCGGTGTGCGTTTGACGGATATCATTTCTCCAGCTGAGCGCGTGGAACAACTTAAATAAGGTAGAGGTTTTAGATGCGTTTGTTGCTTTCTTTACTTTTTGTATTTTCGGTTTCTGCTCAAGCGGCGGATTCGGCGGCCACTTCTTCGGAACAAACAGAGATTTCTGCAACGGCAGAAACTGGAGCCGTGGCACATGAAGATGGCAAAATCGACAATCGTAAAGAATCCGAGATTCCATTGAACTTGGATAAAAATAAGAAAGCAGCATCAGAAGGCGGCGGTTTCTTCCGCATCCTTTTCACTCTTTCTATCTTGGGCTTGGTCGGAACAGGTGCTTTTATTTTCCTTCGTAAATACTCTGTTCCTAAAGCTAAGAAACACCAAACTCAGATCAAAGTTTTGCAACAGCATTTCCTAGGTCCTAAGAAAAGCTTGGCCATTGTTCGCGTAGCCGGAGAGTCGATCCTGATCGGAGTGACGGATCATAACATCTCTATGATCAAATCTTTGTCCTTGCTGGACGAAGAAGTGCCTGAAGAAACTCCGCAAAGTTTCGGAAAGGTTCTAGGTTCAAAGGCTTCTTTCGATGAAGATTCTCAAGAAGAAGCTTCAGCTCCTCGTAAAAAAGTAGCAGCGTCTATGGAAACGGATGATGAGTTCGCGATCAGCGGCATCAAAGATATCGTTTCTAAACGCCTTAAAGGAATGAGGTCTCTTCAGTGAGAAAAATGAATTGGACTCTTTGTAGTCTTGTACTTTTGCCCCTTGTTCTTTTGATCAGTTCTTCCGCCTTTGCACAAGTCACACTTCCGACAGTGAATTTGGGTTTCAAAACAACAGACAACCCCAATGAGGTTGTGAACGCGGTTAAATTGATTTTGATCATGACGGTGCTGACTTTAGCGCCGGCGATCCTCATCATGATGACGGGTTTTACTCGTATCATCATCGTTCTTTCTTTCTTAAGACAGGCGATGGGTGTGCAACAAATGCCTCCAAACCAATTGTTAGTGGGTTTGGCATTGTTCCTGACTTTCTTTGTGATGCAACCCGCTTTCAATGAAATGAATCAAAATGGAATTCAACCTTACTTAGCAGGAAAAATCTCTCAGGATGCGGCGATTGAAAATACGCTCGCACCTCTGCGTAAGTTTATGTTCCATCAAACGCGCGATTCGGATTTAGCTTTGTTTATCAAGCTATCTAAAATCGATGCGCCTAAAACACGGGCGGATGTTCCGACGATGGTTTTGGTGCCTGCGTTTGTCGTCTCTGAACTTAAAACAGCCTTTCAAATCGGCTTTATCATCTTCCTTCCATTCCTCGTGATCGACATCGTCGCGTCCAGCGTTTTGATGGCGATGGGTATGATGATGCTTCCTCCGGTAGTAATTTCATTACCCTTTAAGATCATGCTCTTTGTCCTTGTGGATGGATGGGGTCTTCTCATCGGTTCGATGGTTAAGAGTTTCGGGTAGAGGTGAAAGATGACAGACGAATTAGTAATTAGACTTGGACAAGATGCTTTAAGAACAACGGCGATGCTCGCAGCTCCGCTTTTGATCAGCACACTGGTCGTGGGTTTGGCCGTGAGTATTTTCCAAGCGTTGACTCAGATCAACGAGGCGACTTTGACGTTCATTCCAAAAATGATCGTGGTGGCTTTGGTCTTTGTCTTAGCCGGCCCGTGGATGATGGACGTGATGAGCACATACACCGTCAATCTTTTTGAAAACATCGCTGTGATGGTAAGGGAATAGATGATCAACTGGAGTACGATGACAGAGGCACAGATTCTGCTTTTTGCGCTGGTTTTCCTGCGCATGATCGCCTTTGTCATTTCTTCAGCGGTCTTTGGTTCTCCGACAATCACAGTTCCGATTAAAGTTCTTCTTTCTATCGTTTTAAGTGTTCTTTTATTCCCTTTGGTGAAAGTTGGAAACGTCGATTACGCTTTAGTTTCCAATGAAATCATCGGCTTAGCTATCCGCGAACTGATCGTCGGATTAAGCATCGGATTTTTAACCCGCCTGTTCTTCTTCGTAGTCACAATGACAGGGGACTTGGTTTCCATGTCCGTGGGTTTAAGTGCATCTCAGATGTACAACCCCATGTTGGGCAGTAACGGGAACGTTATTGATCAATTCTATTCAACTTTAGGTACATTGGTATTTTTAGCTATTAACGGCCACCACATGCTTATTAGCGCGATCGCGCAAAGCTACGATCTGATTCCAGTCAGCTCGCTTTCTCTGAATGTGGGGCCCTTCGCCGAAATGGCCGCCTACGGCCAAGACGTTATGATTATGGCAATTAAGATGTGTGCACCGGTGATGGTGACCATCCTGTTAGTAAACGTAGCGATGGGGATCTTAGGAAGAGCAGTTCCCCAGATCAACGTCTTGGTAACAAGCATGCCCGTGACAATCATGATTGGTATGGCGGTGGTGTTCCTCTGCCTGCCTTTGATGACAATGGAAATGCAAAGTGTAGTCGATATCACTGCTAGCAAATTGTTCGCGGTGATGAAACACTTATAGTAACAAGCTTTTAAGTTCTAGGAAGGAACGAGATGGCTGCGGAAAACGGCGAAAAGACCGAAAAGGCGACGCAGGCGAGACGGGAAGAGTTTCGCAAAAAAGGAAACGTCGCCCATACAAAAGAGCTGGCGTCAGCGGCATTATTGCTTGCTGCGGCTGGTGGCGTGTATGTTTTGGGTCGCTTTTTCTTCAAGAACTTCTACGAACTTTTCCAATACTCATTCGGTCAAGACATGGTTGTGCTAGTACGTGAAGGAAAGTTCACGGAAGCCTTCCGCTTTAACGGTGAAAAAGCTTTGATCTTGATCGCCCCTGTTGCGGGTATTGCGGGCCTTATCGGTGCGGTTTCTTCGCTGGCGCAAGTTGGTTTCTTGCGTGTGGAAGATGCTCTTTCTCCTAACTTTGAAAAAGTGAATCCCGTAGAAGGTTTCAAACGCGTTTTCAGTCTTCGCGCTGTCGTAGAGGCTGTTAAGTCCATTCTAAAAATGGGCGCGGTGGGCTTGGTTCTTTATTTCCTTCTTCGTGGTGAAGTTCGTCAAATCCCTTACATGCTGACATTCTCTGTTGAGCAGATCTTGATGTACCTAGGTAGCATCGTCGTAAAGCTTTTGGGCGGGGTTGGTGGAGTGATGCTGGTGATTGCACTAGCGGATTATTTCTATCAACGCTGGGACCTTGAAAAGAAAATGATGATGACCAAACAGGAAGTCAAAGAAGAGCACAAGCAGCGTGAGGGTGATCCCATGATCAAATCACGCATTCGTCGTATTCAACGTGAAATGGCGAGCAAGCGTATGATGGCGGAAATTCCTAAAGCCGACGTCGTTATTACAAATCCCACACATATTGCGGTTGTTCTTAAATACACGGACAACCTTCCGGCTCCGCAAATCGTGGCAATGGGTGCTGACCACGTGGCGGAAAAAATTAAAGAGATTGCGCGCGAAAACAATATCCCGATCGTGGAAAACAAACCACTGGCGCGCACGATCTTTAAGACACTTAAAATTGGACAAGTTATACCTCGAGAGCTCTTTGTCGCGGTCGCCGAAGTGCTTTCATATGTTTATCGTTTGCGTAGGAAGAAAAGATAATGGATCAACTGTTTCAGTTCTTAAAGCGGTTTGATAAAATTACCAAGAATACCGATCTCTTCATTGCGTTCGGTCTTTTGGCTATTTTGGCGGTGATGATCATCCCACTTCCACCGTTCATGTTAGACATGTCTTTGACTTTCTCTTTAGCGATCAGTGTTTTGATCCTGTTGGTGGCTATTTACACCGACCGCGCTTTGGATTTCACATCTTTCCCATCACTTCTGTTGATGACGACTTTATTCCGTTTGTCTTTGAATGTGGCGACCACGCGTTTGATTCTGACTCACGGACATGAAGGGGAAAAAGCGGCGGGCTCGGTGATCGCGTCTTTTGCCAACTTCGTTGTCGGCGGAAACTACGTCATCGGTTTTGTGATGTTCATCATCCTGATGGTCATCAACTTCATGGTTATCACGAAGGGTTCTGAGCGCGTGGCCGAAGTCGCAGCTCGTTTCACTTTGGATGCGATGCCAGGTAAGCAAATGTCGATTGATGCTGAGTTGAACTCAGGTCACATCACAGAAGCGGAAGCTCGTAAACGCCGTAAGCAAATCGAAGGCGAAGCGGATTTTTACGGTGCGATGGATGGTGCCTCGAAGTTCGTTCGTGGTGATGCCATCGCCGGTATTATTATCACTATCATTAACATCTTAGGTGGTTTGGGTATCGGTGTTATTCAAAAAGGTTTGGATATCGGTACGGCCGCTAAATACTACACGATGTTGACGATCGGTGACGGTCTTCTGTGTCAGATTCCCGCGATCGTGATCTCAACAGCGGCCGGTATCATCGTGACTCGTACTTCAAATTCAGACAAAGACGTCGGTGAAGAAGTCACAGGACAACTTTTTGTTAAGCCACGTGCGGTGATGATCGCCGGTGGTGTGTTGATTCTATTGGGTCTTATTCCCGGTCTTCCAACAGTTCCATTCCTCGTCATGGGCGGTCTTCTTTGCGGAACATCTTGGGTTATCAAGAAAGCTCGCTTGGAAAAAGCGGAAGCTGAAAAGAAACAATCCGATGCCGCTTTGACGGCCCCGAAAAAAGAAAACATCGAAACAATGCTTCCACTGGATATGGTCGAACTCGAAGTGGGTTATGGTCTTATCAATATTGTGGAATCAGATTCTAGTGGTGATTTGCTTGAACGTATTGTCAGTATCCGTAAGCAGTTTGCTTTGGATCTGGGGATCGTGGTTCCAAGTATTCACATCCGCGACAACTTGCAATTGGCGCCGGGGGAATACCGTGTCTTGATTAAAGGAAATAAAGTCGGTGGCGGACTTCTTCGTCCCGAATCCTTGTTGGCGATGGATCCAGGAAATGTGGCAGAACGCATTGATGGTATTGCGACGAAAGAACCTGCCTTCGGCCTGGATGCTCTTTGGATTTCTCCAGCCCGCAAAGAAGATGCAGAGATCGCTGGTTACACAGTGGTGGATTTGCCAACAGTCATGGCGACTCACTTAACGGAAATCGTTCGTGCTCATGCGCATGAGTTGTTAGGTCGTCAGGAAGCTTCTACTTTGATTGAGAACTTTAAGAAATCTCATCCTAAAGTCGTCGAAGAACTTATCCCAGACATGTTGTCTTTGGGATCGGTGGTTCGCGTATTGCAAAACTTGTTAAAAGAGCAAGTGTCCATCCGTGACCTTCTAACGATCTTTGAGACTTTGGCGGACGAGGCTCCTCGTAATAAAGATATCGAAGTTTTAACAGAACAAGTTCGTAGGAATCTTGCTCGTGGTATCACGGCAAAATACACAACAGATCAAGGCAACATTCCAGTGATGACGTTGCATCCTATTATTGAGGAATTGATCGCGAACTCGTTGCTGCAAACAGAGCAAGGGGTTCAGTTGGTGATGGATCCAAATACGGCGCATCGCTTGATCAATGAAATCGCGCGCACCGTAGAAAACCATCCCGAAGTGGCAAGTCAGCCGATTCTTCTGACAAGCCCGACTTCGCGTCGTCATTTGTATAAGCTTACGTCCCGTTTCATTCCTCAGCTTGTGGTGCTTTCGCACAATGAGTTGACGTCAGATGCGGATGTTCAATCGGTTGCACTCGTGGAGATGAGCCATGCAGGTTAAGAAATTTGAAGCTAGAACGATGAAAGAAGCCTTAGAGATGGTCAAGACCCAGTTGGGACCTGACGCCATCATTCTTTCTGCCCGCGATAACAACAAAAGCTTTGGCTTGGTCGGGGAAGGCAGCGTGGAAATCACGGCTGCGGTTTCTGAAGAAACTTTGCAAAAAAAGAAATTTGCAGAGTCTCGCCTGCGTGAACAAGATCGCGAAAAATTCTTAAAAAGCCCGGCTCGTCAGCAAAAAGAGCTTATCCACAAGATGGTGGAAAAGCATGTGCAAAAGACCCAGCCGGCGGCACCCATCACTCAACGTCGTTACATCGATATCGAAGATGAAGCTGAACAACGCCAAAGAATGATGGCGGAAGAGCGTGTTCGTTCTGCGGCTCAACGCGCTTTGAATGCCTTCCAAGAGCAAGATGAGATCTTCTCTACAAGAGGCAATGCGACTAAAAAGGCTCCACAACAACCGGCAGTTCCGGCTCCTGTGGCTCGCGTGGTGATTCCGGCGCAAACTGAATCCCCAGAGATCGCGGCTCTTAAAAACGAAATCGCAAGCTTGAAACAAGTCATCACTCAGTTTCAGCAAATGCCGCAAAGCTTTGTAGGCACGCATCCGGGGGCGGACTACGGTATCAACTACGATTTAAGTTTCGTTTTTGAAAAGTTAACTTCTGCAGGCATGGCCAGAGAGATCGCGGCGGAAATTTTAACTACGGCTCAAGAAACCCTTCCGGCTTTGAAACTGAAAAACAAAGCTTTGGTAGAAGCATGGGTGGCTCGTCACGTTCTTGATAACACAAGAACTGTCAGCAATCCGACGGCGGGTAAAATTCATTGCTTCGTGGGACCTGCCGGTGCCGGTAAAACTTCGGCTTTGATTAAGATGGCAAGTCAGATGGTGGTCCGTGAAGGCAAAAAAATTGCTCTTTTCACAACCGATACTTTCAAAGTCGGCGCTGCTGATCAAATGAAGATATATGCACAGATTCTAAATGTTCCGTTTTCAGTGATTCGTTCACAGAATGATTGGACAAGTTTGATGCGTTATCTTCCCAACGTGGACTGCGTTCTTGTCGATTACACCGGCATGAGCTTGAAAAATCCGGACGAGATTCAAATGTTGAAGTCTCTTCTTCCGCCAGCGGCATTGAACCCGAATATTCACTTAGTTCTTTCTACGAATGTAAAAGATGCGGATGCTACTGAATTGGGACGCCGTTATTCGGGTATGAACTACAAGGATGTGATCTTCACTTCTTTGGATGAATCGACTCAGCATGGCTCTATTTATAACTTTATGAAGCGCTTTGATATCCCACTTCACTCCTTCGGAATTGGACCTCGTGTGCCGGAAGACTTTGAATTCGCAACTAAAGAGCGTCTTTTAGATTTGATCTTTAAAATCACGAAATTCAAACAACAGGATTCAGAAGCTATATGAGAAACGTGAACTCATTTAACATGCATAAAACACGCACTATCAGCATTACTTCCGGTAAAGGTGGAGTAGGCAAAACAACGATGGTGGCGAATCTTGCTTTAACCCTGTCCCAAAAAGGAAAAAAGGTTTTGATCCTGGATGGTGACTTGGGTATGGCGAACGTGGACATCTTTTTCGGAGTGAAACCTTCGGGAAATATCCATGACATTCTGGCGGGACGTAAAGAGATGAAAGACATCCTGACGGAAGTGTCTAAAGATGTTTTTCTTATTCCGGGCGGCAGTGGTGTTGTTGAGTTCAATCACATGAACCACTTCGAGCGTCGCGCGATGGTCGAAGCGGTGAGCTGTTTGCCACTGGGTTTTGATTATTTACTTATCGATACGGCTCCGGGCATCGCCGAAAATGTGTTGTTCCTGAACTCCGCAGCACAAACGGTTTCCGTAGTGATCACGCCGGATCCTTCCAGCTTCGCAGATGCCTATGCATTGATTAAAGTTTTAAACCGACAGTACAAAGTGAACCACTTCTCCATCATCTGCAATCAAGTACGCGATGAACAAGAAGGCTTGGGTCTTTATCAGCGTTTCAACGATGTTGTGAATCGTTTCCTCTACATTGGTCTGGATTATTGGGGTTCAGTTCCGAATGATGTGGTTTTGAAAAAGGCCGTGCAACAACAACGTCTCATAGTGAGACACGATGTGGGTGCGGAATCATCCAAAGCAATTCGTCAAGTGTGTAGTCAGATCGAGAAATCTTCAAAGCAAGTAGAAAGCACCGGGGGCATGCAAATGTT
The DNA here is from genome assembly GCF_001592755.1 of Bdellovibrio bacteriovorus. Taxonomy (NCBI): domain Bacteria; kingdom Pseudomonadati; phylum Bdellovibrionota; class Bdellovibrionia; order Bdellovibrionales; family Pseudobdellovibrionaceae; genus Bdellovibrio; species Bdellovibrio bacteriovorus. The sequence continues at coordinate 877 of NZ_LUKF01000009.1, read as the reverse complement.
CTGGGATCAGGTCGTAGGGTTTGCATAGAAGAGAAAAACAGATTTGGACTTTCGGGCCACGAACCTGTTTGTTAACATAGTTTTTAAGAGGGAAAAATATGGGGAAAAATGCGGCATTGTTGAAAAAGTACAAAGAAGAGCCACGCAAGCTCGCTGCGAATCAAAAAGATGATCTTATCAGAGAATACGCGCCGCTAATTAAGTTCATCGCGCAAAAAATCGCCGTTCGTCTTCCCTCTAATATCGAATTGGACGATTTGATTTCTGCTGGTGTTATCGGTTTGATGGACGCCATCGAAAAATACGATTCTACACGTGATAATAAATTTAAAACTTACGCTGAATTCCGTATTCGTGGAGCGATTCTTGATGAACTTCGCGCCCAAGACTGGGTTCCACGTTCGATCCGTGATAAAGCCAAACTTCTTGATAAAACTATGGTTCAGTTGGAAGCGGATTTAGGCCGTACACCGACAGATGAAGAAGTTGCTAAAGCCCTCAATGTTTCGATTGATGAATTCCATGATCTAGTGAACCAAGTTCGTCCGGTCAGTCTTCTTCCGATCGATCAGGCAACAACGTTCAGCAACACCGACAAAAAATCCATCATGGATATTTTGGAAGGTTCACGCACGAACAGCCCTTTCAATCAATTGAATGTTAAAAACATCAAAGAAGTTGTCGCGCAAGCTATCGAAGAGCTTCCGGAAAGACAACGCCTTGTTCTTTCTTTGTATTACTACGAAGACTTGAACTTAAAAGAGATCGGTCAAGTTCTGCGCGTGACAGAGTCACGTGTATCGCAACTTCACGCTCAAGCCGTGGCTCGTCTGCGTGCAAAACTGGCAGCGACTATCGGTGCTGGTGAGCTTGAGAT
>NZ_LUKF01000008.1 GCF_001592755.1 Bdellovibrio bacteriovorus | reverse complement strand
TAGTTAAGTGGGAAGAACCAATTAACTGGGGCAGTCAAAGACTCTAGCTAAGAACAATACTCTAAAACTCTTAATCTAAAATTCTCAAAATTTCTAAATCCATAAGCTCGTCTTATAATTTCTTCCATTCTGTTGTGCAGGCCTTCCGTTATTTATGATGTAGACCCCAAGGCTCTTCTTTTTTCAATTTTTCTGCATTTTCCAAGAAGAAATAAGCCAATCTTGTTGTCCATCAAAACTCCCATCCACCGCGATGGGAGTTTTGGGGATTCTAGCCGCTCCCTTGCCAGCTTTTTCAACGCCTTAGGCGCTTGGGGCGACCTGCTTTATCTTGCTGACCACCCACTCCCAACGTGTTGAGAGCAGGTGGTCAGCAAGGCAGGTCACCCATTACTTAAATAACAAAAAGCTGGCAAGGGAGCTCGGTGAACATAGCGTTCTAAGAATGAAAAGTTCTTAGAACTCGCATGTACATTCCTTAAACACCTGATTAGGCAATGCTGGGTACTGGGGCAAAATTCTTGAGTTAGATGTAATTTAAGTTATTCCCAGGGGCACGAGCATTGCTGGTGTATAAATAAAACGAGGTTTTAATGAAGTGTTTACTTTTGAGACAAGTTAGCGTGGGTGTTGTTCTGGCGTTTGGCTTCAATGCCTACTCCCAATCTATTAGCACGGAAAAATCAAAATTTGTCTTTGATCGTAAGGATGAAAAGCAACTTTTGGAAGATGAAACAAAGCTTGTATCTGAATCGGAAGATGAATATCTCACTTCGTTTGCTACAGGTGAGACTGACCTAATGAAAGAATATCAAGCTTATGGTGGTTTCAATGGTATAAATGCCACGAAAGTTAAATGCTTTAGTAAGCAGCGCGAGATAGTTCAGAAGGCTTTCGAAAATAATGAAGAATGGGCCGTGATGAATGTGGCTCATGAGCTAGAGAAGAAAGATTCTAATAAGTCACTGATGTTGTATCAAGCTTTGGCTGAGTCAGGAAATTGCTTGATTCAAAGTCATCTCGCAAATGCATATGCTGATGGAAAAAGCTTTGTAAAAAAGAATATTAAAATAGCATATTTCTGGTCGTTAATAACAAATGTTCGAAAGGGTAGGGGATGTTATAGCGGTTTGGAGGAAGGTCTCGAAAAGAAATTGGCAAAAAAGGATATCGAGGTCATTCAAGATCTTGCCAGCTCCTGGAAGGTTGGTAAGAAGGCTCCAACGGCTTCTCTAGAAGCGAGCGGATTTGTAGCGCTTGTTCCGGCAGAAAAAGCTGGGCCGAAGAAAAAAGAAAATGAAAAACCCGTAATAGAAAAAATGAATCCGTTGAACAGAGCGGAAACAAATGTTGTCTATAAAGAAAATTTAGATCCAGTTAAGACGTGGCAACCTTTACATTCTGGAAAATGGCAAGGAAATCTCAGTACACCACTTTCATCTATAGAGTTCTTCGAAGAAACGTCTGAATCAGTATGGATGATAATAGCTGCCACTTCAACTCAGTCCATGAGCATAGGGTCCGCAGTTGCGGTGACAACAAATCAGCTGATCACTAATTGTCATGTTGTTAAAGGAGCCTCAAAAATCGGAATTAAACGCGGAGACATAGTAAAATTCGCAGAGGTGGTTTCTGGTGATTTTAAGGCCGACAAGTGCATTATTTCAGTTAAAGAAGGAAATTTGGTCCCTGTGCGAGGTATGAGAAAGTTCACCGATTTAAAAGTTGGTGAAGAGATATATACTATCGGTTCGCCGAAAGGACTTGAATCGACTCTAAGTCAAGGAATAGTCTCTGGACTTAGAACAGACAAAGAAGCACGTCTTGTTCAAATTTCAGCGCCAATTTCATCGGGATCTTCTGGTGGTGGGGTTTTTGATAAGTACGGAAATCTCATAGCTATAACTACTTTTTTGCTTAAAGATGCTCAAAACATGAATTTCTCTATTTCAATAGAAGATTACTTTGAAGATTCCAAATAACTGACATGGAATCTTGTGGAGAAGTTTTGCATTACTTGGGCGGAGTATGCCCCGCCCAGTAAGTTTAACGATTAAATAGTCCCATAGCTCGCGCATCTTCATCAAGATATCGTCTTTGCTCTTCCATCGTCATACTATCAAACATATCGGCTAAAGCAGCAAGATGAGGTGGCGTTGGAATTATTCCGGGGCCACGGAAGAAATTTCCTAGTGGAGTTCCGGTAGGATTGGGGTCGCGCGACCTCGATTGATGAACCTTTTCAGTTTCCTTGATTGATTTTTCGCTCATTCCAAACATCACATTTGGTCCATCGCTGATCTTGTATGGGTAACCGGCAATTATAGCGGCTGCTATGAATACGCCATTTGTAATATACCCGATATCTTTTTCAGCAAGATGCTTATATCTGTAACTACTTTGGTTGGTGTTGATTGTTTTTATAGGGATGACTCTTGCTTGTAGCCACACGATCGTTTTCGCGATGGCATTCACGCTCTCCCGCAAAACTTTTCGGTTTTTTGTGAATATTGCGTCCCGCTCTTCTTTAGGCAGTCGTCGGTGGCCGTCGTAAATGCCGATGCCGAAATCATTTAAAAGAGGTTCTTTTGCCATCGTAATGGCTAAATGCAACTCCACAGGATTGGCTCGAATGAGGTCTTCCCATTTTGGAAACCCATAATCGATCGCAACAACATGTTGAACACGCATCAAGCTAACGTCTGTCGTGTCTTTGAGTACTCGCTGTACGTGAGCTAAAGCCTCGGCATCATTAGCCTGAACCTGACGGAATAATTTTTTTGCTTCTTTTTTGAAAAACTCGATTGGCGTAGACAAGGTAGTCATACACTCTCCCTCTTAGTTAACTCGCCATTAGGTCCGCAAGAAGCGAGTCATGAAGTTAGAGTCTGACTTGCTACTAATTGAATCGGTTTGACCATAAGTCTTTGCGCGAACGACAGGCGCAACCCACGCCTTCATCCTGAAAGTGCCGCCAATTACTAGTCTGTGTCAAGAGCGCCATGAGCTAAGTGTGGCCAAGTGCGCAAGTTGGACAGGTAAGGGTATGTAGAGTCCGCTCGATGACTCCAATATATTGGGAGTGTTTTGACTCAAGCCTAAGGACCTGTTAATCTTGAGATATCTTCAAGATTAACAGGTCCTTGAGATTCCCATTTTGAGACAATCCCAAAAACACTAAAAATAGGCCCTTACTTTGTCACAAAAATATGCTAAATTTGTGACATAAGTGGGGTTTTTATATGTCTCAAGTAGTTGAAACTAGTATAAAAAATAGAATATACGGACTTGGTAGGGGTAAGTGCTTTACTCCAGACAGATTTTTAGACCTGGGCGGGGACGATGCCATTAGGCAAAGTCTCTCAAGACTCGCTAAGGAAGGCACGATTAGGCGCTTGGCTCAGGGGCTTTACGAATATCCTCGTATTCATAAAACGCTCGGAGTTTTGCCGCCCCAAGCAGAACAAGTCATCAAAGCCCTCACTGAACGAGATCAGATAACGGTGCAACCTTCAGGGGCTTATGCTGCGAATCTTTTGGGGCTCTCAGAGCAAGTTCCTAACAAGATCGTTTATCTGACTCAAGGCTCACCTCGAAAAATTAAAATCGGTAATATGGAAATCATTCTGAAAAGAACTTCGAATAAATCAATGGCGACAGCTGGTAAGATGAGCGGCCTAGTGATTCAGGCGCTCCTTTATCTTGGAAAAGAACATCTTGATAAAGATATTGCCTCGAAATTAAAACGCAAACTTTCTGCGGGCGATAAGAAAGAGCTGATGAAGGATATTAAGTCAGCTCCTATATGGATGCGTGGTTTCTTAAAAGAAATCGCCGGGGTTTAAATGGAAACAATACTGTCATTGGAAAAATCTGAAAGAGCGGCTTATTTTGAAAAGGCCGCAGAGATTCAAAGTCTGTCACCGCAAATCATTGAAAAAGATTTTTGGGTCTGCTGGACTTTGCGTGAGCTTTTTACTCTGCCAGATATTAAAGATCATCTGACTTTCAAAGGTGGAACGTCTTTATCTAAGGTATTCAAGGTTATAGAAAGGTTTTCAGAAGATATCGATATTTCTATCGAGAAGTCCTATCTTGGATTTGTAGGAGAAAGAGACCCAGAAACTGTTGGTGCAAAAAAGAGAAATGCTCTTTTGGGCGAACTTTCTGATGCTTGCAGAAAATTTGTTGGCGATTCGTTGATAGAGTCTCTTAGAAAAGAAATAGCATCCAAAATTCCAAGCGGGGAGCCGTGGAGTTTGGAAATCGATCCCGATGATCCAGATGCACAGACGATATTATTCACATATCCACGCTCACTATCGTCAGCGTCTGGATATGTTCGTCCTATTGTAAAAATTGAAGTAGGCGCAAGATCTGAGCATTGGCCTGTAAGTTCTCGGAGCGTGAGCTCATACTTGAAAGAAGCGCTTCCGGATCTCGTGCAGGAAGAGCCAGTTCAGTTGAAAGTATTGGATGTCGAAAGAACATTCTGGGAGAAGGCCACGATATTGCACATGTATGCGCATTATCCAAATGAAAAGCATCCTCCGGCTCGCCAATCTCGGCATTACTATGATTTTGTGTGTTTGTTGCGATCTGCATATAAATCTAAAGCGGCTCAAGACGTGGATCTATTGGTCAGGGTCGCAGATCACAAGTCGATTTATTTCCGGGCTGCGTGGACAAGCTATTCCACTGCAAGAAAGGGCACACTCAAGTTGATTCCAGATGCAAAGGTGTTTGCTGAAATGGAGAAAGACTACGAGCAGATGAATGAGATGTTTTTCAAATCACCTCCGAGTTGGAGTGAGATTGTTGCTGAAATTACTGCGTTCGAAGCGGAATTTAATAATTTGAACAAGTGAACATCTCAAAATTAAAAATACTGTTCTCAGGAATGTGTTACTAATATTTTATTGTTACCGACGTCGGCGAAATTAATACAAAAACAATATAAAGTTTACTGTTCGAATTCCGATACTCTCCAAAAGGAGAAAATTTCCATGATTAATTTGACCGTCAAAAAAGTAGGTGAGCTGATGTATTTTTATGACAATAACGGGAAGGAAATCGGCTGGGTAAAAGAAGTTGGCTCAGTTGCACACATCGGTGGAATGGACTATAGAAACACGAATTCCTACGCTAAGGAATTTCACGACGCAATTTGCTCTAAGTTGAAATCAATGGGTTATTCTGAAGTTACAACCGCGTTCAATGATTTTAAAAAGTTTGTATCTTAAGAGAAGAGAAATTGCACATAGCAATCTCTCTGAAAGCGCAAGATATCGCATTAACTGTGATTCTTGCGCTTTACGCAATTTCAAAATACTCGTTATAAGACACCTTCAAAATATCCAGAAGCTCCTTAGGTGGATTTTGCACCTGTTCTTTTGAAAGACGAATAGGATGTACTCTCCAATAGGAAGCATAATCGAGCACTTCAATATCGGCGTTCGTTAGTGTCTCGACTTGCTCATCTGTGAGGCGTAGCCGGAGATCAATTCTTAAGGCTCCATTTTTGGTTGGCTTAAAGACGATAAAGTTGGCTGCGCGCCCATCTACAACGCATCCAATATAGGGCTTAGTGCAGCTTAGCTTAAAAGGGCCAACTGTTTTGGATAGTTTCGGCGAGTTTGTCCAAAGCTGCCAGTCGATCAACTCCAATTTTGTCTTCATAGGTTTTTCTGTCGGTAGGTGAAACCTCTTCAAGTTCTTCTTCAATCCGGCGTGGAACCTCGTCTAGAACTTTCGTAAAAGACAGGGTAATAAGGCCATTGACTTCAATTGCCTTCACTTGAATAGCAATCAATGGGATCTGGCGATTGAAAAGGCTAATAACCGAGTGTTGATGGTCTCCGCGCAAATCACACAGCAATGGTCAATTTCTGGGTATCTTCGACGCTCGTTGTCCCAGTACTCGATTGCTCTGATGATATGAGACTCATCGACAATTCCTAGTTGCAGCTCAAAGGTGTAACGGCGACCAGTTTCCTGGTCTTTTAAAAGAAAATCAAGGCGGCCTGCTTCAGGCTGGGGTCGTTCTCTTTGTAGGACAATCAAATCACCAGGAAGATCTAATAGTTTGGGGTCTTCTTCGATACGATCCTGCAACCATCGCTCGTTCAGCGTGGAGTGATTCTTCAGAGATAAATAAGTCGGAGAGACGTACTTTGGAGAAGAAGTATTTTGTATTGCCCGCAGAGTTGATGAATCTTTAGCCATGATAAAAACCTCGCAGGCCTTTTATCGGAGTTTGCCATTCATTTCTTAATCAGTCCGGTGTTTTTGGAAAAAAGTAAATTGATTCATCTTTATTTTCGAGAAGTCAGAATAAATTCTGTAAGACTACGATTTTTTCGACTTCTTTCCAGGCAAGTCGAATACATACTTATATGTCTTCTTATCAATTTTTTCGACCGCCTTTAAAACGACTGTAAGAAAAAAGGTCTGATCGTTCAAATTGAACATTCCGCCGATCGTTACCTTTGACATCATCTTATGTACTCGGTCGCTGTCACGATACGTCTGAAGTTTTTCGCCCATGAGAGTTTGAACGATGTATCTGCGTTTATATAAAATTGTAGGAACATCTTTAGTTAAGCAGATTTTGTTATTATCTAGAGCTTTCAAGATGCCTTTGTATTTTGTCAGCCATGATTCTGCTGCTTTTTCAGTTTTAAAGATCTTATGATCGTAGTCATTCAGTTCCATTGGATCTTTAAAGCCGAAATATTCTAAATCCTCACGAATTACTTCAGGTGAATATTCCATAACTTCTGGATTCTTAACTGACAGATCAATGCAGAAATGAGTTTTTAATGTACCCATGCGTTTTACTTCATCCGATCTTTGATTTAATAAACTTTGCGGTCTTCGCAGCGTCGGGAAGGCCATTCAACGCTTGTGCGACTTGAAGGCTTGTCTTGGCAAATGGCTCAACAACTTCTTTTTTGAACTCTTTCAGTTTTTCGTAGTCGAACTTTTTAAAAGATTTTTCTGCAACAAAAAACTGACCACCAACTGGGATTCCATCGATAAAGATTTGTCCAGTAATGGTTACTTTTTTTGAATCGCGAATTGCACCTTCAACTTCTTCGATGTGCTCGAAGTATTGAACTTCGACTTGCTGCTTGTCACTCTTCCTTTTTAATAGAAGAAAGCAAAGAACACCGATGATAATCAGATTCGAAGCTAAAGAAATTCCAACGATCATTTCATTCATGCCACGCTCTCCTGAAATGCTTCACGAAGGAGCTTCTTATCTTCAAGGTATTTCAGCAGAGATGGACACTTTTCTTTTACCGCATCAACTGACCCAAGCTTCCTCGCAACCCGAATAGCAGTTTCGTCGGACTCCCATTTAGTTGTGTTGATATCCAAACCTTTGGCCAAACAAAACTCTGCATAACTTCCATATGCCTTTTGAATTTGTTTTTTAAATGACAAAAAACTTCCATCGAAATTATATTTGATCTGGTACACATCATATAGCTCTTCGAGAGTAATTTTTGTTGTATTAGATTCTGTGGGATCGTATTTATCATCAGGTTCTTCGCTAAAAATACCTGAACCTCTCGCCACACCAAATTCATGAAATATTTTGTGAACCTTGCGATTATCATGACTTGTCGCAAACTTACTCCAAAACTTCAGATCGCGATGTTCAAACAGATATTTTTTCGCAAGAGCACAGAGATGAGTGTAATAGTCGTCAAAAGAGCTTTTGCAGATATCAGAAGGATCTTTGATGTCTGCAATGACACCAAATTTTCTGCAGCAAAGAACTAATTCCTTTGAGCTTTTGAATTTTGCTAAGTTGCCTTTATAGCCAGCCATCTCTTTAAGCTCAGCAACTGAACGCACAAGAGAATCCATTATGCTCGCTCTTTCTTGCGTTTTTTATCTTCATTTGTATGGAACAAATCATGACAATCCACGCATAGAGTAACAAGATACTTCATGTTCTCTGATTTTCGATGCCATTCGAGAGCACCTTCTTTACCAAATTGTCGAACAATGTTTTTAAATTCCCAGGGTGGCATATGATGAACTTCAAGGTTTACTTCACCATACGCTCGATCACACCCAGCTTCACCAATGACGTTTTTACCTTGGCAGATATATTTATCACGCTTCAAAATATATTCGTTGTATTGGGTTCTACACTGAGCACGAAGACGATTTAGATCTTTTAGCTCTTTAAGAACGTCCATTTGATCGAGAGCATCCTTATTAATATGATGAGTGTTGACGAAATCCACAGCATTTGGATTCGTAATAAGTCTCTCATTGATAAAATCACGGAATCCAACTTCTGATTTGTGAAAAACCTTGTGAGGCAAGTCATAAGCCTCAGAAAGAGTCATCGACGAAGTAGTGTATCTTGTCTTTGGACTCTCATCGGCATCTGGATCAACCTCAATTGGACTTGGTTCACGCTCAGGTTTATCACTACCTGGAGCTCCTTCTCCGATATCTAACTTCTTTCCTGTCAAGGATGTAAGGAAAAGGGTTGCTAGCTTCTTTGGAACTTTATTGGTATCGACGGGTCTCATCAATCTTCCGATTGCCTGCATGATCTTGATTTTGGAATTTGTCGGGCTGATGAATACATATCGAAGATGGGGAGCATTAAGTCCTACAATTAACTTCAACGCTGAGATCAAAAATATTTTTTCACCTTTTTTTAGTGCCGCGATATCTTTGTCTGTGGCTATAATTTCAGAACCGAATCGAGCTCTACATTTTTCCGCGAATTCAGCACTTTCTGATGCTAGAACTTTAATGCGACCTTTAAGGATTTTTGATTTAGGTCCGTAAGATAGCATTTGCTCAACCATGTCAGGAATGATTACGGGGTTGAAGTAGCAAATTCCAGGACCATCGAGTTCGTTTTCGGGCAATACTGTCATAATATGATTTGCCATAAATTCGATGACCTGAGATTTCTCAGTCAAATCCAGCTCTTCACCTGAATCAGCAAAATCTGGGCGAGCATTTTGTAAGTTTACTTCTCGTAATGTAACGGGATAGACAATGTTGTGATCAAGGTAGTAATTAAAATCAAACTCTGAATTGATTTTATTCTTTGACCAGGTTTTTTGAAATTTTCCATCTGGATGTTCATATGGGGAAGCCGTAAATCCGAAGGCATTTCCTCCTCGTTCTTTAACGTGATTCACTAGGTCAGATTGGATAGTTTCCTGTTGGGTGGCATTTCCCCAGTGACACTCGTCAATAATGACATACTTAAGATTTTCTCGTCGAGTTTCATTTCCAAGAGCTTGTACGGAATGGAACTGAATTTTATTCGCCAGTTCCAAACCAAGGAGAGAATTTGCATCACCTTGGAGCTGCTTTAAAATTTCAACGTCATGAACAAGAATTTGAGTTCTCTTGATATCAGCTTTAATAACTAGCTTGGCGTAAAGTAGGCTTAAGCTGATAACGATTGGTACAAGATACGGTTGCTCCTTCAAAATTCCAGGCATTGAATCTTCTATGTTTTTGAACAACCTGAAATCACCAATCGATAGCCCTGCAAGGGTAATTAGAATATGTCCTTTTCCCGCAGAGGTAGGCATAAAGCAATACCCAGATTTCGTACTATCCGTCAGAACAACTTGTTGGAGACATCCCTCAATGGCCTTAACCTGATGTGGATAAAGCATATGACGTTCTTCATTGAAAAGTTGAACTTTCCAATTGATAACTTCATCACGCATAGAGTGGTGTTTATCCTGAATAATTCCTTGCGTGAACTGAATGAAATCAACCACGCTTGCCTCAAAATCATCTTTTGAAGTTAGAGACGAGAACTTATTGAACTCATCTCTGTATCTCGACCCAAACTGTAAGGCCATTGTTAAGCTGCCTTTTTAGAGTTTCGGATTTTATCGATTTCTAGATCCAGGTCCTTCTCATCAATGATTGTAACCTTGGCATTGATCTCTTCTAATCGCTTTTTATTTACTTTCATTGCAGTAGGAGAGATGTCGATCCCAACCCATTTTCTTTTTAGTAAATGTGCTGCATGCATTGTAGTCCCACATCCTGCGAAACAGTCTAAAATAAGACCGTTTTCATTACTGCAAGCAGAAATAATTCGTTGAAGAAGAGCGACAGGTTTTTGAGTTGGCCATCCAGTTTTTTCTTTAGAATTTGCTTGAATAGGTTGAACAAGGTCATCGTTCCAAATATCGCCAATAAGGTTACCTTTCTTTTCATCCAGGTACCTTTTTACTCTCGGAGTTCCATTTTTCGTAAAAATGATAGTTCCATCACGAAGACCTTTGTCGATTTCGTCTTGCCCCCAGATCCAGTGTTTTCCAGAAGGAGGAGTTAGTAATTTACCGTTAAACTTTCTTGCGGGCCCTTGACCTTTTTGAGTGAAATCGAAAGAACCGTATTGACGGCCTGTTTTTTCTTCTGTGTATGGATAATTCTTTGCATCCTTATTAGCATCACCCTTGAGATATAGCTTATTGAAGTTCTTAGAGTTCACAGGAGTTTTTTGGAAGCAAAGAATAGTATCGTGCATCTTAGCAAACGATCCTTCTGTTTGTGCTTTATTATTAGTTACTCGTTTCCAAATGATTTGGTTAACAAAGTTATTGTATCCATAAATATCATCGAGAACGATCTTGATGTAGTGAACTGCATGATAGTCAAGATGACAGAAAAAATATCCACCAGGTTTTAAAACTCGGTGAATCTCAGCAAGTCTTAGTCGCATCCACTCTAGATATGCACGAAGACCTTTTTCGCCAGACTTAATGTGTTGCTCGAAAAAATCTCTAGTGTCAAAGAACCCATCAAGTCGTGATGATTCCCAATCGAGCACAGATTCCTTGTCTCCCCAAATATTTTTATAATTCTTTTGTGTAAAAAAAGGTGGATCAATGTAGCAAACATCAAAAGTATTCTCGGGCATCGCCTTTAAAATTTCGAGATTGTCACCGCGATATAGAGTGTTGGTTTTAGGCGAAATTTTTTTTAACTTGGACATTATAAACTCCTTGAAGTTGACGCGTAAGTGATCGGTCGTTTCAAGGAGCCCCTTAAGCTAGTTTTTATCTCAAATGGGCAATAACGTTCACGTATTTAAATTTGCCTACCCCCGACCTTACAGGCTTTTGCGAATATAATTCCACGTTTAGACGGAGCAGGAGCTGGATTGTCTAGTTTTTCTACCATCCCCACAACCCAACCATATTTTTCTTTTTCTTGTCGATAGCCGAACAGACTATCGTCTGGACTAACTAAATGCTTTTCATACTCCGAACGCCAATGCGTTTTGGTTTTATACTTATACGATCTAGTAAATGTTATTGTACCGATTATCCGAGCTTTGGTAATACCAGCGGCCCTTTTTCCATTTGGACCAGGAGTTTCAATTATCGCAAGTTCAGTATCTATCAAGCGAGCTGGTAGAGGATAGGACCGTGTTTCCACGGTCTTTTTTCCGCTTACAAGAAGTTCACTCCAAGGCCATTGGATATTTATACCTTGAATTACTCTAGGCTTCATAAATTTTCTTCGAGAATTGGTTTCGCTGAATATCTTGCGGCATGATTTAGATAAGTGGGATGAGAAGTCCCAAGCTCTAAGGCAAGACCTTTTAGGGCCTCTTGCTTGGATGTCGCTAATCTAACTCGCTCGTCCCAATCAACATCCTGTGATGATTTTACTATTCCAGTGACGTTCCCTTTAGCATCGCAACAGTCTGTCTTATTAGACCACAGATTTTGATATTTGAAAAAATCTGGCTTTCCCATTCCAATATAACAAGTATTGAAGCGTATCCCTCGTTTTGCAGACTCAGATTTGAATTTCCAATAGTAATGAGCAATCTCTCTATCAGAATATCTCACGTCACCGTTTTTCTTATATTCCGCAGGATCGAAAAATACTTTTAGATCTACCCCAGTTTCTCTTGTCATCGCAGCAACAGCGTTAGTGGACAATCTTACAACACCAACAAGCAAGCTTGGAGTGCCTGATTCTTTTACTTGATCCAACATTGACCAGTCGAACAGTTCAAATTTGGGAGCATTATCGATGCTGCCAAATCTTTCAATCATACGATCTGGATTAGTAAAATACCCATCTGGAAACATAGGGAAAAATGGATTTACTCTCACTGTAGTCCAAAATCCCGCCTCATTGAGCTTCTTCAGTGCAGAAAATCTTTTTGTAACAGAAGGAGCACCTGGCTCAATTAATTTCGTTAGTCGTTCATTATTCCCAGAAATAGAAAACTGAATAGAGGACAGATCTTTTCGAAGCAACTTCATATAAGAGTCGTCCGCAATCAATTCTGATCGCGTAAATATAATATGCGGATAGTCGTAGAAAGATAATATTTTTAATAGTTCTTTTGTAACACTATACTTGGTGTCCATTTTCATAAAGCTATCACTCATAGAGCCAATCCTAAGAGGAATCTTTTGACCCATGATATTTCGCCATTTATTCGGTTTATCCGTCTCAAAAACTTGATAAAAAATCTTACGAATTTCACTTACGTCAATTGGAAATGGATGTGGGCGATTCCAATAACCGTGCGATGACAACATGGCCTTCGCATAGCAATAAGAACAATTATGAATACAACCTCTGCCATAGGTATCAATCTCGAAAGTGTAATGACATTGAGTGCAACTTGTATGTGAATTTGCCATTCTAAAAGGAGATTTAAAAATCACGCCGCCGTTTGGCTGCTCATCACCGAATTTTTCGTAGAGGCGATCATAAACTGACCAGTCAAAAGTATCAGGCATTTTACTATTGAGAGCCTTTACCTTTCTCCACATATCACCAGATAGAACACCGTCAAAAGATCGTTCGTCTTCCGCAAATGTGTGATTCTGTAAATTCAAATTTTCATTAGTTACTAGTTGCAAGTGATCCATCACATCTCTCTTTCTTTGTGTCGGGCATTTTTGCCTTTCACGATTGGTTGAATTTGCACAGTTGGGTTCTGCACAAACTGGTCAATCGCTAATCGGGTCAAAGAGGAAAAGTCCAGAAAGGGATTTCTAACTAAGAATTCCTCAATCCTCTTAATTTGTTTGTCATCGAACCTCACGGTTCTTACGTTTTTAGACATATGATCAACTCCAAGAAGTAGTCTCCTGTATTACATCGACTTACTGGAGTCATCTCTGTCAGACATGGTCTTATATTTATTACTGTAAACGCAATGCGTCCAACATCGCGTTGCGTGTGTAACTGGCTCAACTCAAGGTGCAGCGTCGTTTTAAGGATGGAAGTCCGACGGCTCGCTTAAAGATGCCTTCCAGGAAGCCGCTATCGTATTTCCATACATGGGGACTTCTTTTTTTAGCTCTGGGGCCAGGGGGCCAATGCAAACTGCCAGAAGCTATTTAGCCAAGATCGATTTCCTGATCCGTATTCAAAGCAGTTTCCGGAATAGAACTCAGTTCATCTTTCCATTCGTCGAATTCTTTTTAAGAATAAATAAAAATATCAGCAGAAATAAGATGCTTTTTAAATACCAAAGAGCGTGCTTTGCTCATTTCATGAAAAGTAGATTTTTTAGGGTCGGGCACCACCATCACAAAATCGTAGTCGCTGTCTTTTGTTGCCGTGCCATTTGCACGAGATCCAAACAGAAAGAGACGCAAAGGATTGTATGCTTCCTTTAACGTCTCTTTGATTTCATCGATGATTTTGCGATCTGCCTTTTTCAAGGGATTACTTGATTGGGGCCCAGTTGCTATCTTTTTGCGACTGATTAAGCGCTTCAACCATATCGGAGTTTGGGATCAAATCAAGTTCAGAGATTTGAACGTTCTGAATCTGTCACTGGCTTCCTTCAAGATGGCCATAAGCAAACGTAGGTATTCTCACAACCAGTAAAGCGTCTTCCGATGAATAAAGGAATTGGTTCTCTGACCTTTTCTTTTGGTTCAAATCGTCCTTCATTAGAATATTAGTGGTTAGTTTATTTTTGACTTCTTTAAGTTCCACATAGAGAAATCAATAAAACGCAAAGTAGTTTATGGCAACTAATTAAATCGGTGCATTATACCGTCATTGGTCGGTATCTATGACAACTACCTGCTGGAAGCATGACGGCTGCGGATAGTTAGCGCATTAAACGCTAATTATCATTCTGAAACACCAAAATAAAGATTTCCGAGTTAAAATCCGATATTATACTCATGAATTCGGAACGTTCTGGGACTTTAGGTTATAGTTCGTTCTATAAAGCTATCATTTGTTCGATGGCCTTGGGTTCCTGTACCATCGACACTAAGATTCGTAATCCCTTCGCTGTTCAAATCAATAAGTATTCGATTTATACCAATTCCTCAACTCATCCGTTTTCATTTTCACCGACTTGGGAAGAGTCAGCCTTTAATGGCGGGACCGTGCTTCTTTACGACAACGCCTTTTGCGAGGGGACTCCCACAGAAGTTTCGTTATCAGGGACCGATGTACATATCGATGGTCTGCGAGATGGTAAAAGTTATTATGCGAAAGTGCGTGTGACGAATAATAGCCGTAACTACGAATCATCTTGCGCATTCTGGGTGACAGTGGACATGCAGGCCCCGATGCCAGCGACGATCACCGCACCCTTATCAGATTCTTACGTCTCTGCGACGCACTTTGTGGGTGCATGGAATACCGTAGTCGATGTCGGACCGGCAGGCTTAAGTGAAATTCCTTACAAAGTCAGACTTTATGATCAACCCTCGTGCGCGGGTTCCATCATCTTTACAAAAAACTTAGCATCGCTTACTCACGTCTTTGATAACCTTTCCGCAAACACATTTTACTCTTTCGATATACAATCCACGGATAAAGCCGGTAACTGGAGCACTCCCATTTGCTCTGCATTTATGGAAGTAGATTTATTCGCACCGGGTTTTGTCTTAACTCATACAGGATCTGATCAAGGTTACGCCGCCACACAAACAGTTTCCATCACAGTAACAAACGATGCTTGGGCCTCTTATTGGTGTTTAACGGAAGACTTAAGTTTTATTCCTTTAAGTCCCGCAGATCCTTGCCCAGGTGGACAGGGACCCGCAAACGGTTGGCATACAACTCGTCCAACAAACTATGATCTATCCGCAGGCGACGGTGTTAAAACAGTGAAACTATGGCTCTTCGATAGCGCGGGTAATGCCCTGACGAATAAAACTCCTACTTATAGCATTGTCCTAGATACCATCGCTCCGGGAGCTTTCCCAGTCTTAGGAATCACCGGCGGAAGTGATCTAACGATCGATGATCGCTTATCACAGCTTGTAGATCCGATTGTTAATTGGAGTCCTTCTTCAGGAGCTTCTGCATATAACGTATCGATTCTTAACTTAGATCTTTCCATGCGCTGTGAAGAAAACGTAGGGGCCTCTATCACGCAACAAGTTCTCACAGATTGTGAACTCGTTCCCGAAACAGATTACATTGCCCGCGTGATCGCCCGCGATGAAGCGGGGAATCTTACACAAGGAACCGACCTCGTCTTCCGCGTGGATGTCACTCCACCGGGAAATTTCAATATTTTAGGAGTCAGGGGAGGCGTGGATACGACTTTAGATACATGGGCCGCACAGTGGCCCGAAGTTGTTTGGAGTTCTTCATCGGACGCCATCGTTTATCAAACGTCCATTCAGTCAATGAGCGGAACCATAGTCTGTTCTGAACAGTCGATCTCCATAACGTCCTATGATTTTTCAACAGCGGGTTGCCCTTCATTGATTCACGGAATGCAGTATCAAGTTCTAGTGCGCTCGTTAGATCAAGCCGACTTGGTAACAATCGCCACGAACAGTCCCTATATTTTCCGAGCGGACACTCAAGCCCCGGTTCTCAATGTTACAACAGCTCCAAACGCTATTATCAGAGATACCGCAACAGATTTTGAATTCACCGTTTCAGACGATACAAGCGGATTAGCAAGTGTGGAATGTAATTTTAATTCTGGCAGTTACGCAAATTGCGATAGCCCCTATGAATTATCAGGACTTTCTCAAGGAAGTTACTCATTAAGTATTCGCGTAAAAGATGTCGCCGGAAATGAAGTCATTTCAAATCATAACTTCGACGTCGATCTCTATCCTCCGGTAATCACAGTCACGGATTCTCCGGGGGCCTTTGTTAGTGAAGCTTCAGAGCAATTTGTATTTAACGTCGTTGATTCAGGTTCATCTGGAGTCAGCTTCATAGAATGTAAATTAGACGGTGGATCATGGGCCGTGTGTGCTTCTCCTTATTTAATTCCAGTCGTAACAGATGGCGCGCATGAGTTCCGAATTCGCGCTACCGACAACCTAGGCCACGTCAGCGCAGAGACCATCATCAACTGGTTTGTAGACTCAACGCCGCCTTCGATTGTCTTTACATCAGCACCTTCAGACACAGTTGACACGGACGCGACTATAGAGTTTGAAGTTACCGAATCCGAAACAACAGTAAATATTGAATGCGACTTAGACGGAGGAGGATGGTCTTCATGCACTTCTCCTCACAACCTAACAAACCTTCCATCGGGCACACACAGTTTTTCAGTCAGAGCAACAAATGCAGCAGGTCTTGTGTCGACCCAAACTGTCACTTGGAATGTCATCGCACTCACATCATGTAAAGTCATCTTAGATACCGGCGGCTCTGTCGGAGACGGCATGTACATGATCGACCCTGATGGGGCAGGCGGAAACGCGCCGATCTCCGCCTATTGTGAAATGACGACCAATGGAGGCGGGTGGACGTGGATCATCGGAAACTCCAACTATGCAAGTGGAAACTTCCCCACCGCAGTTTCTGTCAGCGGAGTTTCCGTCTCTTATAGCGGAGGACAAGTATCTTCTTATCAAGGCACAGGCGCGAGTGGCTATTGCAATGTTCCCGCACCATTTATCGGTGTGACAATCACCGTGCCCCACAAAGAAGTTTACCTTTACG
This sequence comes from Bdellovibrio bacteriovorus, assembly GCF_001592755.1. Taxonomy (NCBI): domain Bacteria; kingdom Pseudomonadati; phylum Bdellovibrionota; class Bdellovibrionia; order Bdellovibrionales; family Pseudobdellovibrionaceae; genus Bdellovibrio; species Bdellovibrio bacteriovorus. The sequence goes on along the minus strand of NZ_LUKF01000008.1, from coordinate 36,904 downwards.
GATATTCGCAAGGTTACAACGCCACACCTTCAGCTTGGATTGATATCGGAAACGACGGCTATGATTATCATTGGGCGAGCACTTGTCACAATTGCACTGCCGCAAACACTCATAACGTCACTCGCTCAGTGGCGTCAGAAGTGACGTCTTCTTACGTAAACGTCAACGGCAACTCTTGCCAATACACCGGCGGGAACCAAGCCCATATCTATGTTTTAAAAGTACGGTAGGATTTCTTGTCTAAATAGACTCACAACCCGGTTCTTAAACCGAGTGCGAAACCAACGCCACAGCGTTTTCATCAGCCGATGCCGGCACCAACTTCAAATGCACCGTCGTATTTTCCGAATGAATCGTCGCCGCAGCTTCGTCTCGAGCAACCACATGACAAGCAAGCCCAGTACTCGGAAAGGTAAGATCAACCACCTTACCAGTTTGCGCGAGTACTAACTCCTCAGCTGTCCATTGAGCCGTGTGTTCATTGACGACTGTCTTCTTCGCAGTTTGGAATTTTGAAAAGCGAACCGCGACAAGCATTGAAGCAAAGATGATAACGGCAAGAACCGGAGCGATAGAGATCAGCTTTAAATGCTCCCACATCATTTCGCCAGAAACGCTCTTAGAGAAAAATTCTGCGACAGCTTTGCAGCTTCCGGCAATAAAGACGGTCCACAAAAGAAGTGTACTCAGTGTCTCAATTATTTTTCGCATACGTCACTCCGCCACGATCGGGGCTGATCCAAGAACTGAATTGGCGTTTTGGGCCAAACAGAACTTTTGGGATTGCTACGAATAGCACAAAACTATTAATCATCCAATAAGCAAAAGGGTACCAGATAGCAACAAAGCCCAGTTTCGCCGAACGCTCATAACGGCCGTGCAAAAACATTCCCACCGCAAACTGCAGAAAGCTCATCACACCTGTAAGAAGAATCGCATAACTAAGGTTGATATCGTGAGGGTTATGCCCAAACAGAGCGATCGCAATCGTCACAGGTAATAGGAAAGCCCAGGTGACAGAAAATACGTACTCCAAAAGAACCAGTCTTAAACCGGTGTCGCGGCTTTTCAAAACAGATCGGCCATGTCTAAGAATCACTTCAAATCCACCTTGCGCCCAGCGAAGACGTTGTTTCCAAAGGCCTTTTAAAGTGTCGGGCATTAAAACATCACAAGTCGCTTTGGGCTCGTACTTAAGGGCCCAACCCGAAGTTTGTAGTTTCCAGCTGATTCCGACATCTTCTGTCACAGTGTAAGTATCCCAGTAGCCAACACTTTCAACGGCAGATTTACGGAACATCACTAAGACGCCAGACAAAGCAAATAAGCGTCCCAAAGTTTGGTGGTAGCGTTTAATCATTCCGACGAGGGCCGAGAATTCTCCCACCTGCAGTCGACCCACCAAGGTTCCGCGATTTTTGACGCGCGGATTTCCAGTCACACCCGCCACATGCGGATCGCGAAAGTGTTCCATCATAAGGCGGGGAGCATTGGCGTCTAATTCAGAGTCGGCATCGATACACAAGATAAACTCATGACGACTGGCCATGGCACCTAACGTAAGAGCAGCCGCTTTCCCACGATTTTGAACTAAGTTAATAACGCGCATATTCGGACGAGACATCGCCAGTTTTTCTAAAACAGACTGAGTCTTATCCCGGCTGCCATCATTGATCGCGATGATCTCGCATTGGTCTGAAGGCAATTGATCTAGCGAGCAAATCGTCGCTTCCGCAGTTTTTTCCTCGTTAAAGCAAGGAATTAAAATCGTATAGGGCTGATTAGAAAACTCAGAAAGGGTCGAGCGATGGCGTTCCCTTTTAAAGTAGAAAACAAAAGCCCCCATGATCCAGATCAAAGGCAGAACAAAGGGAGTAATTAAGAAGAGGGATGTGAATAGCACCGGCAGATAAGAGAAAATCATTTCGCTTCCCCTTTGATGTGTTTTGCGTTGCTTTGGCGGACTGAAAACAGAGTTTTGAAATCAGGATCCGGAACGACATCTTTGAAGTTCACATCATAAAATAAATTTAAATAGCCCTCGGCCATCACGTGGCTAGCGACTATATTATAATCTTTCGGCAAGGCGATAATGTCTTGCTTCTGTTTTATCGAATTCGGCACGGCTGCCAGCTTTTCTTTTTCAAGCTGCTGTGGAGTCAGAACCAAGTAATCAAAGATCTCGGCATTTTCAGGTCTTGGACCAATAACTCCATACTGCCAGTGGGGGCGCACAGAGCGACCCGCTGCCATCACAGGTTCAAAAGACAACTCTTTGGCTTTTTCTTTTGAAGAGACCTCAAAAAAGACGCCGTCGATATCGGTGTACTTCGCTAAATCACGAATAACAGCCTTAGCCGTCTCCGTATTTCTCAAAAATGCTTGAGGAACTCGAGCATAGACATTCGGCACGCGAGAGCGATGTCTCATCGTATGGGCCGTGCGATTTAAGTAATCCGCACGAACGTGCATCTGTGAAGTGGGGAAGTAAGCGTCTCCAGATTCAGAAACCGCCTGAAATAAAGCAGCATTGGCCCCTAAGCTCAGAGTCTTTTCTAAAAGATCCCCCAGAACTTGCTCAGCCTCGGCTTCGTTTTTCTTCCAAATACTATCTAAGTCGATGCGAATCATGCGCAACGGAGATGAATCAACAAAAGCCTGTTCAAGCGCACTAGCGAATTGCGGAAGGTCCATATCAGCAAAGATCAACCCGCGCCCGATTTGAGAAATGTCATTCGCGTTATTAAGACCCGCTCGCAAGGTCATCTGAATTTTCAGTCCTACGTCTTCAGCGGCTTTTCGCGACAAACCGTTTGAGGCGCCATACGGCCACACAACTACGGAATTTTCTTTTCCAAGATGTTTTTTAATAAGCTCGTTATTCTTTTTAAGATCTGTCTGAACGCGATTCACAAGGTCTTCTTCAGATTGATAAGATTTCGTAATTGAATCGTATCTAAAAAAGCCCGCCACCGGAGCCTGACTTCCTTGAGGATTAAAGACATGCCCTTGATGCATATCATAGGTGTGAGAAACAACATCCACCCAACCGGATTCAGACATTTCCTTTAGCTGTTTCCAAGAAGCCATTTTCGGATTGGTGTCTTTAAACCCATAATCCGGAGCCACGCCGTCTTCAGTCCACTTACCCACAATGGCAAAGACGGCTTTAAACTTATAAGTTTTTAAAAGAGGAAAGACGTTTTCATAAAAAGAAGCCAAACCATCATCCACCGTTATAAGTACGGCTTTGGCAGGAAGAGTCTTCTTTCCTTGAGAAGCTTCAAGAATATCTTGCAGACCGACGACATTGTAGTGAGCCTTAAGATAGTCGAACTGTTCAACAAGGTCTTTTTTACGAATACTAAAAGCATTGCCGACAAAGCCGTTACTGACGTCGTGATAGCAAAGGGCGACAAAAGTATTCGCCAAAGGATCGTTATTTTCAGGAGTGGAAGAGGTTTCGGCACTTGCGGTAAATCCCGCTAAGAGGAGGGCGAGGGAAATGAAAAGCCGCATTGCTTGAGACGTCCATTTTAAAAAGCCCATGACTCTGTCGGATTTCATTTTCAAACCATATATGGGACAAGCCCACCAAATTTCTTGCAAATGAGTAATCTAGTTCCAAGAAGTCGTCAATAGGTCTGAAAGGGAGAGGCGAGATCTGAAGAGAGTCTCGCAACTTGATTGGGTCAATCGCAAATTAAGCCTTCTCCAAACCAGCTAAAGCCAGTGTCTGAGTTTTGTACATAGAAATTCTATAAGGTTCCGCAGGGGCGAGATACAGGGAACCCGGAGAAGGCCGCCATGCTGAACAAAAGCTTCAAACCACTATAAGTGCTAGGTTATTTACAAAACTCTGCCGAAGGATCCTTCTGGCAAACCCACTTTTGCAAAGACTGAACTTCGTTTGTAAGTCGGGCGTTTTCTGCCTTCAAAGCCGCCGTTTCCGTGCGCCACTGTGAATAGAATTCTTTAAAAGCCTCAATCAAGGGCGCAACGAGGTTCGCGTATTGAACGGCTAAAAATCCATCATTGTCTTTTGTAACTACGTCAGGGAAAACTTCCTGAACCTCTTGCGCGATCAAACCGATTTGCTGACCGTGATCAAAGCGACGGGCAGGGAACTCTTCCACTCTCCAGTCGTAAGTTACACCTCGAAGTTGTAAGACTTTTTCTAAGCTAGAATCAATGGTCGCGATATTACGTTTGAATCGTCGGTCCGAGGTGTTTGCCCACGAGGTTCCACCAGCGGTCCCGCCGACATGAAGCATGTAAGAGGGGTTGGTGATACCAATACCGACATTGCCTGACCCGGGCTCGGTGATCATTGCATATTGCGTAGTGATCGCTCCCGTACCAATGGGCGCTCGAAGCATGATTCCCGTATAAGACCCGATGGTATCATAGGCTCTAGTGGCAAGACGCAGCTCAAGTCCATTGGCTTCATTGATTGTTGTGCCGCCTGTTGCTGTCCCTTCTAAGTTGATATCTGACGTGATGGCATTAATTTTTTGCGAGACAGGTAAAGAGGCTGCTCCCGGAATAAATACATTTGCCCAAAGAGCTGTTTGAAGCCCACTGACATTGGCAGCTCCGGTGTTCACCTTGACTTGACCTTGCACACCATAAGAGGTTCCGGTGAAGCCCGCTTTATTGTCAACAATACTTAATCCTAAAACTGCTCCCATGGTCCCGCCTTGAACATAATCTCCACGGATGCTGTTGTCGACGCCCATAGCAGGCATAGTGATGCTTCCCGCGGCGGTTTGGGTTTGACCGACGCTGACCATGAAGCGCCCTTTTGCGGTAGAGCTCGTTGGCCCATAATAGTAAGAATCGAATGAGAATGAACCAGGAGTCGCGCTGCCCAAACCCAAACTACCCATAAAGAATGAAGACCCTTGAATTCGAAAGCGCTGCGTTCCTCCAGTAGAAAATGCGATTTGATCTGGATTAGGGTTGTACATCCCTGAATCGGAATCAGCACTAAATGAATAAGTAGGTGCCGCCGCGGTGCCAGCACTACCAAGAACGGGGAAGGTCACGGCAGAAACTAAATCTGTATAAGCCGATCCACTTTGCGAGACTTTAAATTTCTTCGCCGTTGAATCAAAATAAATACGTCCTTCATCAGTTCCGGCAACAGCGGGCGCGGCGATCTGTGGTAACGCAATTGTCGAAGGAAGTCTTTCTGCGGGGATCGTTCCCGTTGTGATCACTGCCGCATCCAGCCCCGCGATATTGGAACAAGTAAATGCATCAGTCACAGCGGACCAAGTTAAGGTTTGTGAAGCTGTACAGCTAGTAGAAAACTGTGAAGCGCCCGTTGAAGTGCGAAGGTCGTCAATACCAAACCACACAGGCTCTAACGATGAAGCGCCATAACGATAAACTTGTCCATCCTGAGGAGTCGTTGTTGCAACACTGACACCTTGGACTTTTGCGACTGTCGGGTTAGGAAGTGTGCCACTTAAATCTCCTCCTAGTGAAGTTGCAGATTGAAAGGCTCCCGTGATGCGAGAGTCATTTCCTTGAGCTGCGGTACCCGCCGTGGTTCCAAAACTCACTGCCACCGTTTTAGAGGAAGCTCCGGTAACGCTGATTCCTGATCCGGCAATAATATCTGAAACTACTCCAGAACCACCCGCATCCGTCACGCAAGTAAAAGAGGCTCCGTCAAAGAAGACGACTTGACCTGCGGTACAAGCACTAGAAGGAAGAGACGTCGTACGAATAAAGTCAGTCGCGGTGAAATTTCCTAGCTTCAGTGCGGAGGAAGCAAAGTGAGCATAAGGGACAGAACGAATTTCGTTATCAGGACTGATCTGATTCCAACCAACGCCGTCGTGAAAACTCACGCTCAGACGTCGCGATTGATCGGCAATAGGTCCTTTGTTGCTCGCGACATTGTTGTTGGCATCTGCGCAATCTAAGGTGGCTGTATTATCAAAGATCTCTTTTAAACCTATACTTCCAGAAGTGGGGAATAACTTTGTTCCTGTTCCCAGCGGTACATCAAAAACACCCTTTGAACCTGACATATTCACGCCATTTTTTTGTTCACGATAATAAACGCAAAGTCCATCTTGAGATTTAATCTCAAACAAAAAGCTCACGTTGCTGAACTCAAGAGGAGTTCCTGTCGAAGTAAGAATACGACCTTGATAAGTTAAAGTGTTCGGAGCAGCAAAAGCTATCGATGTCAGTAACAACGCACTCGAAAAAAAGAAGAGTCTTATCATAGGCTTCTTTTCGGACTTAACACCTTTTTGATTGAGTGATGAAAGCAGAATAAGAGCAGCGATCATATTAAAAATGGCTCTCGCAATAATCAGAAAGTATTCGGCGATGTTCGGATTACCAAATCGCACTGGGCATTCTGTAGAGCGTCGGTAAGTGTAACGGCAGATTGATTGATAATGTTCGGAGTATAGAATAAGTCTTCGGTCAATGGCCGAACAAGTTCTCTTCTACGATGATTACCGTCTCTATCTGTCTGAAGCTTTTGAAACTCGACGTTTGCGAAATCCGAATTATTCTATGCGAGCCTTCGCTCGTGATTTAGGGTTGGCGGTGTCAACCCTGATTGAAGTGCAAAAAGGTAAGTACGGCCTTTCAGCGGCACGAGCTTATGAGGTTGCAACCAAACTCAACTTAAGCCAAAGACAGTGCGAACACTTTTCTGATTTACTCACTGCGAAATTCGCCCGTTCTTCTGAACAAAGAGTGGTTGCGAAGAAGGCTGTTGAACATAGAATTAATAACTTCGTACAAGAAGTGTCTTTAGATTCTTTTAAAGTTATTTCCGAGTGGCATCACATGGCGCTTTTAGAACTGATGGATTTAGAAAAAAACCATCTCAATAAAGCTCGCTACGCTAAAATGTTGGGTGTTAGTGAAAGCGTGATCGAAGATTCGTTAGAAAGAATGAATCGCTTGGGTTTGATAGAAATGACATCGAATTCGGTGAAACCCACATCACAGTTTACTTCTGTAAATAATAACTATAATTCCGAAGCTGTGCGCAGTTTTCATAAACAGATTATTGAAAAAGCACTTTACGCGGTAGAACGCCAAGATAATGAAAAGCGAGAAGTCTCCTCCACTTTGTTCTCAATTAAAAAACAGGATTTTCCCGCGGCACGGAAAGCTCTGATGGATTTTCGTCGAGAATTTGCCTCGCGCTTTGGAACTACTGAAAATGCGGACGATGTCTGCAGCCTGAGTATTCAATTTTTCAGCCTTTTGGCACAGGAAGATGCACGATGAAACTTCTTTTAATCTCTTTTACGCTCTTTTATTCCCTCACTCTTTTTGCCGGCATTCGAGACGTTGGTAGTGGGGGAGCGGCGATCTTAAAAGACAATCAGATTTATTTATTGGACCTTTATGAAGTAGGATTGCCAGAACCTTTAATAGATTCTAGCGTAATTCCTGATGAAGACATTCTGAATCGTGCTCAGGCTATGCCACATTTTACGGACGACGAAAGAATGATCTTCGCTCAAAAAATGACAGAGATTCGACGGAAAGCTCCTCGATTTGCGAATGTTCTTCTTTTGGCTCTTTCTAAATACCAATGGTATCTGGTGGATACACCATTAGCGGTAATTAAAGAAGACACCCCGCTTGATTTAGAAAACATGCAGCTTGTACAAATAGCCAATCGCCTCGAAACGCGCGTTCGCATTTATCGTCCTTATTGGGAAAGTATGTCACCAAAAAGCAAGGTGGCATTGGTAATTCATGAGCTGGTTTACTCCATTCACCGGCCCACGATGGTCTCTAGAGAGAAATACGCCTTCGTCGTGGACGCGGTTCGTGTGAGGTCGATTGTGGCTTGGATGTTATCTCAAGAGTTCTATTCCAGCACGCCTGAAACCTTAGCGCAAATGACCAATAACATGTCTAATCCCGCGCAACTTCGAGATGAATATTTACTGAATCTCGATGCGGATGTCGTTATCCTCAATGGCTACGTCGAACTAAGTGTTTCAACAGATTTTGATAGAGCTTTCGTTTGTTCCGATATCGAGCGTCAGGTTGGAGGCTCGGCAAAGATCGTCGTCCAACGAGAGTTAAAGGTTTCTTGGAGTGAGCTTTTTTTCTCAAGTTATTTGACGCCAGAAGGTCTTACGCAGTTTACGTTGAGGCTCTCGACCCGGTTTTTGGGGGACAACATTCGATCGCCCGGGTTCTGGGATGAGGCTGTCTTAACTCTGCCAAGCATTTCATTTGACTCTTCCAACGTAAAAAACTGCCGTGCCTTGCTTCAACAAAGTCACGAGCAGTCTTTAAAACATTTCCAGGAATTGTAAGCTCAGGTTTTTAGGAGGCCTTTAAGAACGGTCTTTGATGGTTTTTTTCAACGTCTCCATTCACTAATACCTGAAGTGTTTCTACGTTGGCCAAAAGTGAATAAGCCTGCGCCGAAAGCTCCTCGGCCGCTGCGGCTGATTCTTCTGAAGAAGCTGCGTTCATTTGAGTCACTTGATCCAACTGATTCATCGCTTTACCGATCTGTGAAATACCGTTGAATTGTTCTTCACTGGCTTTCGCTAATTCCTCGCTGAGGGCGGCGACCTTGCTGGTTTCGCTTACAATCTCTTTCAAGACTAAGCCACTGTTTTTCGCTTGCTCACTTCCAGAATTAATCTTTTCTACACTAGCACTAATAAGTGATGCGATATTTTTTGCGGACTCCGCACTTCTTTGCGCCAAGTTGCGAACGGCTTCGGCAACAACGGCGAAACCTTTTCCTTGTTCCCCGGCACGAGCCGCCTCGACCGCCGCGTTCAAAGCCAATAGATTTGTTTGAAAGGCGATATCATCAATGACATTGGTAATATCAGCAATTTTCTTAGAGTCGTCGGCAATGCTTGCGATGGAATCAATAAGTTTATTGACCTGAGATTCACCCTTGATAGCGATCGCGGAAGTCCCATTCGCCAGAACTGAAGATTGTTTAGCGTTTTCAGAGTTAATCTTAATCATCGATGTGATCTCTTCAATAGTGGCCACAGTTTCTTCTAAAGACGAAGCCTGCTCAGTAGCAGATTGAGAAAGAGTCTGTGATGTATCAGAAATTTGGGCTGCGGCATCGCGGACCTGGTGCGAGCTGGATTCAAGTTCTTTGGATGTAAAATTAATGGTTTTAGAAAGACTCACCGCTACGAACAGTCCGATTCCTTGACCCAATATTACGCCAACCCCGATAACGATTATCATCGTAGAGTTCGAAGAATCTACCTGGTCTTCGGCTTTTTGGATGAAAATAGAGGCCTGCTTTTCTTGATAGGCAACTAAGTTATTCATCGAATTACGATAGACAGTTGATTTTTCTAGGTCTTGATTGATAAAGATTTGCACCATCTTGTCGATATCTTCTGGCTTTCCGGTCCGATACAGGCGAAGGGCTTCTGTATAAAGAACTTTTAGCTCCTGCCAAGCATTGTCGACTTTTTTGTATAAATCCTCTTCGCCAGGCATATAAGAAAGCAGTTTGTACTTCGCGTTTTTCTCTTCATATTGCGTAAGGTGGTGTTCAGCACCTTTAATGAAGGCCTCTGCTTTTTCTTTAGGAAGATGGGGTAATCCCAAGCTTCTAAGATTAATCCGTAGCATTCTAAAGTCCAGATACATCTGATCTGCTAGTTGGATGTTCGGCAAAACTTTGTATGTAACTCCGTTGTAGTTTTCATCAATGTCTCGAATAGCGAAGTACGCAAAAGCGCCTACGACAACTGGAACAAGAGACATAGCCGAGCAAAGAACAATTAATTTTGCTTTCAATCCCATCTTAGACATAACGTCCCCTTTAACTTCACATAACGATTCGGTATTTAATTTCATTGCTGAAGTGCAAGAAATGTTAAGTTCCGCTGACAAAGTAAGGGCCACTGTTACGTTTCAAGAATTGAATGGCGGCTCATATGATTAATTGCATTTAATGCCAAATGATTCCGCGTTTAGATGTTTTCTCACTTAAGATGAATAAAAATTTTTTTTAAGTAGCAGGTAAGATCTCGCTTTTTTTATGACGGCGGTCATGATCCTGTTCCGGTTTGCTTTAGTTTGAGTGGGAACGGTTTTTTTAGAATAGAAAGAGGATTTCATGGGGCATAAAAGGTTATGGTTGATTTTCACCTTCGTGGTTGTCGCATCTTTTGCCGTGCTTGGTTATTACGGGAAAGAGATTTACCGCGAAGCACCTCCTCAACCAACCAGAGTCATAACGACGGATGGAAAAGAAGTTTTTTCAGGCTTAGATATCAAAGACGGAATGAATGTGTGGCAGTCTATTGGTGGGCAAGAGGTGGGTTCTGTTTGGGGACATGGTGCTTACGTCGCCCCTGATTGGAGTGCGGACTGGCTTCATCGCGAAGCGGTGTTCATGGCAGACCGCATGTCTGAAGAAAAATTCGGAAAGAAGTATGAAGAACTTCCTGACGATCAAAAGGCTTCAGTAAGAATCAGTTTGCAAGGTGAGCTGCGAAAGAACACATACGATGCGGCAACCGGGACAATTACTATCAGCCCCTTGCGCGCGGAAGCTATTGCTCACAACAGTAAACATTATAGCGACCTTTTCATGAAGGGCGAAAACCTAGACGAACTTCGCGATGCCTATGCCATTCCTGCAAATACGATCAAAGACGAAAAAAGAATGCATATGATGAATGCCTTCTTTTTTTGGTCGTCCTGGGCGTGTGTCACTCAAAGACCAGGACAAGAAATCACTTACACAAACAATTGGCCGCCTGACAAATTGGTCGGTAATGAAGCCACAGGATCTTTGATTTTGTGGACTGGTTTCAGCGTCATCCTGCTCTTAGCCGGGATTGGATTATTAGCGTTCTATTACGCTGTAAATCACGGCGATGAAGTTGAGCACGACAAACTCCCGAAACTGGACCCTCTCTTAGGCTTGTCACCAACGCCCTCTATGTCGGCCACTTTAAAATATTTCTGGGTCGTTTGTGCACTGATGGTGGTGCAAGTGATCTTAGGAGCGGTCACGGCGCACTATGGAGTTGAAGGCACCGCTTTTTATGGATTCCCGTTAGCGGAATATCTTCCTTATTCCGTCACTCGCACATGGCATGTTCAGTTAGGAATTTTTTGGATCGCGACATCATGGTTAGCAACCGGACTTTTTATTTCTCCCGCTGTTTCTGGACATGAACCAAAGTTTCAAGCTGCAGGCGTAAACTTTCTTTTCGTCGCACTTTTAATTATCGTCGTCGGCTCTCTAGCGGGTCAATGGATGGGAGTGATGCAGAAGCTAGGCTTAGAGGCCAACTTCTGGTTCGGCCATCAAGGTTATGAATATGTAGATCTCGGTCGGTTTTGGCAATCATTCCTTCTAATAGGATTATTCCTGTGGTTGTTCTTGATGGTCCGAGCCATCTGGCCGGCGTTTCGGCAGCAACAAGAAAATCGTCACTTGTTAATGATGTTTTTAATCGCATCTGCGGCGATCGCGTTGTTTTATGCTGCGGGCTTTATGTGGGGACGACACACGAACTTAGCGATCGCCGAGTATTGGAGATGGTGGGTTGTTCATTTGTGGGTGGAAGGTTTCTTTGAGGTCTTTGCGACCGTTGTTATCGCTTTTTTGTTTACCCGCATGGGGCTTATTCACAGCAAGGTTGCGACTTTAAGTGTTTTATTTTCCACCATCGTATTTCTAGCCGGTGGTATTTTAGGGACTTTTCATCACTTGTATTTCACTGGAACTCCAACGGCCGTTTTGGCTATCGGTGCAAGCTTTAGTGCTCTGGAAGTTGTACCTTTAATATTGTTAGGCTTTGAAGGTTACAGTCATTTTCGAGTCAGCAAGGCGGCGAAATGGTTGCAAGCTTACAAGTGGCCGATTTATTTCTTCGTGGCCGTGGCTTTCTGGAATCTTGTCGGAGCCGGCATATTCGGCTTTTTGATCAATCCGCCGATTGCTCTTTATTATATGCAAGGCCTTAATACGACTCCCGTACACGGTCATACGGCCCTTTTCGGAGTTTATGGAATGTTAGGTATTGGGCTGATGCTTTTTGTCTTAAAAGGTATGGCGTCTCGACATGTTTGGAAAGACGGAGTGATTTCGTTTGCTTTTTGGTCGATTAATATCGGCCTAGCTTTGATGGTCTTAATCAGTGTCTTACCAATAGGTTTCTTGCAAACTCTGGCAAGTGTCGAGCATGGCTTTTGGTATGCGCGTTCCGCCGAATTTATGCAGCAACCGGGAATGGATACCTTACGTTGGTTGCGCGTCATCGGGGACACTATATTTACAGTCGGAATTTTAGCGTTAGGGTGGTTTGTTGTGGGCTTGAAAGCCGGCTTTTCGGTGAAAGAAAAAATCGATTTGAATTCAGACGGTTTGTTGTAACAGGGAGGTACTATGAATTCTGGTGGAAGACTTCTAAGTTTTTTAGTTTTAGGAATGATGGCGTTAAGCTGTACCAAAAAATCGGATGTCAGCGAACCTACTAGCAAGGACAAGTGGAAAGCTTCTTCCGCCGAAATCGCCGAAGACAATGAAAACTTAGATAAATTGCCTGAAGAAGAACATAAACTTCTTCCTCCGCCACAAGTTCCTTCACCTATCACTAGAAAGAACCCTGCGCGTGTGAAAATTAAGATGGAAATTCGTGAACAGGTGGGCGTGCTGGCTGATGGTGTGAAGTATACTTTCTGGACTTTCGGAGGAACGGTGCCCGGGCCGATGCTTCGTATCCGCGCAGGCGATTACGTTGACTTCACTTTATCAAATCATCCGGACAACAAACTTCCGCACAATATCGATTTGCATGCTGTCACAGGCGCGGGTGGAGGAGCTGAAGGTTCATTCACCGCTCCTGGACACTCATCAACGTTCTCATTTCGCGCACTGAACCCAGGTCTTTACATCTACCACTGTGCGACAGCACCCGTAGGTATGCACATCGCCAACGGTATGTACGGACTGATTTTGGTAGAGCCAAAAGACGGTTTACCAAAAGTCGATAAAGAATATTATGTCGTTCAAGGTGACTTTTATACTAAAGGAAATTTCGGTGAGCGTGGTCTACAGGCTTTTGATATGGAAAAAGCCTTAAAAGAACAACCTGACTATGTCGTATTCAATGGTGCCGTCGGAGCGCTTTCAGGAAGTTCATCTTTAGTGGCTAATCTAGGCCAAACAGTGCGGATCTTCTTTGGTAACGGTGGACCTAATCTAAGCTCTTCTTTTCACCTTATCGGAGAGATCTTTGATCACGTTTATCAAGAGGGCGGAAGTCGCATTACTCAGAAAAACGTGCAAACGACTATGGTTCCTGCTGGTGGATCGGCGATCGTAGATTTTCGAATCGATACACCGGGTAACTTTATATTAGTAGACCATGCGATTTTCAGAGCATTCAACAAGGGCGCTTTAGGTATGTTGAAAGTGGAAGGGGACCACAATACGAAAATCTATACAGGTAAAACTAAAGATGCCGTTTATTTGCCCGAAGGTCAGAACATGATACCAATTTCTCAAGAGCAAAAGAAGGATCCGCCAACAGGAGACACACTTGAAGCACGTATGAGAACCGGAGAAATCGTTTACAAGCAAAACTGTTTGGCCTGCCATCAGGCTAATGGTGAGGGTGTGCCGAATGCCTTTCCACCTCTAGCTAAATCCGATTTTTTGATGGCGGATAAGGCTCGGGCTATTCGCGTTGTGAAAAATGGACTTGAAGGAGCCATTACCGTAAATGGTAAAACCTATAATAGCGTCATGCCTGCACTAGGATTGTCTGACGATGATATTGCGAGCGTGGTAACCTATGTCCGCAATAGCTTCGGTAATAAGAGTGATGTGGTTACTTTGGACGAGGTTAAGAGAGCGAAAAAATGATTTCGTCTTTTTTTGTAATGGCTTTGCTATTTTCCTGGGCCGAAGAAATCAAAGTCTCGGGTGGAAAGTTTCAGCCCTTGTTTCAAGATAAGGGGGAAGAATCCATTGTTATCCCGTCCTTATGGGTGGATGCGACTCCCGTGACGAACGAAGAATTTCGCGCATTTATTGAAATGAATCCTAAATGGCGAAAGTCAAAAGTAACTCCGCTTCTTGCGGACTCCTCTTATTTAAAAAGCTGGAAGGACGATCTGACCTTCCCTGATGGTACGGGGCGCTTCCCTGTCGTTCACGTGTCCTGGTTTGCCGCGCGCGCGTTTTGTAAATCACAGGGCAAGCGGCTTCCCACGATTTTGGAATGGGAGTACTTCGCAGATGCAAACAGTCCCGAGAATGAAGCAAAAACATTGAAGTGGTACGCCAAAGGACAAGATGAAATAAAGAACGTGAAAACTTTGAAACCAAATAAGTTTGGTCTCTACGATACGGCCGGACTCATCTGGGAGTGGGTGGATGACTTCGGCAGTGTTGTGATGTCGGGAGACTCACGTGAAGGTGTGAACCGCGATCTTTTTTGCGCTGGGGCGGCGATAAACACCAAAAAACCTAACCAATATGGTGCATTTATGCGCTATGCACTTCGTTCCAGCTTGCAAGCCCAATACACAACTTCATCATTGGGCTTTCGCTGCGTAAAAAATTTTATTGAGGAGAAAAAATGAAATTCATAATCATCGTATTCATGATTTTTTGTTCCCTGAATATTTTCGCTCACGAAGTCGGGCATGAACACCATGGAACTGAAAACTTGGAATCGGCAGATCCCGTTCCAGGCAGTTCTCTTTATCAACTCGACAGCAGTTGGGTCGATAGCGATGGAAAAAAAGTTTTATTAAAAGACCTCAAAGGAAGGCCGCGCCTGGTGGCTATGCTTTACACTCGCTGTACAACGGCGTGTCCTTTACTCGTGGAAGACCTTAAAAAGCTTATTTCAAAGCTGCCAGCCAAGAAGCAAAGCATTCCTGTGACGCTGTTTTCATTTGATTCCGAAAACGAAACGGCCTCTACAATGAAAGAATTTCTTCAAAAAAAGAAAGTGAAGTGGCAGATGCTAAAGGGTGACTCCTCAGATGTTGCAGAAGTCGCCGCTGCTCTCGGGGTCCGCTACAAAAAACTTTCCTCGGGAGAGTATGTTCATTCTAACGTTATCTACTTACTGGATTCGGACGGCGTCATGATAGCTAAGAAAGAAGGTCTGAAGTCCGACGATTCCGCTTTTGTGAAGAAAATCGATAGTACTTTAAAATAGTTTGCGCTGCGGCTGCGGGATTCCTCTGTTACATAATCTCTGTTGTGCTTCGACCTCTGTCTTAAAATGAGCCGTTTTATTGAGGGAAAAAATAATCTTCGCGAGTTTTTTCGAGAGCTCAGATAGACTTTAAGGACAAATCCATAACGGGGACTCATTTAACAAAGAGGAATCATGGCAAGACTTATTCTGGTATTGTCGGCTTTGCTTCTAGGTTATTCACAAACCCAAGCAGCCGCACTTTTCGGTCGTCCTTCCAAGATCATTGATAGCAACGACAGCAATTCAAGCAGCGCAGGAAGTAGTTACTACACACCTTATACATCAGGTTCGTCGTCTTACTCTGCTACTGGGGGAGGATGCGGCTCCGTACCTTCTCACGTAAAAACGGCGTTTTCTGAAGCCAAGCGCTTCACGCAAACTTGTTCTTACGCGCAATTGGCTCCCGGCAAAATGATTGCCGTGAATGATTATTCGGGAGATGGTCGCCCGACAATGTACATCTTCGATCAAGATGGAAATTGCGTAAAAGGCTTTCCGATCAGCTGGGGTGTCGGTTCTGACCGCAGTGGACGCTTAGAGGCGTGCAGCACGGAAAACTCTAGAAAAACACCTCCTGGATTTCACTTGACCGCGACCCACAATGGGGCACGCTATAATAGTTCGAACTCGCTAGGTATGGCCGGTCTTTCTGGTCAGGACAGCCTTGGGCAACGTGGAGTTATCATCCACGGAACGAGTCCTGCGGGAACCTCTAATACTTGGGGATGTACAGGCGTGAACTACGAAGACTTATCAACGGTCATGAAAACCTTGGGTGTAGGATCGTTGGTATATAACTACTTCGGTGGAGCTAGAGCTTCCAATTGCAGTGATAATTCTGGAATGGAACGTCCGGCACAATGTCAGCCTGAAGCAGCGGCGGTAGCAGCAGCGAGATCCAATGGGGTTTCGTCGTCGAAGTACTCTGGAAAAAGCAAGTACTCTACTAGCTCAGGCGGTTCGAAGGCTACGAACTCGACAAAAAGAAAAGGAGCAAAATAATGAAGTCCCTCTTAGCAATTGCAATCACAATGATGATCTCTCCTTGGGCGCTTGCGGTGGAGACAGCTCCTGCTAAAGAAACGCCAGCAGCTCCGGCGAAAGCGGAAGCAACGCCAGAGAAAAAGAAAGAGGCCAAAGAGCCTCGCAAGCCTTCACAGGCAGAGCTTGAGGCTTTAAAGATTATGAAAGGTGCCGAGATTGAAATCTCTCACTACGACGATGATACGAACACTTTTGAAGTGACGATCATTAAAGAGCCCGGTGTTGGACCGAATGTGACAACGCCCGAGGAGCTTTATCGTGCGACGGAAATGAATGTGGACTTTGCGACATTCAGCTCTAAAAAAAGAGATTACATCGGTTCAGAATTTCAATTGAAAGAAGATCTGATTCTTATCGGACCAGAACAGATCATGAAACGCTCTAGAAAGTAAATTCGATAAGGGAAGTTCTATCGAAAAGAACTTCCCAGTCTTCCAGCTCCCATCGTCCTTTCAAACTGCAAAACAATCCAAAATCATTTTTAAAAAGCAGTTCTGTGATATTCCTTTCTCCGCAGTGGATTTTTTCAATTTCAAAAAGTCTGATTTTTAATTCTCATTTTCCAGGGCCTCCTTTGAAACCAAGAGCCCCACGATTTTCTTTCCGTAAATACCTCATTTATCTTGTAATTGACCTTGCATTTTTCACCGTCTCATTTTCAAAAAAAACACTTTCTAGAGAATTTGTTTTTGAGAGGTAATAAAAGCTACCATCATTGAGGAAAATCTTTATCCTTTGTGTATGAGCAAAATCCGGTTGCTAGGGCAAAAAGGGCAAGGAACCCTTCTTATTGTTTCAGTTCTATGTGTCGTAGGTGTCATCGTCCTTATGACGTCATTGGATGTATTTACGAAGGACTATAACTACAAGTCCCTTGATTTCGATCAAGTGCTGCTAGATGAAGCGACGAGTTCTGCATTTGCTGTGATGGAATCGGCTTTAGCTCGTCGACTTTGGGAGCCACCTCCTGATAGCCAGTGTCTGAAGGCCGAGTCCTTCAGTGTTGAAGGAGAACTTCCCAGCGGCGTTTCTTGGAAGGTCGACACCGTATTTAACTTCACGACTAAAAATTTCGAAATGACAGCCACCGGTTCCTACCGAAAACTGAAATCAAAATTTCGAAAGCACGTTAAAGTCTTGGATGTTTCAGATTATCTGCTTTTTTCAGGAAGTTCTAATAGCGTTATTTTGCAAAGAGCCTATAGTCCTAAAACGCCTTCGGCGCTGATTGCAAAAGACCGACGTATTTATACGAAGGGACCCTTGGTTGGCTATTCCATGATTGACCGGCCAAATCCAAACACAGGATGGTCAGGTTCTACACCCGTGTGGCCGGGGGAGTGGGGCACTGTGATTCAAGGGGACCGCATGCAGTTTGCTGGCGGTATTTATTATTATCCGTGGAGCATTCCGCGCCCTAATTCCAGTTGGGTCAATGCGGGAAACTTGCCGACGCTGTTAGCGCCCTACGCAAACGCTTGGGGAACACCTGCTATTTCCGTGGGTTCCTCGGGCGCAGGATCCATGGTGTTCACTAAAAGTTCGACGATCGCAGAGACCCTTCGTGATCAAGTGACTAATGAAACTCCCGGACCTAATACAAAATCTGCTTTGCGAAATTCAGTTTATCCGGTGGCTCTCTTTGGTGGAAATCCTCCACTGCAAGCTTGGAGTGCAACGGACTCAGGCAGTTATTTCAACGATGTCGATCGTTACTCTATTTTTTATTATGAATACGCCGATGCTAATAAGTTTGGCATTCGTATGAACGCAACCTGCATGTCACGTCCCGACGCTTTGACTTCAGGAAAATACTGCTCTCACTCAGAACATTTTCCTAAGGGCTTTAGAGAGTGGAGAAAAGACGCGGATCTAGAGGGCTATTTGTACACCTCGGATGCCGAGGTTGTCCCTTCACCGACAATGAATTGGGATAATTTGGAAGCATTGGAAGAGGATGCGAGCGCATGTGGGCAGGTCATCTCGTCGCCAGTCAATGCCTACGAAGATTGTGCGATTTGGGATAGTGAGTTTCAAAAGCAGTATGCCGCTAACGGCGCCGGCACTGCGTGCACACGTGTATCTCGCTTGGATATGGAGTCGCTGACATTGAATAACTTCAATGCGGGCCAACTTTCCAACGCAAATCTATCCAATCGACTTTTGCGTCGCGTGGTCTACGCGAAAGTGCCGACCGAGATTAGACAGAGCAATAATCAGGGTTTAATGATTGGTGCGCTTTCCGACAATGCCGCAAGAAAGAAGCTGGCACTATGGGTTGTCGGAGAAGACACCATCACTTTGCGTGGAGTACAACCCGATACCACATCGCCTTTGAATACCGATCCTGGACGATTGCGCGAAGTCTTTTTTAATATGGACGCCACGGGGGGAGTAAAGCCGGGAATTTCGATGGTTTTGCTTTCGCCGGAACAGGTGCATTTGCTCAGTCCTTTTTATGTTCCTATCAGCGAAAGCTATTTGAAGTCGCGATGGCCTTCTTCGGGCGGAAAGATCCGCCCCATTTTGCATAACCTCACTGATCCTCGTCATGAGGAAGATGGCTTCAAATATGGATATCGACGTTATCATCTCAACAATGTCAGTCTGATAACGACGGCGACCGTGGATGCAGGAAGACCTTTCATTTTGCAAGGATTGTGGAATGGACCAGATTCATCCGCATCTCAGTTTATTTCGAATCAGTGCATGGTCACAATGGCCGGGAATCCTCTGCCACCTTATATGGCGTATAATATTTCTGAAATGGCGTCGATGCCGGTATATACAGATCCTATTTCGGCTCTTCCGCCAGCGGGTTCGCGTTACTATGATGACGGACATTTGCCTCGTCGTTATTATCCGAATGTGTTTTGGGTGCAAAACGCACATCCTGCTATTGGGGGAGCTCGTCACGAATCTGATTTAATGCTTAAAGGTATACGTATCTACGTCGACTTCGATGCGACAGTGATTCCTGGAAAAAGAGATCTTAATACACCTCTTCATCGTGCCACAGATGGAAGAAACGTCAGTCTGAATTACTTTGATCTTTCTCATAAGCATTTTACCTACAACATGGGTTCTTATTATCAGAATGAGCCTTCATTCACTCCTTGTATTCTGGAAAATGCGGCCTATCTTTCGCCTTCGAGTCCGACAGCACTTTATGATGGGAACGCTGTAACCCCGACAGTTAATAATGGAAGCTATATCTTTGTTCACACTTCGCCTGATGATGATTTTAGAAACGTAGGTTCTATCGTGGGTGTCGATCAGCCTGTTATCGAAACAAGGAATGCCAAATGATGAATTCAAGAGGTATGACTTTAATAGAAGTCCTTATGGCCATTGGAATTTCGGTCATTGGTGTTTCTATCTTTTTGTTCTTCGTTCTTACTTCGCGTAAACACGTCACGCATGTCGATCGAGCGATTGTTCTTAAAGAGCTTCTTACCGATAACGTGATTGAACTGAAAGGTTTGCAGATCGGGGATATTGTTCCCATCGGAAAATGCCTGATGCGTATTTATAAAACGGATAAAACCTTTTTGTCAGAATCGGTCGTCGACCTGAATTCTTCCGAGTGTCCACAGCCATCGCTTTCCGCAAATCAAGTTTTCGTGGGTTGGGAAGTTTTGCCAGCTTCATCGATAGAAGCGTCCTTCAGTTCGTCTTCTTTAAAACTTCCTAAATACTCAGACACTTTACGCAAAGTCACTTTGAAAGTCTGGGGCTGGAGCGACGGTGAAGGTAAAACCATTCTTACCAATCAGATTGTGATTTTTAAACGATGAAGAAATCAAGTCGCGGATTTACAATGATTGAACTTCTTTTAGCCGTGTCGCTGGCAGCTTTGGTGATTGCTGGTACGGTGCAGGTCATCTATTATTTCTTTTCAGAAAAGAAGAATCTCGACGACTGGAGTGCCGCACAAATCGACATGTCATTGGCGATTAAGAATGTCGAAAATGACGTGCGCAACATCGTCCGTTTAGAGCCTACTGAAGATCTTTTATCGGCCAATGACGGTCTTTATTTCGGATTGAGTTCTTTGAAACCTCAAGAGGCTCCGGAAGAATGCCTAGCGGATGCAACTCATTCCGTTTTTCGATACACGACATTGGACCGAGTCTTACGATCGGAACGGACTCTGCGAGCTTGGTCTGAAAGTGGGGATGCGGATAAAACGGGTGAGGCTAATGAGCTGCGTGTTTCCGCAGATGCGACGATGTCTTCATTGTTTCAATCCGGAAAAGCGCCCACAGAAATTTCTTTAGTCGATGCCGACCGTCGCTTCATTCGACGTTATGAAGTCGGAGCTGTAACGATGAACTTAAATTCTGCGAAAGACCCCTATGATGGTCTTCCGAAAACAGACGCCAATGGGAATCCAATCCGATTTAATTATGCCAGTGTCTTTCTAAAAATGCCCAAGAATGCTCAAGGGGCCACTGTTCAAAAAAAGTCCTCGGTTTTTGTCACTAGCAGCGAGGTGTATGAATCATCAACGGTGATAGTGTGTCTTCGTAAGACCGATTTAAATTTAATCAAAATAGAGCCTTTAACTAATAAAGTGTCGATCTTGCTACAAAATCGCCCTTCCGAGTTTAACGTGAGCTCTTTTGTGGTAAAGTATCTTGGCACCAGAAAAGGTGTTCGCGTGGATCCTGCGAACTTTATGGATGATACCGTCAGCGATCCCAATGGTTACTGCGTAAATTCAGTCTTTCTTGAATTGAAAGCGTCCTTGCCTTTAAGAAATCAGACGGGCGCTGCCACAAGCAGCAATGTCACCAAAAACAACGTGACTCGGGCAAGAACCATCTTCGCCCCTAATCTGAACGCGAAGCGGGCGGTGGCTTGTTTGCAGTAAAATCCAATTCATGGTCATTTCTTTTTAAATAAAGAGGGTGAGGATGCGATCCCTCTTTCACGCGGCTTCGACTGATTAAGTGAGAGCTAATAGGAATCCCCAGCGCCAATATCACAGAGGACGCAATAAGAAGGGCGGTCGTTTCCCAATGCCAAAAGTGCAAAGCGCCGCCCAAACAAAAACAAACCGAACCGAGAGTCGAAGCCTTTGTAATAGCGGCAATGCGAGTTAACGTGTCGGGAAACTTCATTGCACCGACGGCAGCAAGAAGAATCGAGATAGCGCCAAGAAAAAGAAGAACATCAACCAAAGTCTCCATCAAGATCCTTTTGTCTTTTCAATAAAGTATGCAAAAAGCGACGTCCCTACAAAGGAAAGAACAGCAAGAACAATCACAAGACTCATCACCTTATAATCATTGACGACGATCGCGATTAAAACTGTCGCTGCAATTAATATAGCTGTCAGTAAATCAAAAACCACCGCGCGATCCGCTTGAGTCGGCCCCAAAAGCAGTCGGCGAGTTCCTAATATCAAAGCCACGATAAGAAGTGCTGAAAGGAACCACATCATACTCGATCTCCTTGAGAGAAGATTTCAAAAAGCCTTGCTTCGAAACGAACTCTTAAAGCCGTCATCGCCTTTTCCGTGTCCGGGGCATGAAAAAAATGAATATACAAAATACTTTCGTCCTTTGATAAATCCACCACCAAAGATCCCGGCGTTAAAGAAATAATCAAAGAAAAAAGCCATAGCGCTTTTTTATTTTTTAGACGGGTCGGCATGCGCACGATAACGGGATGTAAATCTTCATTCGGGTGAAACAAAGCCGAAGCCACTTCGAAGACGGCAATAAAGAAGTCATGCAAAAAAAGAAAAAATATTTCGATAATGAGCTTTAACTTCCTCATCATGGTTGATGCCCTTCATGACGCAGTTCCCGGGATATCTTTTGCGCCACTTCAAATACCTGGTTGGAGTACAGACCCATGGTTACCGTCCAAAGATTAAGTAAGATCAACGGCACTATAAACCAAAGCCAACGTGCCGGCTTCGGATTATTATGAAAATGGGGAGAAGGCTTCAAAAACACCCCCAACCAAATTTTCAGCATCGACATCATAGTGAGAAGACTGACAGCCAGACTAAAAAGAACTCCCAAAACTTCCTTTGATGCGAGTAAAGCCTTGAGTGCAAAGACCTTTGCCCAGAAACCTGAAAGAGGTGGAATACCAGCTAAAGAAAGCGCGGGGATCGCAAATAGAATTGCCAGTAAAGGATCTCGATCTAAAAGCCCGCCAATTTTAGAAACTTGATTTCGCTTTTCGCGAGATTCGATATAGGACACGACGAAAAAAAGATTCGTTTTTACAACCATGTGGTGCAAAAGATAGTAAATACAAGCCGCTAAACCAACACCAGTTCCCAAAGCTAAAGCCAGCGCGATGTAACCTACTTGCGAAATAATATGAAATGAAAGAATACCCTTCATATTGTCTTGAGAAATCGCTCCTAAAACTCCTAGCAACATCGAAATAAGTGCCAGCGCCTGAATCAAGAAAGCAAGAGACGAATCTAAAAGCGGCAAGTGAGGAGCAAGAATTCTTACTAAACCATACAAGCCCACTTTTGTTAAAAGACCTGAAAAAACTGCCGCCATGGGGGTAACAACATAAGGGTAAGAAGCCGGAAGCCAAAAATAGAATGGAAAAAGGCCGGCTTTAATCATAAATGCAAAGCTTAATAGACCCAATCCCACGGTAAAAGCCGAAGCGGGAACAGAAGAAGAAATTTTAGAAAGTTGATCTAAATTTAAAGTACCGGTTCCGCTATAGATAAGGGCCACGCCACCAAGGAAAATAAAGGAAGAGATTACGCTCAAGATGGCGTATTTAAATCCGCCTTGCACCGCATTTTTATTCTTGAGCAGCGTCGCCAGGAAGAACGAAGACATCAAAAGAATTTCAAACCAAACATAGAGATTAAAAAGATCTCCCGTTGAAAATGATCCCAAAATTCCCAGCATCAGAAAATGAAAAAGGGGATAGTATCCTCGCACTTCGACACGAAGATTTAAGGAGCCGATAGAAACCAACACCCCACTAAAATAAATTAACGATGAGACGACCAAAAGAGCCGCACTCAATAAATCAATGCGAAAAGTGATGCCAAACGGCGGTTGCCAGTTGCCGAAAGCTAGCAGCAAGGGGCCCGATTTCCAAACTTGATAGAAGATAAAAAGACTCAAACCCAAAACGGTGAAAGATCCCACAGACGCAAGCATGCGTTGCGCTTTTAAGCTGTTTCTTAAAAGCAAACTGCTTAGAGCTAGGATCAAACATAAGGCAACAGGAAGCACCGCAATCATTCAGCCTCTTTCATGTCATCCAAGTCGTCAATATCTTCCGTCTGGCGAGCGAAGTAAGCAAAAACCAAAAGCACTGTTTGAATGGCTAAACCGATAACGATGGCCGTAAGAATAAGAGCTTGCGGCAGCATGTCGCTGTGAGGCCCACTGTTCAGAATAAATAAATTCGTCGCGTGCCCGAGAAGCGAAAGCCCCATGATGACTCGCAACCATTCTCTTGAAAGTATCAGCCAGATGCTTGCTGCAAAAATAAAAGAAAGAATCATCGCAAAGTCCTTCCGTTGAAGGCAAAGGACACGGTGGTCATCACGCCTACAATAACGCAGTAAACGCCGATATCAAAAAGGACCGGAAGTCCTAGAGTGATGGGGCCTGGCAACCAGAGGCTCGTAAAAGGGGGAAGAAAGTTTGTAAGCACCGGCAGAAGGCCAGAGAAAAAACAAAGTCCTAATCCCACTAAAATCCAGTTAGAGGAGGGGCCCCGTAAAAATCTATTTGTTGAATGTTCACCAAACACCAAAGCATGAAAGATCAAAGCAATGGCTAAAATGAGTCCGCCAACAAATCCACCACCAGGATTGTTGTGGCCACGCAACAGAAGATAAAGCGAAAGAACAGAGAAAATCAGCATAAAAAACTTCGTCGCAACCTCAATGATGGGCGAAGGTAAAAAAGGATTTTCCCTCTTTCGATGTCTTTGAAATAAAAACGACGTGCCTAAAGCGACGATGCTAAGAACGGTGATTTCTCCCATGGTATCTAATGCGCGGAAGTCGACCAGAATGACATTCACGACATTTGTGCCTTTTCCCAAGGTGGGGGCATTTTCAACAAAGTAGGGCGAGATCAATGAAGGAACTTTTCCATTCTCTAAAATCGGGATGAGCCACAGCATGCTAAAGAACGAAAGAACAGTGAAGACGATTCGCACGAGTTGGTAGGCTTCAGGAAGCCGAAGGGGTTTTGTTTGCAAGGGCTTTAAACATAAAATCAATACTAAAAGCGACACTGTTTCTACGGACATCTGAGTCATAGCTAAATCGGGAGCATCGGCCAAAATAAATAAAAGGCCAACACCGTATCCGACAAGTCCCAATCCCATGATTTGCAGAAGCGGCTGAGAACTTTTTAATAATGGAACAAGACCAGCTAATAAAAGTATGACGGCTAAGAGTTCAGGACCGGATGAAATATTTGGAGCTTTTAGAACCGGCAGTGATTCCTGCATCAGTGCCATCCAAAATGTCCAAATGCCTATAGGAAGAAGCAACCAGAATATGTAAGTACTGAGTTTTCCGTTTTGAAAGACACCCGTGAACCAGCTTGCTAACACAGGTAAAATTTCATTTTTTTCTTTTCGCTGCTGATCAAATCGCAGCCAGATTTCAATATGACTGAGCCTTCGAATTAAAAAATGAGATAGCACGCCCCCCAGAAGGAACGAACAGATACTTAAAACCAGGCCCATGTTAAAGCCGGTCCAAGCTTGAAGCTCTAAATCTGTTCTTTTTAGTAAGATCGAAGACACAATAGGCTTTAAAAAATACTCGTTGATATCACTGAGAAAGAAGTTTGATATCCAGCCGGCCATGGCTAAAGCCAGTGCCGGAGCCCACATTGAAAAGCGCGCCTCGCGAAGACTGCGATTGGGTCTGGCATCTTTCTTAAAGATCAACTTTAAAAGTCGGTAGGCTACGACAATGGAAAGCGCTCCTGTGCACACCAAGACGACTAAGAGTACGGTGTTTTCACCTTTCAATTGCAACGCTGAAGTCAGTAAATACTCTTTACCTAAAAAACCTAAAGTAAACGGAAGACCGATCATAGAGCCCAAGGATAAAATCATCGCCATGGAGGTGAGCGGCATTCTTTGTGTCAGATTGTTGATGCTATAAAGGCTGCGAGTTCCAATCTGTTTATCGATATTACCAACACAGAGAAACAAACTCGCTTTATAGCAACTATGCGCGAAAATATAAGACACAAAAGACTTCCAGGAATATTCATGCGGAATCCCTAAAAGAATAAATATAGATCCCAAAGCACTCACGGTGGTCCAGGCAAACATTTGCTTAAGATCGGTTTTTAATAAAGAAATAAAAAGCGCACCTAGTGAAGTGATACCTCCAATGGTCACTAGCAAAACAATCCATAAGGTGGTTTCTTGAAAAAGGGGAGAAAAGCGCGCTAAAAGAAAAACTCCCAATTTCACCATCGTGGCAGAATGCAAAAAACAGCTGGCCGGTGTTGGGGCTTTCATCGCATTGGGGAGCCAAAAATGAAAAGGAAACTGCGCTGATTTCGTAATGGCTGCAAACACAATCAAAGAAATTAACAGAGAACTATTTTCGATCCTTTTATCCTGACTCCGAATGATTTCTTCAAGAGACGTGCTTCCGGTCATTTGATTGAGAATCAGAAAGGCCGTTAACAGAGCCAATCCACCTGCGGCGTTCACAATCAAAGCCTGACGAGCACTTTTGCGAGTGTCACTGTCCTCATAATGAAAGGCGATTAAAAGAAAGGAACAAACGGCCGTGGCTTCCCAAAAGGTAAAGAACACGAAAATATTGTCGACCCAAAGTATGCCGAGCATAGAGCCGGTGAAAAAGAAAAACAGCGGGAAGAATCTTTTCGCATCATCTTTTGAAAAGTAAGCACCGGCATACGTGCTGACACACAGTCCGATGCCCATGACGATGCAGGCAAAAAAATCGCAAAGGCCATCTCGGTGTTCCGGCCATTGGCGATTTAAAAAAGAACTAATGGCCTCGATAAAAGTAATAACAAACGGAGCGGCAAAAAGCGCCCTCCAGACGACGGTGGGAAGTCGCATGATGAAGCGAGCCAGAAGCGCATAAACGAAGAAAGAAAGAATCCACCAAGTCATAGGTCATGATCTCTAATCTTTGGTTTTAATGTCATCTTTCAATCGTGTCATAGTGTCGCAAGCACTGTTGATGAACATAGAACGCGCAGCATGGAAGCCGTGGAAATGTGTTATGCTTCAAAGAATGAGACGTGGAATGCTGGCGCTAAATCCGATGGCAGGAGAAAGTGGCTCAATTGAGACCCTCTGTGAACAAGTGCGCCATTTACAAAAAGATGGATTTCTCAACGAACTCTGTGTCGTCTCTGTCGTTCACAAAAGTTACTTTCCTTTTTCTTCTGAAACTTACAAGGAACGTCACGACGAAATCGTCAAAGATATAGAGCACTCTTTAGCTGCCGGACTTAAAGAGCGACTTGAGTATCAAGATATTCAAATTCTTGAAGCGCCTACTTCCACCGACGACGACGTTGTGCGCACTATTTCTGAATGGGTTTTTAAAAAGAGAACGAATTTTCTTATCCTGGGTGTTCACGGGCATCAAAACCTCGCGCACGGGTCTTTAGGCGGAATTCCTTCTACGGCCTCGTTTCTGTCTCCCGTTCCATTGTTAGTGATCAATGTTGCTGAACCGGTGCACGACGAATTTAATTCTGCGCCAGCAGTACTCCTTGCAGTAGATGCTTCCGAGCCTCCAAGTCTTCGCGCTCTTCGTCGCTTCGCCAAAATTATCGAGCCCTTAAAAGCGCGCGTTCAGCTGGTGCATATTCTCCGAAAAAGAAAATTATTAGGGCAGCGTCTTCGTCCCGTAGCTAATTTCGATAAGGCGCGGAGGGTTTTGTTAGAGACCGCTCAGCAATTGCAGAACTTCGGTGTGGAATGCAATATGGAGATACTTAAAGAGCAGCGAAGCGTCGCGTACACCTTAGCAACCTACGCTGAGCGAAATAAAATTTGGATTACGGCAGTGACTTCTCCGGTACGAGACATCAAGCACCGGTTGTTATGGGGCTCAACGACTCACAGTCTTCTTGGACACTTAAAATGTCCGCTGCTAGTTTTGCGCACCAGTTGAAGAGGCTTTTAGTTCGCTCCTGATTTTTTCTAATAACAATCCGAGCTTGTTTTTTCCTGTGCGATCTCCACAATCTCCCCAATAGCAGTCATTTTGAGTGTGTTCAAAAATTCTTGCATCACCGGTTGAAAGTAAAAGCTCTTGCAGCTCGGGATAGCGCGTGAATTTATCGCGCACGGCTTTTTCCATAAAACCGTCTTTGCGGGCCTCCCAGTCGACCCGTTTGGGAAGATTTTTATCTCGTCCGCGCAAGGCGGCTTCCATCGGGGTTGGAGCACTTCGCACCCAAGCAATCATCTTTGGATCCGTATATTTGTGAGCTTGATAATAGTGTTCGCTCGTAGGCCACCACTGATCGTCGACACGCACCGGGAAAAGAGCGAAGTTCGAAAATTCTCCGTACGCCTGTTTGGTCGAATAAAAATCAAGCACCTCCCCCAGAAATGGCGTCGCGGGTGTGCGCGGGAATTGTTCATAGTGGGTGTGCTTCATTGAAGAATGCGAACACGCCGAAAGTAGCAGAAATACCAAGAGTGAGAGAGCTTTCATAAAGCAGTTATTTCAGAACTGAATAAGGATCTCAATGTTTTTGGGTCAGACTGAGACTTATGCGTCAAGAAGGCCTTGATTCTTGACGGCGCTCTTCCTCAGGCATAGAGTGATTAAAGATATGACGCCTTCGTATTTGCGCTCATTTTTAAAGCATCTTGTAAAGCCAGTGTTATTGGTTTTAGGGATGCTTTTTTCGTTTCAGGTCGTCATGTCAAATCTGTCTTTAGCGCAATGTCATACCGATAAAATTACTACAGAAGCTGGAAGTACGGCCGGTATCGCCCATGAC
Source organism: Bdellovibrio bacteriovorus (assembly GCF_001592755.1). NCBI lineage: Bacteria > Pseudomonadati > Bdellovibrionota > Bdellovibrionia > Bdellovibrionales > Pseudobdellovibrionaceae > Bdellovibrio > Bdellovibrio bacteriovorus. The sequence goes on along the minus strand of NZ_LUKF01000008.1, from coordinate 8,634 downwards.
GAACACACGGATCCTTCGGCCGAGGAATCTCATTGTGGTGATCTAGGATTTTGTCTTTTTGGTCACTGTCACATGCATCACGGCTCAGTCCTAGTAACTGAGTTGTCGGTGAAAGTTTCTGCTTTTATTGCGCCTAATAAATTGGGATTTTTTAAAGAGTCCCAGTTGCATTCGATTTTGCCACTGGAAAAGCCATGGCAACCTCCGCGCGCTTAGTTTAAGCCAACAATCCCTTCAATATTTTCATAATTATTTAGCGAAACTGAGGTTGTCGCATGTTGAATTCTATTATTAGGTTCGCCTTGAACCATCGGCTTCTTGTCGTAGCGGCCACGGCTTTTATCGTGGTTTATGGGGCCGTGACAGTAAGCCATTTACCCATTGATGTTTTTCCAGACATCAATAAACCCACGGTCACAATTATGACTGAGGCTCACGGGATGGCTCCGGAAGAGGTTGAAACCCGGGTTACATTTCCCATTGAGTCTTACTTAAACGGACTTCCAGGTGTAGAGCGAATTCGTTCCCAATCAGGCATCGGTCTTTCCGCCATCTACGTCGAATTTGAGTGGAACACCGATATTTATCGAAATCGCCAGTTGGTTCAAGAAAAGCTGGCATTAGCAAAAGAACGCCTGCCAAAAGATATTTCACCCACCATGGGTCCGATATCTTCATTAATGGGACAGATCCAGCAGATCGCTCTTTATTCTGAGAACGAATCTGTTCATCCCCTCGAAGTGCGAAATATCGCCGAGTGGGTGATTCGTCCTCGTCTGATGACTATCCCCGGAGTGGCGCAAGTTATTTCTATCGGGGGCGGACTGAAGCAGTACCAGATTCTGTTGTCTGCTCAGAAGATCAATAAGTTTCAAATCAGCTTAGAGCAGATCGATAAGGAGCTAGCGCAGATCAGTCAGAACACCACGGGAGGTTTTTTAGAAAAAGACCAACAAGAATTTTTGGTGCGCAATATTGGTGTGGTTGAAACTTTAGATGATATCAAAAACACGAAAATCGGCCTGCACTTCGGTCGACCTATTTTCGTAAAGGATGTCGCCGAAGTGGTCGAAGCTCCGAAGTTAAAGCGAGGCGAAGGCAGTTTCATGGGAAAGCCTTCCGTCGTTATGACCATTCAAAAACAGCCCGGTGCAGACACTGTTCAGATCACCAACGGTGTTGAAAAAGCCATTCAAGAAATTAAGCCGTCATTACCACAAGGTTTGGTTATTAATACGGATGTCTTTAAGCAAGCAAATTTCATTGAGACATCTATTAAAGGAATCCAAGGAAAACTAAAATGGGGAACCGTTCTGGTTTTCGTAGTTCTTTTTATTTTTCTTTCCAACCTACGTATGTCGCTTATTACGCTGACGGCGATTCCGGTCTCTTTCTTAGCGACCGCTTTAGTTTTTAAATGGTTCGGTCTATCCGTAAACACGATGACTCTGGGCGGGCTTGCTATTGCGATCGGTGAGCTGGTCGATGACTCTATCGTCGATGTCGAAAATGTTTTCCGCCGGCTTAGAGAAAATGCCAAACTCAGTCAGCCGCGTTCGGCTTTGAAGGTTATTTTCGATGCCTCTTCGGAAGTACGAAACTCCATTGTTCTTGCGACGGTGATTATCGTCATGGTGTTCCTGCCTCTCTTTAATTTGACGGGCTTAGAGGGAAGACTGTTCACTCCGTTGGCTGTTGCTTATCTAACGGCACTGCTTTCGTCGTTGGTGGTCTCTTTGACTGTGACGCCGGTCTTGGCTTCTTATTTCTTAGCTAAGTCGCCTTTGAAAGAACATCAAGACACACGTTTTGTGCAGTTGTTAAAAAAATGGGATAAAAAGGTCTTAGAGTGGGCTTTGCCACGATCTAATTTCGTGCTGGCGATGACCGCCGGACTTGTGGTTGTAGCACTAAGCCTTCTGCCTTTTATGGGTAAAGACTTTCTGCCGCAATTCAATGAAGGCACGGCGATGATCAGCGTCAGTGCTCCGCCGGGCACCAGCTTGAAGCAGTCGAATGAATATGGAAATCAGGCTGAGGCACTGATTCTAAAAACCAAAGAAGTGAAGTCAGTTTCTCGTCGAACCGGGCGCGCCGAAATGGATGAGCATGCCATGGGTGTGAACGTCAGCGAAATGGACGTGGACTTTAAAAATGGTGGAAGAAGCAAGGAAGTCGTCTTAAATGAGATCCGAGAAAACCTAAATCAAGGTCTTCCGGGTCTTGCTATTAATATTGGGCAACCCATCGGTCATCTTATTGATCATATGCTTTCCGGAGTAAATGCCGCTATCGCCATCAAAATCTTTGGACCGGATTTAACGACATTAAGAGAAAAAGCCGCCGAAGTTAAAGAGGCTTTGGAAGGAACTCCGGGCTTAGTCGATCTTCGTGTTGAAAGCCAAGGCTTGATTCCTCAGATTAAAATTCACGTCTTACGTGAAGAAGCCGCTCAGTACGGAATGAGCCCCGGTGAAATCACGTCGCTTTTAGAAGGGGCGTTCAATGGAGAATCCGTTGCTCAGGTTCTTGACGGCACAAAAGTGTATGATGTCTTCTACAGATTTGACGATAGTTCCAAGCAGACCTTAGAGCAAATGCAGAAGACGGTGATTAAAACAATGCCGGATGGAAGAAAGGTTTTGTTAGAGCAGGTTGCGGATATTTATGAAACCAGCGGACCTAATGAAATCAATCGCGAAAACAGCCAGCGGCGTATTGTGATTTCGGCGAATGCGAACAAAAGGGATCTAGCGGGCTTAGTGAACGAACTGCAAAACAAGGTTTCAAGCACCGTGAAACTTCCTGAAGGCTATTACGTGGTTTACGGAGGCCAGTTTGAAAGTCAGCAAAAAGCCACCCGTAATATTTTGCTCTTTGGTTTGATTTCTCTGGCAGGAATTATACTTGTTCTTTACTCGCACTTCAGATCGAAGGCTATTACGGCTCAGATTATGATCACCATTCCGTTTGCGTTTATTGGTGGCATCATTCTTCTTTTTGCCACAGACCGCACGATCACGGTGGCGAGCCTTGTCGGATTTATCACTCTTTGCGGAGTCGCTTCAAGAAATGGCATCATGATGATCTCGCATTATCTTCATTTGATGAAATTTGAAGGCGAAACCTTTTCCAAAGATATGATTATTCGAGGTTCGCAAGAGCGACTTGTTCCTGTCATGATGACGGCTTGTGTGGCCTCACTTGCGTTACTACCTTTGGTTTTTGCTAAAGGTGAGCCGGGCAGTGAAATCCTTCACCCTGTCGCTGTTGTGATTGTGGGCGGTCTTATCACGGCCACACTCTTAGACATTGTTCTTACACCGACGCTTTTTTACCGATTTGGTAAAAGGTCGGCTGAAAAATACACTCAAGAAAATAATAAATCTGAAACTTTATAATGAAGGGACCTACTATGAAAAATCTTATCTTCACTCTTGTTCTTGGCGTAGCGACGATGGCCTGGGCGCATGAAGGTCATCATGACTCTCCAGGAATGGTTCAAGCGCCTAAAGGCGGCGTCATCAAATCACTTGAAGAGTCTCACGTTGAAGTGGTGACCAAAGGCAATGACATTAAAGTTTATCTTTATTCAAAAGATTTAAAACCTGCAGATGCCACGCGCTTTAAAGTGAAGTTATTTACCGAAATACCACGAACGAAGAAAAAAGAATCTCTCTCGTTCAAAGTCCAAGGAAATCTTCTCGAAGCGAACTTTGATGCAAAAGGCATCCATCGCTACACTTTGATTGTAAATATCAACGATTCCGTAACGGGACATGACGACAATCTGAAATTTACAGTTGAACCTCGCAAATAGAAGGCGTCTATGAAATTGCAAAAATATTTTCTAATTCTGATCTTAGGGGGGATCTGGTCGACCGCCCAAGGAGCAGAAACTATTTCTTTTGAAAAAATAGAAGAACTCATCAAGGCGAAAAATCCGGTCGTCGAGGCGATGCAACAAAAAGCAGAAGCCAAAAAAGCGCGTGAAGGCTCTTTGGCGCGCTCATTTTTACCCGATGTCAGCGCCGAGATTTCGCAAGAAAACTTCAAGCTGGGAAGCGAAGTTCAAGACACCCAGTCTTCTTGGAGAGTGGAAGCCAGCGTAAATCTTTATCGTGGCGGCTCAGACCTCAAGGAAGAGCAAGTACGTGAACTTGAAACCAAAAGCGCCATTTCGGACGAACGAAGAGTCTTCCAAGATGAACTTCAACGAGCGTACGAGGTTTACTGGCTTTTGGTTTTTAAAATGGAGGTTAAAAACTCTCTGGAAACTCACTTGGCTTTGTCGCAGAAGAATCTGAATGAAGCCAATCGTCGTATCAACTCCGGAGTGGCGACCAGCACGGACCGTTTAGAGTTTCAAATGAAGATGTCTTTGATCAGGCAAGAAATTTCTATGGTTGAAAAAGACATTCGCAGTCTTTCGAAGCGACTTGGCATTGCTCTGGGAAAGAACGAAGCTGTTTTACCGCAAGGACCTTTTCAGCACGTTCACGACTGGGAAATCAATATTCAGCCTTTAAAGATTGCGGATATGGCTCATGTAAGAAAAGCTCGCACCGAAGTGGAAATTTCTGAAGCTCGCAAAAGTCAGCTCAAAGCAGGATATCTGCCTGAATTGGACCTTTACGCGGGCTTTTCAGAACCCAATCAACGAGACGAGCGTGATATTCCTTCTGCCTCCGAGCGACGAGAGTCCTACGTTGGCGTAAAGGCGTCTTGGTCCTTGGGTAAAGCTATCGACTCTAGGATTGAGCGCGGCAGTCTGCAAAAAGAAACGGCGGCGAAAGCAAAAGAGCTCGACTTTTTGATCAAGCAATCTGAAATTGATCAGGAGTCTGTGTTAGACGGGCTGAAGACCTTGCATTCCTTTGTTCACGATGCCGAAGAGAATATCAAGGCCTCACAATCCTATTTGAATGCCACTTTGAAAGAGTATGGACGGGGAGTAAAAAACTCTCCCGATGTTATGGAGGCGACAGAAAAGTATATCGAAGCCAAAAAAAGATATGCTGAAATCAATCGCGACTTTAACACGCTTTATTCATCACAGCTGGCACTGCACTCGCAAAAATAAAATATAAGGAACAAGGTGAAAGCCTTGTTCCTTTTTTTAGTGAACCTTCAAAGCGAGCTTTCCCAAATGATGCTCGCTCAATGCTTGATGAGCTTCGACTGCCTTTTCCAAAGGGAATATTTGGGACACGTGCACTTTAAATTTTCCTGACTCGGCCATCTTGTTAAAGCGCTCTAGAATTTCATGATTGACATCACCGTCGTAAGTTTTCACTAAGGGAATTGTTTCTGTCGGAAGATTCACTCCGTTAGGGGCAATGGCCACGCCTTGTGGCTTTAAACATTTAAAGAGGTCCTTGATTTGTTTTCCTCCCGCCGTCAGCAATATCGCATCCAGCCCCTCTGGTACTTTTTGATTTATCTGCTCAACAAGATTTTCCGTATGGCCGTCCAGAGTCACATCCGCACCTAACTTGCTAACAAGGTCCACTCCATCTTTCCCCGAAGCCACTGCAATTACGCGAGCCTTCATATATTTAGCGATTTGCACGGCGAGGTGGCCAATGCCTCCGCTAGCCCCAAAAATCAAAACACTTTGTCCAGGTCTTAGCTGCAAAGTATCCTGCAGTCCGCGCAGGGCCGTGATACCCACACCAGCCATGACGGCCGCCTGTTCTAAAGAAAGATTTTTCGGAACGTGAAACACAAGATCTTCATCGGCAGCCACATACTCTGCATAAAATCCGCCCTTAGGATTTAAAAAGCTCGATGCATAAACGCGGTCGCCAACTTTGAAATTCTTTACGCTTGATCCAATGGCTTCGATGGTGCCCGCGCCCTCGGAGCCTAAGATGTAGGGGAAGTGGGATTTTTCGGGTTTATATTGTTCAAACTCTCCGTGAAGCTCTGCGGGGTCCCAAGGTCCTACGCCGGCGTATTCAAGGCGAATAAGAACTTCGTGGGCATCAAGAGCAGGGCGAGGAAGGTCTTGAAGTTTTAACTCCTCAGGGCCTCCGAACTTATTGATCGAAATCGTGTGCATTGTGTGCGGCGAGTTCATGGCTACCTCCACTGATTGTGACATCAGTATAGGAAGATCTATTCGCGCGGGCGAGCCTCCAAAAGCTCTACGTAAAAAATCAAATTTGAATGGGGTGGGATCTTTCCGATACTGCGTTCACCATAGCCTAAGTGTGCAGGAACAAAAAGTGTGCGCTTGCCACCTTCACGCATACCCATAAGTCCCATGTCCCAACCCTTAATGACGCGCTTAGAGCCGATGACAAATTGAAAAGGCCGGCCATGATCATAGGATGAGTCAAACTTTGTTCCATCTTCAAGGAAGCCTTCATAGTGGCAGATTAACAGAGCACCTTTTACGGCCTCTTTGCCTGTACCAACAACTGTGTCCGTAATCTTAAGTTCGCTTGTATCCATAAAGAATTGATAGCGGCGAACGCAGGTCTAGTCAAGAAAAGGCGCCGAGGCCACATTCTGCTTTCGCACAAGTATTTTCTCTTGGAAAACGCCTCCCTGGAAATTAGGCTAAAGAAATGAAGACTTTGATTTTTATTCTAAGTTTCTTTTTGATGAATACTTCTTGGGCGGACGAAACCTGCGTTATTTACGAGGCTCAGGATCTTTATCAATACCAAGATCGAATCTTGGCATTAGCCAAAACGGCGAAGTCGCCCGAGACTTTAAAAAGCGAAATGCAGCAGCCACTGCGCTGCCTAGTAGAAACTTATAAAGACAGCGACGACATGTTAACTAAGTATGTCGCCGGTTCTTGTCTTCAGCGTTTGATGGGCGGGCCAGAAATTCAGGGATTTAAGAAAGACAAAAAATACGACATTGTATTTCAATCATTGATCAATCAGCAGTTAGAACAAAGCGAGCTTCTGACAAAATCCGAGATCGCGGATTTCGCCAAAGGCAAATGGCAGGAATATATAGACTTCTGCAAAGGCAGTGTGACGGAGCTTCTTTGTAGCGAGCTTTTACCCACAAATGATCGTATTAAACTACAAAACGAAATGCTGGGTGCGACCTCCATGCTTGTACTAAAAAGCGCTTATCATCAATTTTCCGGCGAAACCAAAAAAAGAATCCATCAACAGATTACAAAGCTTTATCGCGAAACCTCTAAAGAATCGCCACTAAAAAGAAAGGTGATTGAGCAGATCTATCGCGAAATCAACAAACCCGCCATAGAACTGCGTGGGTCCTAATACATTCCTTCCGTTCGATTCTGAGAATAGCTACGACATTGTTAAGTTATAAACACGATCGTTGAGACTCTGCGTAGATCACCGATACTTTAAAAGAACGTTGGAGTATCAGATGAAACTACGAATGTCCCTGGCCTGCGTTGTCCTTATTTCTATGCCTTGAGGGCTTTAGATCCCGGACAGATTCTTCAGTTTATGTTGGTGAGTCTCTCTATGGCATGTTGATCTCTATCGGTGCCTGCGCTATTGGCGAACTTTATTATCATAGATATAAAAATCTTCGCTGTATCATGCTTCTGCTCGTATCGGCGGTGGTTGAAAACTTAGGCTATCGACAGTTGAACTCTACTTGGCGCATACTTGCCTTCGTGGATTTCTTTAAAGGGGACATCCGCTGGGGATCCATGGAACGTAACGGTTTTAAATTTCTTACTTTATTTGACCGTAGGAGGAATAAGATGAACAAGCTTGATTTCAAAGAAGTTCTTGATAGGAATTTTCTTGGCGACTGGGATCTTTTTAAAACAGTGACAGAAGCCTTCTGCGATACTGTAGCTGACCAGTTGGACGCTTTGAAAACCGCTATCGCCTCTAAAGAGAATAAAAGAATCAAAGAAACGGCTCACAAGCTCAAAGGCTCTATAGCTCATTTCCATCACGTCGACCCTGTCACAACAGTAAAGAGTATAGAAGAGCAGTGGCAAAACCCAAATTATCCCGAGATAGAAGCCGCGTTCGTTCGTCTTAATGGTGAAATATCAACGTTGATGGTCGAGCTTAAGGTGATCTGTTCGCAAAAATCTTTTAATTGATTCAAAGAGGGAGCTTCTTAACTCTTGGGCGTCTTCGTAAATCCACCTTCGTATTCTCGCCGTCCAATTTCGGGTTTATGTCTTTAGGTCATCGGCAAATGCCGAAGCGATGTTTTAAACATATTTGTGAGGTTTTCGGGGAAAAGTGGGGGATTGGGAGATTAGATTCAAATTTTTTTCTAAAATTTTTTGGAGGGCTTTTCTAAGAAGACGCCTTCAAACTGGGCATTTAGGCCGGTTTTAGTTAGTTTTTTCAGCAGACGGGTTGATTTTGCCCAAAAAAGCAGCAAGATGTGACGTATCAATGCCGGCATTATAGGCATTAAAAAAGCTTGCAAGCGCCGGGAATACCCACTATAAACCGTGCTTCCTCGCTAAGTCGTTTCGGAATTATCCAAACAAGCTAAGTGCTAAACCATTGATTTGTATTCGATGTTTTACATGAACGCTCTTTTAGCGAGAAACACGAATCCTTTTTCATAAAACGTTTTATTAAATTTTTTTTGAAAAAATGATTTTAGGGTGTTGACAAGGCCGCAAGGTTTCGATACAACCGTCTACCTCGTCGC
>NZ_LUKF01000007.1 GCF_001592755.1 Bdellovibrio bacteriovorus | reverse complement strand
AAAAATAAAAAATTTCCTGAAAAATAAAAATAAAAGAAAAAATCTGGACTCGAGCAGTTGCTATTTTTTTCCGAAAAGTTTGGTGGAACCTTGTATCGCAAGTTCCGTTTATTAATTTAACAGGTGCACGGATCGCGCCTTATGCCAATGGATGGCAACTTTTCACGGAGGAAGAACTATGAAGCACGGAGGATAGAATGGGATTAAGAATCGGTACCAATGTGGCAGCGTTGAATGCACAAAAGAATTTGTACATGACGCAAATCAACTCAAATCGTTCAATGGCAAGATTGGCTTCTGGAATGAGAATCAATCAAGCAGCGGACGACGCCGCAGGTCTTGCGATCAGTGAAAACCTCAAAGGACAAATCAGAGGTTTAAGACAAGCCAATAGAAATGCCAACGACGGTATCTCTCTTGTGCAGGTCGCAGAGGGCAGCTTGAACGAAGTTTCAAATATGCTCATTCGTTTAAGAGAATTGGGTGTACAAGCTTCGTCTGACACGATTGGTGAAACAGAAAGAAAGTTTTTGGATGTTGAGTATCAACAGTTGAAATCCGAGATTCAGCGTATCACTGAAGCGACAGTTTTCAACGGTTACGAATTACTTAACGGCACAGGTGGAATGATTGATATTCAGGTCGGCGTAAACAACGACCCTTTCCGTGACAGAATCAGCTTTAACTCTGGTGCTGCCAACGCCTCTGTAGATGCCTTGGGATTGACGGCTGAATCAGTAGGTACAAAGGAAGGAGCTCAACTGAGCTTGGATGTGATCGACCAGGCATTGACTTCGGTGAATGCGATTCGTGCAAACTTTGGTGCGCTACAAAATCGTCTAGTATCAACATCAAACAACTTGTTGATCGCGGATGAAAACTTGTCAGCAGCCAACTCGCGAATCCGAGACACTGACGTTGCCGCCGAGACTTCTGAGATGACAAGAAATAATATCTTGTTGCAGGCAGGGGTTTCTGTACTGGGTCAAGCAAATCAGTCGCAACAATTGGCACTCAAACTTTTAGGCTAATTGTCAAAATATATAAGTTCATAAAAGGCTGCTCCTTCGGGGCGGCCTTTTTTATTTTTATCTTACTTCACCATTGATCTCGAAAGCTCTCAGTGCAAAAGTGAAATACAGCAAGGAGAGCTTTATGAAATTCGTACTGGTGTTGTCGATCCTATTAGGGGCTTTTTCTTCTCAGGCTGAAGTGGGCTTTAAAAATGGAAATGAGCGCACGGCGGTTTTATCTCAAGGAAATATCTATGTTCATTGCCACGCTAGTGGTGGAGGTCCATCTTCAGGGGCATTTCGTTGCAGTGAGGAGATTTTGCTATCGGGGGAGTATGACTATTTCGTGGGTCCCGCAGGTGTTGCTGGTGATGAAGTGGTTTTAACGGCACGTCACGAAGATGGCTCACAACGAACGAAAACTGTCGACTATGATACCAACAAAGGAAAAAGCAAGAAGCAGATCAATCTGTGGATAGCGACTTTATTGCAACGTCCTCTTTTGAATCCAGGAAAAAATAATCTGACTTTCAAGATCACTAAGAACGGTAAAACGACTGCATCAGGTGAATTCATCGCCAACGTCAAAGACGGAGGTCGTAAAGTTTGTTCCCGTTCGGCAACTTATTGGTCCAACAACTCTAACGACTGCCAAAACGGTGGAAGTTTCTGCCAGCGTTACTTCCGCGAAAACAACTACTGCCTTTAAAAATTTTGGGAAAGAGGTTTTTTGATCCTCTTTCCCAGATTCTTATTCCCAGTCTTGGTCGTTTTGGGCTGTGCTGATATCCACTGTTTGACAAGTTTTTCCACGGGCAGCCATTTCCGCATGAATGAACATGGACTCATCACCGTACACAATCAGTTCGTTCCCATTATCCAACTTGTAAATTTCAGTTAGAACGTAAGAGGTTTGCTCTGTGGCACTGGTTATCTCTTCGGGCTGACCTTTTTTATTTCGAAGGATTTCGTAGTCTGTAACGGAAGCCGCATCAGATAAATATTGAACGATAGCTTCAGACGCCGCTTCAAGGCACTGTGCTTTTTTCGGTGAAAGTTTGCTGTCCGCTTGTGCGAGGGACGCTGTTAGAAGAATAGTTAGAACGAAGGCTTTTTTCATAGGATCTCCTTTAATTGTTTTTTCAATGTGACGCTGTGTAACAAGACTCTGGATGAAAGGAAACTCCTTAACAGGAAACTTGTTATTCGATGTTTGAATTATGGAAACTCATGGAGCAAGGCGCCTTTCAACGCCTTTTCAATTAGAGGATTTAGCCCTAGGTGGATTCGAATCTTGTTGAATTACTAAGGGCGGAAAGGCACCTAATGGGAATGAAATTCGTTTTAGCTTTTATTGTGACATGGGCTCTGCAAGCGCAGGCGGCCTGGGACCTTAATGACGTCTCTTACCTGATGCCTTTACCGAAAGAGGCTTCCGCAAATGGTCTTTTAGGAACTCAAGACATGGGTAAAGGGGGAGCTCTTTTAACAGCTTCCATGCTTGAGCGTATGCCTCCGCTAGCTTTGCACATGAACCGTGAACAAACGGCCCAAGCCATCAAGGTTGTTGCCGTTCGTATCGATCCTTGTTTTCCACTGCCCACTCCGCAATCCTGCCAAAAACAAATTCGTCTTGTATGGCAGCCTTTCGAACTCACTCGTCGTGGAACTATTCAATCCGTCGACGCCGCTGTTCACACGTTCTATGTTTTGACGGACGACGAATTTAAATCTTTGTTGAAAGATCTGGCGGCTTGGAAGAAAAAATATCCTGCAAACACTCAGTACGTTCCGTTGCAAGTGCACCCAGCTTGGGCGAATGAAGGCGATCAAAGTGCTTCTTTGCAAGACTTCAATGCGGTTATCAAAAAGTATGCGGGCCTAGGAAATATTTCACGTGCGACGGTGATGGTTTTGCGCGGAGCCGGTGATATGTGGGCGTTCGCGGGTTTTTCTTATGAAAATGGAGCCATGGATATGTTCCCGGTTCCTCGTTTGAATGGTCGCACTTCCCAGGCTTTTGTGAACACGGCGATTCCTTTTGATCATTTTTCTGGCGGAGGAATTTCTCCGGCTCCCAAAGGCGCAAATACTTTTAACTATCTAGTCGCTGAATCAGCACGTTTGGGTGAGGGCACTGAAGAGATGATCCGCAATGAAGTTCGTGCGGCTTTCCGAGTTGAAAACCCGAAGAACTTCAATCCTGAAAACTTGGATTGCGTGAGTTGTCACGTAGCTCAACCTGCGATTCGTTGGGTTTTAGACAACCGCTCTGGATTAAAAGCGGATCAGTTGTGGGATTCAGAGATCTATAAAAACGTAAAATATGATCTTAAGAATGTAACGCCTGATATGTGGAATACTCGCATGATTCGTGGTTTCGGTTATTTTAACGAACATGTGTCCATCAGTCAGCGTGTAATCAATGAGTCTGCGGAAGTGGCAGATATGTTGAATCAAGATTACAACCTAAAAAAAGGCCGTAAATAACGGCCTTAGTCTTCAATTGCTTGCGTAAGATTTTCCCAAAGCACCGGACTTAAAAGCTCTGAGCCAATCATCATCACAGGCTCAGCGTCTTTTGCGCGGCCTTTTTTTGCCTCTGTCGGTAAGTGTCCTGTTCCACCATGCTTATCAAACCAAGCTCTGCGCATAGCTAAAGAGTTTGAAACAAAAAGGTGAGGGTAGGCCTCAAGCTCCTTTTTATTCGCACGACCGTATTCAAAGGAACTTAAAACAGCGAATTTTTTCGAAGATTCAATTCTGTCCAGTCTTTGGAATCCAAGTTCTGCCAGGTACTTAAATTTCTGACGGCCTGGGGTCTTGGAAGTGAATATCAAATCTAAGTTTCCAGAAAGGAAATTGGCTTCAAGTTCATTCAGATCGAAAATATCTAGAGTGATCTTTTTCACACCCACTTCTTCAAAGCACAAGCGAGACGTATTCAGAGCAAAATCAGAAAGTCCCTCTAGGGTTCCGATGTGCAGCTCACCCACCATTTGATTGTTGCTGATGCCTTGAAGCTCGGTTTCCAGACGACGGATGGACTTTTCAAAAATTTCGGAAAGCTGAAATGCTACTGTCGTCCATCCCGATTTTCTTTTGGCAGAACGATCTAGAAGAACGATTTTAAGTTCGTCTTCGATTTTTGCAATAATGCGTGAAAGCTGTGGTTGACTTAAACCCACGTGTAAAGCGGCGGCAGACAGATTCTTAAAGTTAACGGCTTTGGCTAAGACACTAAGTTCGTAATACAACTGCTGCATTCTGGCCTCACATTAAGGTTTACGAATATAATTAAGAAATGAAATCATGCCCAAAAGACCCGCGATGATATAACCCACGAAGCTCATCATCGGAATTCCAGCGATATGTCTTCCGGTGTCGTGTACAAAAATATACGACGAACTTAAGATCAACGAGCCGATGATCAGACCTAAGAAAAGTAAATTCGATGAACTTTCAACAGAACGTTTGAGTTCTTTGATCTCTCCCACTTTTAAGCTGAAGGAGTGTTCGGGGCTATTGATCTTTCTTAAAAAGAAATTCAACTGGCGCGGTAAAGAATTTAAAAATGCTTTGGACTCTCGAGCCATTTGAGTCATGTCGTTCATGACTCTTTCAGGTCCGAACTTTGTTTTCGCAAGCTCTCCAGCAAACTCTAAAGAGTACTGAAGGAAATCAAAGTCCTTATGAATTTTGCGGCCCATGCCCTCAATTGAAACAATGGATTTGAAAAAGAGCATGAGGTCGGTGGGAACATGCAAGTGGTGTGTCGCTGCGATCCCTGATGATTTCATCAGGATCTTTCCCAGATTGACGTTTTTTAGCGTTAAACCGAAATACGGTGCGATCAATTCTCGCAAATCTTTGGCGAAAAGATCGATGTTCACGCGATCCGTAAACGGAGCTAAATCCACGTACTCATAGGCAAGGCGCTCGTAGTCTTCTTTAGAAAGAGCTAAAAGCATGTTTGCAATAGACGCTTGAGTGCGATTGTTAAGACGGCCAACGACACCGAAATCAATCAAACCAATGTGATTGTCAGGCATAATAAAGAAATTCCCGGCGTGCAAATCGCCGTGGAAAAGCCCGTCTTCGAAAACCATTTTCAGATAAGCTCGAAGGCCTCTTCGAATGACTTCGTTAGGATCGATGTTTGCTTGTTGTAAAGCGCCTTCCTGGCTTAATGGAATTCCTGCAAGGGCTTCCATGACCAGAACTCGTTCCGTCGTATAATCTAAATAAACTTTCGGGATTTTGATGTGTTCGCTGCCCGCGAAATTTTCTTGAAAGCGACGGATGTTATTGGCCTCAACCACGAAGTTTGTTTCTAAATCGAGGGTGCGGAAGTATTCATCGACGATGCCCACCGGATTGTAAGGGCGAGTTTCTGGGATGTATGTCACCAGCAAGTCTGCTAGAAGATAAAGAACATTCAAATCATCGTTGATGGTTTGAATAATGCCTGGCCGTTGCACTTTGATAACAACGTCTTCACCTGTGGCCAACCGCGCTTTATGAACCTGGGCGATACTTGCTGAACCCAGAGGTTCAGGATCAATGCTTGCAAATCTTTGATAAAGAGAACTTCCAAATTCTTCACGAAGAACGGTTTCAACAGTTTCAAATTTGAGGGGTTGAACGCGATCGTGAAGCTTTTCAAACTCAGTGACGTATTCTTCGGGAACAAGATCGGGGCGACTTGCTAAAAGCTGGCCTAATTTTACGAAAGTGGGACCTAGTTCTTCAAAGCTGATTCTCATGCGCTCTGGCATCGAAAGAGCTTCGATGTCAGAGCTTGAGTTCAGGCGCTCGATAATGAATTTACCGAGTTTTACCTTTTCCGCGACCTGATGAAACCCGTGCTTTGCGAACACCCCGACGATCGTTCGAAGTCTCGCCGCGTTTTTTAGTGTTTTGCCGATCTGGCTTCCGGTCTTTAAGGCTGTCACTATTCATCTCCGAATAGTTGTCATTATCACGAAGTTTAGACTGTTCGGCAAACATCAATTTCTTACTGAGCTTGGGCTTGTCTTTAGCAGAGGTGTCGTCGTTGGGACCACGATATCTCTCTGGACCAAGGATCATGTTCAGTAGATCTTGATTCGGTCCACGCTGTTCATCGTCCTCACGTGGCTGCGGTTTAAATCCATGGGCTCTTTCCGCTTTTTCAACTTTGCGAGCTTGCCCCTCACGTTCTTGGCGGGTGTCTGCAAAAAATCGGGAAGACTGCTTCTTCGGATCTTTCTTAAAGCCTTCTTTTTTGAACGGCTTTTCATCGCGATCTCGTTTGTGATCACGATCGCGATCACGTTCGCCGCGACCTCGGTCACTACGTTCACCTCCGCGCTCTTTACGGCCAGAAGCGGACTGTTTTGGACGATTATCTTCTCTTCTTCCGGGGCGTTGCTGACGATTTTGATCGTGAAGTTTTTTAAGAAACTTGTCAGCAGACACTTCGGCATCGGTCATCTCTTCATCTTCTTCTTCAAGCTCGACACCTGCAGGAAGGAAGTTGATTTGACCTAGTTCTGGATCGGCGGCCGCGACTTGAATGCGAATCATGTCACCGATGCTGTAACTAAAGCCGGATTTTCGCGCTACCAAGCGCAGATTTTCTTCGTCGTATTCGTAACGGTCTCCGCCTAGATCATCTAAACGAATCAAACCATCGACATCATATTCGCGCAGAAGAACGAAGACACCGAACTTGGCGACAGAGCTGATCATACCGTCGAATTCCTGCCCCACGAACTTTTCCATGAAGCGGGCTTTTTTAATAGAATGAATCTGTCTTTCTGCTTTTGTTGAACGTTGTTCAGCCGCTGAAAGAATTGTCGAAGCAGATGACAAGTCATCCTCGCTCATTAAGCGATAGCGTGATTGCGGCATCACTTGATTCTTAATGAGTCGGTGAACGATCAAGTCAGGATAGCGACGAATCGGTGAGGTAAAGTGAGTGTAAAACTCAAAACCCAAGCCAAAGTGGCCCACGTTGTTCATACTGTACTTGGCTTGGCTCATCGATCTTAATGTCAGGATATTCAGGATCTGAGCTTCAGGACGGTTTTCAAACTCTTCCAAAGCTTTCGTAAGGCGCTTTTGCAACTTACCTTGGTTCAATTTCACCTTGCCGCCGAAGTTCGCCAGGTATTTCTCTAAAAGAGCAATCGCCTGTTCATTCGGTGGTTCATGGATACGATACATTGCAGGGATATTGCGACTGGATAGGAATTTTGCGACCGCCACGTTCGCAGCGAGCATCATTTCTTCGATCAAACGATGTGAAAAAAGGCGCTCGGAACGTTGAATGTCGACAGGAACACCTGCGCCATCAATAACCAATTCTGTTTCTGGAATTTCTAGATCTAAAGAGCCTTCTTTAAATCTCTTCGCCATCAGGATCTTAGCTAAGTCTGCTAAAAGAATAATGTTTCCTTTAACATGACTGAACTTTTCGATGTCCGCCCCATCGATAATTTCTTGCGCTTCACCATAGGTGACTCGCGCTTTACTTTCCATCACGGCTTCATAAAATTTCGAAGTTTTAAGTTCGCCGGTGAAATCAAAGAGCATTTCCGCAACTAAACACAGGCGGGGAACGTGAGGATTCAACGAACAAAGTCCGTTACTAAGAACCTCTGGCAGCATCGGAACGACATAATTCGGGAAATAAACGGAAGTGCCGCGCTCGTAAGCGTCTTTATCAATGGCACTTCCAATTTTTACGTAGTGGCTGACGTCGGCAATTGCGACGTAAAGAAGAAAACCTTCTTCTGTCGTTTCTACATAGACCGCATCGTCGAAGTCTTTGGCTGTGGCTCCGTCGATAGTAATCAAATTCTTGTCGCGAAGGTCGACACGGCCTTTGAAGTCTTTTTCGTCTGGAAGTTCGCTAAAGTGGGAAGCTTCTTCAAGCGTCGCTTTGGAAAACTCTAAGGGAATATTATTCGAACGGATGACGCGTTTAATATCAGTCAAAGGATCTAAAGCGTCCCCGATAATTTCAGTGACTTTGCCCGTAAAGGTTTTTCCTTCGTCAGGATAAGTCAGGATCTCGGCCGCGACCAATTCTTTGTCTTTGGCATTTAATGAGTCTTCCAGCTTGATCTTAAGGTCTTGGCCCCAGCCTTTGCCTTCATCGCGGATGGCGCCAACTCTGTCGTTCATACGATAGAAGCGGCCGACAACAGTTTTAGTTCCACGATTTAAAACACGGATGATTTCGCCACGGAAGCGTTCAGTGCCTTTTTCAGGAAAGACTTCAACGGCTACTTTGTCGTTGGTCATGATCCCTTCCATCGAGTGTCGAGGAATGTACACGTCAGGATGTTCAGGGTCGTCAGGAATAAAGAATCCGAATCCGTCGGGATGTCTTTTGATTGTGCCGTTGAGGAGTTTTTTCTTTTGCATTGTCTAGGCTTACTTCCTTTTCTTTAGGGTAGCACAAGTTCCCAATCGGAAAAGGAGTTTCTTGTTTGTCTTTCGTTCTTGTCGCAGGACCTTCCGAAGACTTTCAAGAAGAGGCGTTGTAATAAAAAAAAAGGACCTCTGATGAGGCCCTTTTGTGTGGCAAAAGCTATTTTAGAAGCTTGCGATCGCGCCGAGCGTGATCATGCTGGCGTCTTTCTTGCTGTTCGCGTTTCCATCTTCATCAGCGAAAACATCTTCGTCAGCTTGATCCATGCGATATTCTGCATAGACTTTGAAGTTTTCTGTCAAAGCGATCTTATCAGTCACGGTCAAAGAATTCACCTTGTCAGCGTTTCCATAAGTAGCCGCTGTCACAGGATCAACAAGTTCATTGGCGCCGCGAACCATTTCGTAACGTAGTGCCAAGTTGTGTTGGTTCAAACCATAAGAAAGAACAGCACTTGTTGAATCTGCCCAGTGCGCATGTTCGCCGTCTGGAGTGAATGTGCGTGAATCATAAGTAATAGCTAAAGAGAAGTTATCAGCAAATTTATAAGCGGCCCAAACGCTCGATGCCGATTTTTCAACTTTCGCAGTCGCTCCAGAGTCTGTTCCTAAATAGTATCCACCGAACCAAGTAAGACGACCAAGAACACCCGTTGCAGAAAGCTCTGTGGTTTTTGTTGGCGCATAGTCATCGCCCCAAGCGCTGTAAGTAGATTGGTTGTAAGTAGAAAGCGTCGCTGTCAACCAGTCGCCCGCGATGTAACGAAGACGTAAACCCTCTCCGTATCCTGGAACGATAGATTGGTAAGCGATTGTATTATTATAAGTAGAGTTCTCTGACTTTAATAAAGACTCATAGCCCATTGTTGTTAGGAAGCGACCAAACCCAATGTGAAATTGAGGAGTGACTTTATAATAAGCTTCGATTTGATCCAAAGTTCCTAAATTATACGTCGTTTTAGTTTCGGGAGCCGCTGTAGTAACTACAGATGTTGGAAGATAAGCTAAACGAGCCAAGAAGTTGATTTGATCTGTTTCTTTTTTTAGAAGAATTTGAGCCGAATTAAGACGATAAGTTTCATTCGTTGCCGCACCCGTGTTTGGAATGCCGACATTTTTTGTAGACAAAAAGTTATAATCAAATGCCACCTCACCGTTGACGGTGATTCCGGCAAGGTCTGCGGCGTGTGCATTTGCACCCGCAATTAAGCATCCCAATAAGACGACTCTCAAAAGTTTCACATGAACTCCTTTATATAGGTTCTGAGTATTTCAGTGCTGAAAAGGATATGACCTAGGTCTAGTTTCTGTAACGTAAAAAGATATAAACTAGACCATGATCTAGTGCGCCAACTCTAAATTGAAATTTCGCGTCAAATGTCCAATTTCGCAAAATAAATTGGACCAACAAACGGTAGCGGAATCGCATCACTAAAAATTTTTCGTGGAAATTTTTGAACACGGTTCTTCGCGATGAAATCCACAACTGTTGCGGATTTCATCGAAATAAAAAGTTCGAAAAAATCACATCAAAAAAAAGAAAAAAGTAAGAGCACGACCTGTGGATTTGAAACCACATGAAGAAACTTATTGATGAGTTTTTCGGTGATGAGGAAAGGCTCGTAAAATTTTTGTTGTTGATCTTGGACTAGCTCATCATTAGCATTTTTTATGTATACGGTTACAACTTTTAATGGATTTAAAAGAGTTCTAAGATTGCAACGAAACGAAAGGATGCAACAATGAAAAAACTTTTAGTAATGGCAGCTGTGACAGTTGCGGCTACTAACGCGTTCGCGGGTATCAAACTCGTTGTACGTTCAGATTACAACAACACTCCAGCTTATGATGCGGCTGACGGCGCAGAAACGGCAGGAACTTCACTTTTCCAACCAAACGTAGCTCGTTTGTACCTAACTGGCATGGTTGGTGACGCTACTATCGACGCTGGTTTGAACCTTCGTTCTTTCGTGGCTGATCCTACATTCCCAGGTGGTGCTCAAAAAGTTATGACTGTTGATAAGTTTGTTGAGCATTTGACTATCTCTAAACCAATGGACAACTTCACATTTACAGCTGGTAAAATGTGGATGAATGTTGGTGGTTTCGAGCGTCGTGCTTTCTACGATGGCGATACTTACCTTACTTCATTGGCTAATGGTGGCGAAGGCGGCCGTCTTCTTGGTGCGACTCCTGGTTCTGAAAGTGAAGGTGCAGTTGTAACTCCTGAAAATATGTCTGGTGTTGCTGCTGCTTACACTATCACTCCAGATCATAAAGTTGAGTTCCAATTGGCTAACCAAACAAACTCAGACAGCGAGCTTTTGACTTCTGTTAACAAGCGCCACACTATGGGCTTGGCATATTGGGGTTCATTTGCTGATAAAATGGTTCAAACTTACTTGAGCTACACTATCGGTGCCGCTGACACAGTTGCTGCTGGTCACGAACAAACTTTCCTAGGTGCTGGCTTCCGTTTGGCTCCAATGGAAAATTTGACTGTTGATCTTGAGTACCTTGCTAACTCTGATAAAGAGAACGTAACTGACACTAAGTCTGAAACTACTTCTACTTTCGTAGAAGCTCGTTACAAAATGGGTATGTGGGTTCCAGTTCTTAAGTACGAAATGTCTACAGACAAAGTTGCTGACAACGATAACTTCAAACGCAATGCATTCGCAGTTGCTTTGGAAATCGTACCAAAAGCTGAAGATGCTTTCCGCTATCACGTAGCTTACACTTCAATCAAAGACGATTTCGAAGCTCCAGCTGCTGAAGATACTACAAAAAACATCATCACTGTTGGTTTCAAATACGTTGGCGACATCGTTAAGTAATTGAAGCTTCACTCATGTGAAACTAAAAAGCCCAGGGGAACCTGGGCTTTTTTTATTTGTGCATCTTTGATTTAGAACCCGTCGGTTGTTCCAACCTTGGCTCTGGGTTCATCTTCATTATCAAATGGAATGACTTCTGCGGCCTCCGTAGGCTTCGCTACTTTTTGCGGTGGTTTGAATTTTATTACCTTTGAGCCCGCCGCCTGTGTCTTTGGTTTTTGTTTCTTAGATTCAGTTTTTTCTGCAACAGTTTCTATCACTTCCGTCTGACCTGTTACATAGCCATTTAAGTCTTTCACCAGTAGCTGCATTTGATTGGACTGAGACGAGATCTCTTCGGCTGTCGACGCAATTTCTTCTGAAGAAGCGGCATTCGACTGAGATCCCTGATCCAATTGATTCATGGCTTTATTAATTTGCTGAATACCTGTGGTCTGTTCAGAACTTGCAGCAGATATTTCATTATTCAGATCCGACACTTTCTTGATCGAAGTGACGATGTTATTTAAGACACTCCCCGAACGGTCCGCGATCTCGGTCCCATTTTCAATTTTTTCTACAGAGTCTTTAATAAGGCTTGTGATGTCCTTTGCCGCTGATGCCGATCTTTGGGCCAAAGTACGAACGGCATCGGCAACCACGGCAAAGCCTTTACCTTGCTCGCCTGCACGGGCAGCTTCAACGGCCGCATTTAAAGCTAATAGGTTTGTTTGGAAGGCGATGTCGTCGATCACGTTGATGATCTCTTCAATTTTCTTCGAAGATTGAGAGATGTCGTGCATAGACGTGACGAGGTTCTTAATCTCGCGTTCACCATCTTCTGCCGCTGTACGAGATGTCACAGCCAGACTCGCAGCCTGTTTGGCGTTGTCTGAATTCAGTTTCACCATCGAAGTCATTTCTTCTAACGAAGCTACGGTTTCTTCTAGAGAAGCCGCCGAGGACGTTGAAGCCTGGGACAGACTTTGTCCGGCCAAAGACAATTGATTAATAGCTTGGTTCACTTGCATCCCGGCATCCGAGAGCTTGTTAACGACGCTGCTCACACGTTTGCTTAAAGCGTTTGCGACAAATAAAAGGATACAGAACACGAGTGCAGCAGAAGAACAGCCAATGACGGCCAACCAGGTGAGAGCGTTCTTCGTTTCCGCTTTCTGAAACTCGTTCTTCTCTTTAGCAAGCTTTTCGTAAAGAGCGATAATTTCGCCCGCTGTTTTTTTGATTTGGGTTGAGTGGGCTAAGTAAGGACCACCAGTCATTTGCTCGCGGGCTTTAAGAAGGTCTTCATCCGAACCTTTTTCCAGCACGTCGATAAACTTATTCACCTCGGCAATGTATTCACCATTGAGGTGCTTCATGTTGGCGTAGATATCTTGCTCGCCAGGCTGAAAAGTCGTGTCCTCATAGTCGGCAACGGCATCTAGATATTCTTTCACGGCCACGCGGGCCTTTTTGACGTAATCTCCACGATGCTTCGGAACATCTTTATTGGCCATCGAGCCCCAAAGGTACTGACCGATGCGTGCTCGTGCTCCTTCGATATTATCAACTGCTTTTAAGTTGGGAATGATATTCACATAGGCGTCATTCAGCAGGCCGCCTAAAGAAGAAAAGCTAGCATAAGAGATATAGCCAAGCGCGATGAATCCGAAGAGGGGAATCACTGCAGAAAAGAATAACTTACCTTTGATACCGCGAAGCCAAGATTTCATTTCAACCGACCTGTTTTATGTAATTGGTTTACTGAGGCGCCCAATTATCTCGGTTAAAAAATGGAAATGCTTAAGGATGTTAGTAGGGGAAACGAAGGAACGAATGTCTTAGAAAGAGACGTTCATATTTATCAAATAATATTAGCGAGCACCAGTGTAAGTAGAAGTCGTAGCAGTTTTAACAACTTGAGTTTGAGTTGCAGGAGGATTTGTGTGGCTGAAACGACCACCAAGATCTTTATGGTCACATTTTGTACCTGCGAAAGAAGAAGCTGCTGACAAAGTGATGATTGCTGCTGTGATGATTTTTGTGATTGTCATTTTGAACTCCTTCGTAACAAGTTGTATATCTATCCCTAGTGCGAGGAATGTGCCAAAAAATGTGACTTGCTTTGAGAACGCTTGAACGAGGCTTCAAACACTTAGAAGTTTCGATTCTCAGAGTGAGATCACAGTGACAGACGGTGACCGACATCGCGCGCCACTGTATAAGGAGTAGTCGATCTTGAAGTCGCTGTATTCGTCACTAGGTTTGCTTTTGATCGCCATGTTTTCGATTCAGTTCGGAGCATCTTTTGCGAAACAACTCTTCCCACTTGCTGGCGCTGCCGGTGCGACGGCCTTGCGCGTTTTCATTTCAGCTCTAGTACTTTCTGTCGTCGCAAAAATTTGGAAACATAAGATTTCCAAAAAAGAGATTCTTCCCATCGCGGCGTACGGAATCTCCCTAGGCGCGATGAATCTTCTCTTTTATTTTTCGTTAGAAAGAATTCCCCTCGGCATCGCCGTCGCCGTTGAATTCGTCGGACCTTTGAGCGTCGCTTTGTTTTCTTCAAAAAAGTCCTGGGATATTTTGTGGGTGGCTTTAGCGGGCGCAGGTATCTACATGTTACTGCCGGTGGCTTCTTCTTCAACCGCGGCACTTGATGGCCTAGGCGTTTTCCTCGCTTTAGCCGCAGGCTTCTTCTGGGCGCTTTACATCGTCTTCGGAAAAAAGATTTCAAAAGCTACGGGCAGTCTTCAGACAACAAGCTGGGGCATGTGGTTCGCCGCTCTAGTGACGGTCCCCGCAGGCTTCATTTTCAACGGAAAACAAATCCTAGATCCCTCGTTACTACCGATGGGCCTAGCTATCGCTCTTCTCTCCAGCGCCATTCCCTACTCACTAGAAATGAAAGCCATGACCAACATTCCCACTAAAACCTTCGGCATCTTGATGAGCATGGAACCGGTGGTAGCCATCTTCGCAGGCTTTGTGATGCTAAATGAATCTTTGACTCTGACTCAATCAGTAGCGGTGGCATGTATCATCGCCGCTTCGGCGGGGAGTACGGCTACTGCGAAGTAGGTTGGTTAAGTTAAGCCAGCTAATTCGCTAAGCTAGGTTCTAATCCTCTAAAAATCTAAATCCCGTGTTTCTAAGATTAGAACTTAAAAACGCTTTCCAGCAGCAGGAAATATAAAGAAAACCCCGGCCGAGAAGACCGGGGTTTGGTATTTTTTGAAATGCTGAATTAATTAGTAAGACAATTCGTGGTGAACTTTCAAACCACGGATTTGATTGCTTGGAAGTTGGGCTTTGAACTCTCTGATTGTTTTAGTAAGTTCTCCCACTAGTTGACGAGATTTATCCAAATCAGCTGAACGATCGATCTCTTTACGAACTGCTTCGGCAGTTGTGATAGTTTGTCCCAATGCACTCATGAGGCCATTGGTATTTTCCATATCACTGATTTCGTCCTGCATTTTTTCCATTTCTTTGATTTGAGTTTCGATCGTGATCAAATTCATATTGAGTTCCGCAGCGTCCAATTTTCCAGGAATATTCATTTCACATTCCATACAACGGTCACTCGCTGCAGCTGCTTCAGCCGCCGCAATTTTACCTTCAGTGATCATCAAAGAGATGTCATCCACCTCTTCCGCCATCGCTTTAACAGAACCCAAAACCATAATCACAGCCATCGCCAACAAAACACGCTTTTTCATAAATTCTCTCCTCGTGGATTTTATCCAATTCAAAGAAATGCGAAGGCTGTACCCACGCTAAAAAGAAATAGGAAGAGTTTCAGTGTTTAGCAAAATGACAGTAGCCCTATATCGGTAGTCGCATCTCAGATTGAGACGGCAGTAAATCCCAGGTTAACTCTAAGTAGGATGCTCACCTTTAGCATGATCTTCTAACTGAAACTATCCTAATGAAGAACTCAAATTCAGAAGCAGTAGCGAACAGATAGATAGATAGATAGATAGATAGATAGATAGATAGATAGATAGATAGATAGATAGATAGATAGATAGATAGTGGCCGCCGATTCCAATCTCTCATCAATCACCACTCACACTCGACATCGCTACCCCCAAAATATCTTCACATCACTACTTCAACAACATACTCATCAATATATGCCATTTAGATTGACGAACACCGCTTCGCTGAAGCTTTGAGTTAATATTTTGACAAAATATTTCTTGCCAAGGTTTTGTTGTTTTTAATTTTGCGAGCATCGTGCGAATGATTATTTCGTGAGAGGCTTCATGTTAGGAATACGAAGTCTTCGGTATGAGGCGATGTAAGCGTTTAACGCTCGATTCTCCGACAGTTTTTATCGCAACCTTCGCTCAGAAAAACCACGAAAACTGCTTTTAAAAAGTCGTGGTATTGTCCCTTTGACGAAAGGATACGCCATGGATTTAAAAAGAATTTCTGATCTGGAACTTACTCAGCGCTTAGAAAAGCTTGTTCGCACAGAGAGAAAAATCACCCATGTGATTCTTTTGCATATCAACGAAATGGAATCTCGCAAACTCTTCGCTGACATGGGATATGACGGGATGTTTTCCTATTTAACCAAACATCTGGGCTATTCTGAATCGAGCGCTTACAGGCGTTTGCAATCGGCTCGGTTGCTGAGACAAATTCCCTTGGTCGCCGAAAAGCTTGAGTCGGGAGCATTGAATCTTTCGCAGCTCACTCAAGTTCAAAAGTGCATCAAAGAAGAAGTAAGAACCTCAGGCGCGTTTCTTTCAGAGGCTAAAACGCTGAAAATATTAGAAGAGATTGAGAATAAGAATTCCTTTGAAACCCAAAAGATCTTAGCAGCTGAATTTAAACAACCCATTCAAACGCATGAAAGTTTAAAGCCTCAGGCAGATGAAAGTGTTCGCTTAGAAGTAACCTTAACTAAGGAAGAGTTCGCAGACTTGCAAAAAGCACGAGATCTCTTGTCGCATGTGTGTTCCGACGGCTCCTGGGGAGAAGTCATTGGGGCACTTGCAAAAAAATTTAATAAATCAAAAATGCCGAAACTATCACTTGTGAACAGTAACGCATAGCTTCGCCGCTACGGAGATGTCGCCGTGGCGAGAGATACGTTTAGGACGTATTGAGGGAATTATTCTTTTTGCAAAATAGAATTGAGGTTGAGACAAATTTAAAAAAGACACTAAGGTTGGTAGTTACGTCATTGTCGCTTCTCAGGCTGTTATTTGAATACTCTATTTAGTGCGAATGTTTTCACGTGCGCCTGTTATAAATCGCAACGATAACCGTTTATATTTGGTGAAAAAAGCTCATCAACACGATGATAATTTTCGACGCCGAATGTGAGTTGGTGAAATGAGTGATGTCCAGCCGAAGTTTTATAAAATCACGATCGAAACATAGGATAGGTGATAATAGTATCGTGTAAAAGGTACTATCGCGTAAGGTGCTATCGGCGTGAGTGTATTGGAAGAGCTTTGAATGATCCCCAAAAAGCCCCTCAATCCCACCAGTGCGTGGCGGAGTGAAGGGCTTCGATTTTACCAAGAAAATTATTTTTTCTCGGTCGCTGCTTCCGGAGCGATGTAGTCTGGAGCTACGAAGTCTACGGTGAACGGGTATTTATACGACTTGTAAGCACCGATCTTCGGGCGGCCGGCGCTGATGTAGGCTTCGTCCCACAGATTTGCTAGCAACACGGCTCCGCGGGCCATTTCTGTTACGATGAGTGGTTTCATTTTTTTGAAAGCAACAGAAGCGGGTTCTCTTTCCGCCGCTGTTTTAAGTTCCATGCCTTTTTCTTTTTTAAGCTCGGATTTCTTTTTGATTGGATCTAGTTTCAAGATTTTCGCGATCTCTTTATTGGAAATCACACTCAAAACTTTCATCTTTTCAATCGTTGTCTTTGGTTTTAAGAACTCTGGATTTTTCATTGCACGAGCTTCTTTTAGAACCAAAGCATCCAGGTCGCCATCGAATTCACCCACTACAGAGTCTTCGAAGTAAGCATGAATTCCACCATGACCAGCGGCGTAGCCGTCATAATCTGCAGAAGTATGGAAAGGCTGAGCATTATCACCCACAAAGTGACCCATCAAACCCATCGATACAACCATTTGGTAAGCCAACTTGTTATACGGAAGTTCGTTGTTCTGTTCTTCTTTGAAGTTAGCTGGAGGAGTCGCCGTCGCGAAATCTTTTTGCAGTCCTGCGATAATGCGCATGAACTGATCTGCTCTCCACCAAGAAGAACCAAATTCTTGAGGGATGGACTTAATCGTAGACCCATCGTTTTTAAACTTGTTCGGCTTGCCCGTGAAATCTGCTGTCAATTTTTTGAAATCAACGGGGATGTCTTTCACGTCAAGACCAATCACTTCGATATCAATGAAGTGAGTGGGGTTTCCAAGTTGATTGGCTTCTCCGCCAAGGCTCTTCCAATAGAAGTCCGGCATATTGCAAAGATGGCCCATCATTTGCGGTTTGTTTTTCAAGTACTCTTTAAGGCCCGGTTCTTTCACTAGGAAACTCGCCGCGCGGCAGACAGCATCGTGACCACGACCGCCCCAAGCCAAAGCTTGAGTGGATGTCGCCATCAGTAAAACAAGAAGAAGACTTTTCATGGAAACCTCTCTTTTAAAAAACTAAAACCCTTCGCGACCTAAAGCTTTCGGAGCACGGCTTTTACCGATGAATCCCGCTAAAGCAATGATAGTCACAAGATAGGGAAGAATTTGAACAAACTGAACTGGAATTTCGGTTTCGCCAAAGCGCACACCTTGCAAACGGATCTGAACCGCGTCGGCAAAGGCAAAAAGCAAACACGCTGCTAAAGCGGGAAGTGGCTTCCACTTACCAAAGATCAAAGCCGCTAGCGCCATATATCCACGACCACTTGTCATCATCGGTGAATAAGCCGAAGACAAGAACAAAGAAAGACTTGCGCCACCCCAAGCCGCAAAGATGCCGCTAAAACAAACCGCCGCCCAACGAACTTTACGCACACTCACGCCACTGGCGAGCAAAGCTTCAGGATGCTCGCCGGCAAACAAAAGCCAAAGCCCTGAGCGCGATTTATAAAGCCAGAACGCAACAAGTCCCACAAGAACGAAGGCCATGAGCAAAGGTTCAAAAGTAAAACGATCTTCCACCAACAAAGCCGGTGTCGTCCCGGTTGAGTTATAAAGAATCTTCGTCAGGAAAGGAATCACACCCATCGCCAGTAAATTGAAGGCCATACCGGTGACGATTTGATCGGCCTTTAGTTCGATAACAAAAAGCGCATAAAGAGCGCCAACAATAAGACCCGCGATCAAAGCCGCGCCCCAACCCAGCCACGCGGAAGCGAAATACTGTCCAGCGACGGCGCCTGCGAAAGCCCCGAAAAGCATAAAGCCTTCCAAGGCGATGTTCACGATACCAGAACGTTCACTCATCAAGCCACCGGTAGCGGCAAAGATAAGTGGCGTCGCTAATCGTAAAGTCGCAAATACCAAAGCTAAAATAAGAGAGAATGATTCCATTACGACTTCCTCTTACGGTTTTTCTTCAACCATTCCCAGTAAGCTTGTCCCGCAACACCAAGAATAATGAAGGCTTGAATAATGCGAGAGAAATCACGCGTGATCGTTGAAGTTTCTAAATCCAGATCTGAGGCCCCTTTGTGAAGAGCGCCCATCAAAAAGGCGGCAGCGATAATTCCCAAAGGATTGTTGTTCGCAAGCAAGGCGACTGCAATTCCGATAAATCCATAGTCCGGTGAAAAACCGATACGATATTGACCCGCACTTCCTAAAACTTCAGACAAAGCCACACAACCAGCTAAAGCTCCACCCAACGCCATCGCAACCATGCGCATTTTCTTTTCAGAAATTCCTGCGCGATGAGCGGCTTCAGGATTAGATCCCACGGCTCGCAATTCAAAGCCCCACGTGGTTTTCCAGAGAAATATCCACATCAAAATCGCAAAAACAATCGCAAATCCCAAAGAGGCATTTGCCGGGGTATCGGGAAAAAGGCGCGCAATCAAATCATAGTCTTTAAACATATAGTTCGCCGACACCATCGCCGTTTCGGGGCTTTGTGAGTTCGGATTTGGAATCACTTTCAGCGTGAACCAACTCGCAAGACCGGCAGCGATGAAGTTCAGCATGATAGTTATAATAACTTCGTGACTGCCACGAACTGCGCGCAACCAACCCGCAATCCAACCCCAAAAGCCACCAACAAGAAGGGCCGCCATAAACGCAACCAAAGGAGCTAAAGGAAAAGGAATCTGCGGAAGTAAGATCCCCACTGCCGCCGCCGTCACTACGGCCATCGTCAACTGACCTTCAGCACCGATATTAAAAAGTCCCGCATGAAAACAAATCGCCACAGAAAGCCCGCAGAAAATCAGCGGTGTTGTATAGGACAAAGTCAGACCCAAATCATACATCGAGCCAAAGGCACTGCGCATGAGGATCATAAAAATATTCCAAGGATTTTCACCCGCAAAGAACGTCAAAAGCAAAGCGGCCACTAAGCCTATGGCAAATCCGATCAAACGTTTCAATTGCCACATCCCATTGCTTTACCCAAAGCAATTTCATCAAACTGCGCGCGCGTAAATTCTTTCACGAGGCGGCCTTTATAAAGAACAACGATACGGTCTGAAAGCGCCATCAGCTCATCCAGTTCGGAAGAGATCAGAAGAATTCCGGCCCCTTCATCGCGTGATTTGCGGAGTTCATTATGAATGAATTCAATGGCTCCAATATCGACACCGCGAGTGGGTTGTGCGGCGATAATGACTTGCGGATTTTGCAGAAGAGCCCGTGCCACGACCAATTTTTGCTGATTTCCCCCCGACATTTTATCGAAGGGCAGATGAGCATTGTGAGGGCGGATATCATACTTATTCATGATGTCTTTGGTTCTTTGCAAGATCTCTTTCGTTTTAAGGAAAAGTCCCTTAGCGAAAAGCAGGGACTTGTGCTGACCTAAAATGAAGTTTTCGTAAACGGGACGAGAAGGCAGAACTCCAAAGCGCAAACGATCTTCTGGAAACGATCCCACGGAACCTAACGTCGTTACTTTGCCCGTAAAATCTTCCAAGGCCTGTTTATCTAACAACGCTCGAATAAGGACGTCTTGACCGTTGCCTTCAACTCCCGCGACACCCACGATTTCACGAGCGTGAACAGAAAGTTTGATATCATCAATGCCGTGACTGCCCAGTCGTCCTGAAACAGATTCAAAGTGTAAAACAGTCTTGGCCTGGTCAACTGCCGTGTTTCTTTCCTGAGGTTTCTGAATGCGCCGACCGACCATCATTTCGGCAAGTTCTTCGGCATTTGTTTCGCGAGTCCACTTATGACCAACGACATGACCAGCACGGAAGACCGTCACGGAATCCGTCAACGCCATCACTTCTTTCAGCTTGTGAGTGATGATAAGAATAGTTTTACCTTCTTCACGCAAACGACGAAGATTTGCGAAAAGATCTTGGACTTCTTGGGGAGTTAACACGGCCGTAGGTTCATCCAGAATCAAAATCTCAGAATCTTGCGAAAGAATTTTCAGAATTTCCAAGCGTTGTTGTTCACCGACAGAAAGATCTTCGACTTTGGCATCCAGATTTATTTGAAAACCATAACGATGCGCGATTTCTTCAAGACGGTTTTTCTGAGAGGCTCTGGGCAGAAGCGAAAACGCGGAGCCTTTTTGCTGTAGAAGAATATTGTCCAAAGCGGTGAATGGTTCTGCGAGCATAAAGTGCTGATGAACCATTCCGATTTTTGCCGCCATGGCATCAATCGGAGAATGAAAGTGAACTTGCTGTCCGTTCACAAAAACTTCGCCCTCATCGGGGCGATACATGCCAAAAAGGATTTTCATCGCCGTCGACTTGCCGGCACCATTTTCGCCAACGATGGCATGGATAGCACCGCGCTCGACAAAGAATGAAATATCGGTATTGGCGCGGACTTCGCCGAAGAATTTAGAGACTTTTTTAAACTCGAGGGCTGGAACTGACATCACTATTTCTTTTTATAGTAGTCAGGAACAGTGATTTGTCCCGCGATGATTTTCTTTTTAATCTCTTCGACTTTCTTTTTCATGTCTGGAGTGATCAGCTTTTCGTTATATTGATCCAAAGTGTAATCAACACCTTTGTTTTTCAATCCATAACGAATAATACCCGGAGTGAACTTGCCTTCGTTCGTTTCTTTGATCGTGTCATACACAGCCACGTCGACGGCTTTCATCATGCTTGTCAAAATCACGCCCGGCTTAATCCAGTTCTGATTGGAATCCACACCGATCGCGAGTTTCTTTTTTTCTTCAGCGGCATCAAACACACCGGTATTCGATGCACCGGCCGCTACGAAGATAACGTCTGTGCCCGAAGCGATTTGTGAAAGAGCAAGTTCTTTGGCTTTTGCAGGATTGTTCCAAGCCTCACCCGTAACGCCGATATAGTTTTCTGTGATTTTAATTTTAGGATTTACATACTTCGCACCAGCGGCGTAACCCATGGCGAATCGACGGATTAAAGGAATATCCATTCCTCCGACATATCCGACAGCATTGGTTTTTGAAGCCATAGCGGCAAGGGCGCCGACAAGGAACGAACCTTCGTGTTCTTCAAACAACAAAGAGCGCACGTTCGGAAGGCTGACTTCAGAATCGACAACAGCAAATTTTACTTGAGGAAACTGTGGAGCGACTTTTTTAACGGGCTCTTTCTGACCAAAGCCAATTCCAATCACCAGATCAAAATTTTTACGAGCGAAAGAACGAAGAAGATTTTCCACCGCGTTTGTATCCGTGGCTTCGACATACTTCAGTTCAATTTTAAAATCTTTTTCTGCTTTGGTAGCACCGACGTAGGCCGCAGAATTAAACGACTTATCGTCTTTGCCGCCCTTATCTAAGACCAAGCCAACTTTAAGCGTTTTAGCATGTGAAACTATGTTAAAAGACAAGATTAACAGGGTAGTAAGGATCGTTTTTAACATCATCTGAGCCCTCAGAATCATCTAACTTGGCTGCGTTTTGGCAGCGATTAAGCGATTGATATCACAAAAAAATCTTAAAATTTATGTGAGGCAGAAGTTAGGAGAGGTGGCAATGTGAGTCAAGTCAAAAGCTTGTCAGCACCTTAACAGGAGCCCGTTACAAGTAAGTTATGTCGAAATTTCAATTAGGCACTTGTTTAAAGCCAGTTTAGGATCGACCTAAACATTTAACCCAAAGAAGAAAGTGCGGAGGAAATAGAGTATGGAATCTCAGACAATACTCAACGGCGGAGTAAACTCCCTTGGTTTTATGGGCAATCAAAACTTAAACATTCCAAATACTTCAAGCGTTCCCTATGAGGTGATTCACTTGAAGGAAGAAGAGATGATTTACAAAGAAGGGGAGCCGGCGAAGGGCCTGTACTATGTGCAATCTGGCTGTGTCAAAGTTGTAGTGAACCGCTCGCATGCACGCGGACGCACAACTACGAACGAGTACGTAACTAAGCTTGTTTCACCAGGCGAATATTTTGGCTACAAAGCACTGGTTAAAGGAGCTCCCGTTCAATCTCATGCAAAAGCTGTTAAATCGACAGTCTTGTGGTTGTATCCACGCGAATTGATTCAAGTTGCAATGGCTCAAGCAAGCCCATTGATCAAACTTCTTTTGAATCAAGCAGTGAATGACCTTGAGTCTTTCGAAACAACAAGCCAATTGCATTACTTGGCGTCAGTTCAAGAGCGTATCGCTTACCAGCTTGTGTTGCTTTCTGACAAATTTGGTGTGCAAACTCCAAACGGTATCTCTTTGAACCTTAAATTGACTCGCAATGAGTTCGCTCAGCTTGCTAGTACGATCAACGAGTCATTGTCTCGTCACCTGACTGAGTTTAAAAACGAAGGTCTGATCGATTTGAACGGTAAAGAGATCATCATCAAGAATAAAGAAGGCTTGATGAGAAGATCTGGCAATTTCTAATTTGCCGATTCAGCAAAAACCACAAAAACAAAAAGCCCTGTCACTGTGACCGGGCTTTTTGTTTTTAAAGCGTTGTCTCGCTCGAAAAAATAGATCTCACGGCGCGCTTGAGTGAAAGTCCTTGACGCAAGGCGATTCGAAAAGTTACTGCCTTCCTTAATGATGGAACCTATTGGCTATTTAGAATCCTGTTTTAGAGATAAATTCGGCACTCCCAGGCAACCTGGTTTGGTGAAGAAGGCTTGGGCGCGTTTGAAGATTCGTGCCGATTTGCAACCCGAAGAATCTTTGCAAGGTCTTGAGGGTTTCAGTCATGTGTGGCTTGTGTGGGTTTTTCATCAAAATAAAACCGCTCGTTATCACGCGAAAGTTCATCCTCCTCGTTTGGGAGGAAAAACCATGGGGCTTTTCGCAACCCGCAGTCCTCATCGTCCCAATCCTATTGGACTTTCGCTTGTCGAATTAATCGCCGTGGAAAAAGACGGCATCGTCGTTTCGGGTGCTGACTTAGTCGATGGCACTCCGATTTTAGATATCAAACCGTATCTTCCTGAAGTGGAGGCCATCCCTGATGCGCGCACGGGGTGGCCGGCGGAAGTGGCCAAAGAACAGATCCATGTAGAATTTACCGAGCACGCCGAAAACGTCATGCGTGATTGGGAAAGTCGCAATCCCGAGAAAGCTCTTCGCGAAATCGTCGTGGGTACGCTGCAATTGGACCCGCGTCCTGTGATTTACCGCGGTTACGAGGAAAAAGAGTCCCCTTATCGCAATGAGCACGCGGTTCGTTTGTTCGATGGAGATATTCACTTTAAGTTCGAAACGCCCACCCTCGTTCGAGTATTAGATATTCTTTTTACGCATAATTAGTTGCAGTTGCCTTTTATTTGCGCACCTTGCTAGATTCGCTATGAACCTAACAAGGGAGGAATATCGTGAGAACAATGGAAACGGCTTCTCATTCTGAACAGAGCACTCTTCGTAAAGTTCCGACATTGAGCCTTGCAAGTTATACTAAAGGCACCGATGCAGACCGCGCGAAGTTTATCGACAGTCTTTTTACAGGTCTTAAAGAATATGGATTCATCATTCTTAAAGATCACAACGTGAAAGCTGAAGACCTTCACAAAGCTTACGATATCCTAAAAAGATTCTACTCTCTTCCAACTGACGTAAAAAAATCTTACATCTCTCCGAAAGCGGGCTTCCAACGTGGTTACACTCCGTTTGGTCAAGAGCACGCTAAAGATTCTCCGGTTATGGATCTTAAAGAATTCTGGCACGTCGGCCGTGTTCTTGAAGAAGGCAATGCCTTGAAAACTGTCTACCCAGAAAACGTATGGCCGACAGAAATTCCTGAATTCAAAACTCACTTCACAGCTCTTTATGATGCGCTTGAAGAAGCGGGTAACGTAATGCTGGAAGCGTTGACGATGCCACTAGAAGTTGAAAAAGACTTTTTCGCGAAAATGACGAAAGATGGAAACTCAATCTTGCGTCTTCTTCACTATCCACCAATTCCAGAAGGTGTGGATCCTCGTTGCGTAAGAGCCGCGGCTCACGAGGACATTAACTTCATCACGATTCTTCCAGCGGCGACAGCTTCTGGTTTGCAATTGAAAGACCGCGATGGTCAGTGGTTGGATATCGATTCTGAACCAGACACTTTGATCGTCGACGTGGGTGATATGTTGGCGCGTTTGACGAACGATGTTCTTCCGTCCACAACTCACCGAGTGATCAATCCTCAAGACGGCACAAACCAAAGCCGTTATTCAATGCCATTCTTTATGCATCCACACCCTGAAGCTATGTTGAGCTGCTTGCCATCTTGTAAAGGGACAGGTGCAAAATACGCTGATATCACTGGTCATGACTTCTTGATGCAGCGTTTGCGCGAGATCGGTCTTATTAAGTAAGACATTTCTTGTCACTGAAACTGAAATCACTTCAAGAAGGGGATCTGCAAAGATCCCTTTCTTGCATTTTAAGGGTCACATTTACTATTAAGAACATGTCTATCACGAAGATCCATGCAGGGGGATGCCATGAGATATTTTGTGTTTTTGATGATGGTTTTGGTCAGCTTGTGGTCCGTGCACTCGCAGGCCGTCGACAATCAAATGAGTTTTCGTATTCGTGAGCTGGCTCCGAATCAGTACGAATACTCTTCGCTTTGGAATCCAATCACACAGGAAGCGCTTTTAAGAGTGGGACTTGTGGTTGACCAAATCGATCCGGTCTTAGTCGGCAGGGACATTTCTTTTTCTTCTGCACGCAAGGCTGAATTCGTTGCCAAAGACTGGCCTGAGCTAGGTGAGGACTGCAAAGTCGTTTCCGATTGGCATTTCGATTATTCTCCGGGTTTACCGCACTATTTGATGTACATGACATTACAAGGTCCAGGTTGTGAACGCGTCGCTCATCTTTTTGACTATTTGCACGTTCGCCTGCGCTTTATCGGTGTTTCGCTTCTGAATTTTGAACCCGTTGACGTCGCTGTCGAGATCAGTCGATAGTTAAAGAATGCACAAACGAAATGTCGCCATTCTTATCGTCGCTATCATTATCGGGCTTCTTATTTTCTTTTACTTGAAGCCCGCAAATACTCCCGAAGAACCTTCGGTGAATCCCGAAAGTATGGGAACGATTCCGCCTGAAGCATCCGCTCGCGCAAATAAAGCAACGCCTCCGCCTCCCATGGATGCAGCGGTGCCGACGGGAACTGCCGCGGGATTTTTGCCGACGAAAATGGAAGATCCCCAAAAGTTTCAGGCCTACCAAAAGCACACTCAAGCCATGGCAACGTGTCTGAACATGAAGATTCAGCCTCTAGATCCTCAAGCCGAAATTAATTTTGATAATTTCAATAAAGCTATTTCCGCTGACCTCGGGGACG
The DNA here is from genome assembly GCF_001592755.1 of Bdellovibrio bacteriovorus. Taxonomy (NCBI): domain Bacteria; kingdom Pseudomonadati; phylum Bdellovibrionota; class Bdellovibrionia; order Bdellovibrionales; family Pseudobdellovibrionaceae; genus Bdellovibrio; species Bdellovibrio bacteriovorus. The sequence continues at coordinate 56,671 of NZ_LUKF01000007.1, read as the reverse complement.
TCGTCGCGCAAAGTGATGAATGGTTTACGACAGATATTCGCACGCCTTCTGGAGAAGTTCGTCGCATCTATGTTGAAAATACGAACACGGCTAGTGGCGAGCCCACTCGCACTTTGAAATATTCCGTTATGGAATCCAATGGGGCGCAACGAGAAATCCCCTTAGCAGCAGAACAAACCAACAACCCCACGGATACATTAATTGCGACGTTGGAATCGGATGGAAGCATTGTTGGTAAGGCGAATTCACGCCGTATCTTTTATCAAAACGGTGATGACTTGTTGTTAGTGGAAAGAGACGGGAAGATCTATTCTTTTGAACTTCCACATGATGGAAAGATCTTCAGTTGCACCGGAGCTGACTCCGCCGTCACTATGTCATGCACGTGTAAGTAATTTTTGATATTCAAAAAATAAAAAAGACGAGGTCCGTTTCCTGACCTCGCCTTTTTTTGTTTTAGAACTTACAGAGCTATTGGAAACGCGTTAAAGCGTCTTTCAATGATTCTAGTTGGATCTTAGATTGAGCTAGCAATGCTTTATCCGCCGCCACAACATCCTCATCCGCATTGGCGATAAACTTTTCATTTGAAAGTTTACCCGTCAGCATCGTGATGTCTTTTTGAAGCTTTTCGATCGTTTTATTGATGCGTTTTACTTCCTCATCGAAATCCACAAGGCCTTCAAGCGGGATGATTACTTTTACGCTGGCATCTTTAACGACAACTGGAGCTACGGCACACTTCATTAAGTTGCCTTCTTCACCGATGTCTAGATTTTCTAAACGTCCCATCGTCATAATCGCGGTTTTATTATTGCCCAAGATTTTTTGAACTTGGTCATTCATCACACCCAAACGTGCGTTGATTTTAGTCGCCGGGCTGATGCGGTTTTCACCACGAATGTTACGAATCGCTGTGATCACTTCTTTCACGATATCGATTTCTAAAGCCGCTTGAGCAGAACCCAGGCTTAAGAATTCTTTGTCGTTACGAGTGTTCGGGAATTGATCCACGATACAAGCAGCGCCCTTGATCGGAAGCTTTTGGTAAATCTCTTCCGAGATGAACGGCGCAAATGGATGCAACAAACGAGTGATGCGGTTTAGAACCTGAGCAATCACAAGTTGAGTTGCTTTTTTCTCTTCAGCGTTCGTTCCATTCATAATCGGTTTCGTAAACTCGATATACCAGTCACAGAACTGATTCCAGATGAAGTGATAAAGAGCGTTGGCGGCGTCAGAGAATCTTTCCGTCTCCATCGCTTCTTCAACTTCCTTCGTGACTTCAGCAAGTTTCGTGATGATCCATTGGTCAAATACGCTGATGTCAGCTTGTTTCGGAAGAGCTTTGACTCCTTCCGCTGGCACTTGGAAGTCTTGCAAGTTTGAAAGTGCGAAACGAGCCGCATTCCAAATCTTATTCATGAAGTTTCTGTAGCCTTCAAGACGTTGTTCACTGAATTTAAAATCTTTTCCAGAGTACAAGTGAGCCGAGAACGTAAAGCGCAAGGCATCCGCGCCATATTTCTCGATCATTTCTACTGGATCAACAGAGTTCCCCAAAGACTTAGACATCTTACGACCTTGAGAATCGCGAACCAGTCCGTGGATGTAAACCGTGCGGAACGGAACATCACGCTTAAACTCAAGACCTAGCATGATCATACGAGCCACCCAGAAGAAGATGATATCGTGACCAGTAACTAGATAATTCGTTGGATAGAATGTTTTTTGTGTTTCAGTGTCATTCGGCCATCCCATTGTAGAGAACGGCCACAAGCCCGAGCTGAACCACGTATCCAAAACGTCTTCGTCTTGATGAATCTTCGTGTTGCCACATTTTTCACAAGCCGTAACGTCGGTTTCACTGACAGTTTGGTGTTCGCAATTTTCACAGTACCAAACCGGAATACGGTGACCCCACCACAACTGACGAGAAATACACCAGTCTTCAATGTTGTTCATCCAGTGAAGGTAAACTTTTGTCCAAGATTCAGGTTCAAAACGAATCGTTCCGCTTTCAACCACGCGTTTAGCCGGAGTTGCAAGCTGCTCCATTTTTACGAACCATTGTTCTGACAAGAAAGGCTCTACCACCGCGCCCGAGCGAGAGCAGTGACCTACAGAGTGAACATGAGGCTCTTCCTTCACGAGGAAGTTCAAAGCTTTTAGATCTTCAAGAATGCGCTTACGAGCTTCTTGAACTTTAAGGCCTTTGTATTGCCCAGCATTTTCATTCAACTCGGCTTTTTTAGTCAGAATGTTGATGAACTCTAAATTGTGAGCCTTACCGATTTTGTAATCGTTAAAGTCATGCGCTGGAGTGATCTTCACCACACCCGAACCGAAAGATTTATCAACATAAGTGTCCGCGATGACTTTAATCTTTCTGTTGATCAAAGGGATGATCGCGTTTTTGCCGATCAAGTGTTTATAGCGCTCGTCCTCAGGATGAACGCACAAAGCCGTATCACCTAACATAGTTTCTGGACGAGTCGTTGCGACAGTCACCGTCTCTTGCGTGCCTTCGATCGGGTAAGAGATGTGATACAACGATCCTTTGACTTGCTTGTGTTCAACTTCCAAATCAGAAATCGCCGTTTCAAGAGGACCTGACCAGTTCACCAATCTTTGGCCACGATAGATCAAACCTTTTTTGTGCAAAGTAACGAAGACTTTGCGAACCGCTTTTGAAACGCCTTCATCCAAAGTGAAAACCGCGCGATCCCAATCACAAGAATCACCCAAGCGGCGCATTTGCGAATAAATGCGATCGCCGTATTGGTGTTTCCACTCCCACACTTTTTCCACGAATTTTTCGCGGCCTAAATCATGGCGAGTAACACCGTCTTTTTTAAGTTCTCTTTCAACGACAGATTGCGTGGCAATACCCGCATGGTCCGTTCCCGGCAACCACATGGCATTGTAACCGTTCATTCTTTTCCAACGGATCAGAATGTCTTGGATAGTATGATCCAAAGCATGACCCATGTGCAAAAAGCCAGTGACGTTCGGCGGAGGAAGAATGATAGAGAATGGAGGTTTTGTGGATTGATCTTGGGCTTTGAAATAGCCGGAGGATTCCCACCACTGATACGTACGACCTTCAACTTCAGCAGGATTATAACGATCCGATAATTGTTGTGACATTTAAGCGACCTCTAACTGACTTTAAGAATAAGAAATTCTTAGGTTTTTAACCGTTAGAGATTAGCAAATTCGGGGGCTTTGCGATAGTTCTAATGCCTTTCATCGGACCTTCCTTTTCTTGTTGCGTCACGGGCTTGGGCTTTGATCTGGTTTTAAGTGCGTTTATTTCGCTTCGAGCGACGGATTTGGGTGAGGGAGAGGGCTTGGAAGTGAACCGCTTCGTGCGGGCACGCCATCCGGGCTCAGTCGGTGCCGAGGCTTCGCCTCGGTTCGCGCCGTCGTGGCGCCACCGAAGGCCCTTTCTTCGAGTTCACTTCCAAGCCCTCTCCCTCACCCAAATCTGTGCTGATGCTTCTATCGTGCTTCGAACATTCAAGTCTAAGAGGTGATGCGTTTTCTAATAGGCGGTTGGTGGTGGAATTCGAAAATCGATGAAGAATGAATTCGAAGGATTAAAGGTAAAACTTAGGAATCTTTTTATTTACAGGTTTGCGGGCATAAAAAAACCCACAACATTTTTGTTGTGGGTTTTTTCTTTTGAAGTTGATTTGGTTGAAGTGTTTTTTTACTTCAAGAAATCGGCCATAAGGCGGGCACCTACTACGACTTCGTCTCTTTTAACATCGTCGCCTGTTTCTGGCTTTTCTGTGATGTTGTTGTAAGAAAGGTGGTAGCGGAAGTTTGTGTCTACGTAAGGTTTGTATTCAACAACTACGCCGTAGCCCATGAATTTTTGTGTGATGTCGCCGGCGATTTCTTGTTTGTCTTCTGTTGATGTGAACTCAAGACGTGGTGTCCATTGTTCCCAACCTGTGTACGCCAATTTTGCTACCATGGATGTTGTTGTATCTTTTGAATCTGTAAGATCTTGTTTGAATTCAGATACTAGGTAGTCGAATTGGAATGTGATTGGAGAAGAGTTCCACAATACGCCTGCTGCCATGAACTGATGTTTGTCGTCAGCTGTTGGGCCGGTCATCGTGTGGTAGCTTAGGTTGAAGTTCAAAGCTTTTTCTAGGAAGGCGCCACGGTAGATTACGCCGTACATAGAAGAGTTTTGAGATGCCGTTGGGCCAACTGCTGTATCGCCGCCTGCTTCGTTTGTTGCAAGAACGTGAACTGTTTGACCAGAGAATGAGAATGTTCCCTTAACACCCGTTGCGTATAGCAAAGTAGAAGTACCCAAGTTGAAAGCGCCTAGAGTTTGTCCGGCAGCGCCTGTCAAGTTTGCACGAGTGTAGAACTCAGAAGTTAGATACAAGTCAGCGCCGCTTGTTGCGCCCTCGAAACCACCGAATTCTGTGTTGAATTTACCGAAGCTCAAAGAGAACGTGTCGTTCATTTTGTGTGTCAAGTAAGCGTACTCGACCGCTGTTTGTGCCGCGTCTACACCGCGAGTAGCGTCTTTATTGAATGCTAGACGTACACGGAAAGAAAGATCTTCCAAAGCTTTTGCTTGGTAATCAAGACGACCTGTTTTGAAGTAGAACTTCGTTTGGTCTGGCAGAGTTGAATCTGTGTAGGTTGTTGAGTTGTAGTCAGCGCGCAAGTCGAGGTTCAATGAACCTGCTTGAGCTGACAAAGCTGTCGCTGTTGTCACCAATGTTGTGAACAAAAACTTTTTCATAGTACATCCTTGTGTAAAGTTTTTAAGTTGTTTCGATGTACTTAATGCTACAAACAAGAGCGTTGAGTAACAACGCTTTCTTTTGTTTTTTTATTATATGAGTTTTGTCAGATTTGTTGTGTGCGTTCGTTCGCTAAAGCGGTAAATCCACCTTTTACGTAGTACGCGTTAGTGAAACCGGCTTTTTCTAAAGTCTCCACCGTGGAAGCACTTCTAACTCCATCGTTATCTAAAACTAAGACGGCATAGTGCAAAGGTAATTTTCTTTCTTGAATCAAAGGCAGAACTTGTTCTGGTTGAGAGTGGACAACAATGTTCTCTAAATGAAGACGCGTTACTTGGTTGAACCATGGCGCCAGATCAATGTTGTCTAAAAGCACCAACAACATGGGGATGCGACCTTGAATAAGGTTGTTGAATTGGAAGTATCCGATTGTGTTAAACATAATTATCCCACTCTTCCGTGTTCAGGAATGAATCTATAAATATAGAGTACGATTGCAAGACCTGCGAATGCCAAAGCGCCCGAAGCCCAGAATGGGGCTGTTATCGTGACGGCTCCATACAAAAATCCACCGAAGGCGGGGCCGATGATACGTCCCAAAGAGGCCATGCTTTGCGTGACTCCCATAGTAACACCTTGTTCTTTGCTGTCAGTAAGTAGGCTGACACTTCCTAGGATGCTGGGATTGGAAAGACCATTACCCAAAGAGAGCAGAGTCATCGCGACCGCCATCATACCAATACTGTTCGATATGGCGATGGTCGTCAGACCCATTGCAAAAAGTGTCAGACCCAAACGCAGAACTTTTCTTTCGCCCCATTTCGGAAGAAGTCGGCGAACCAGGAAGCCTTGAGTGAAAACAATGATCACTCCGATGTAGGCAAAACCGAAACTGACTTGTTTGATGTCCCACTGAAACTTTTCACCCATATAAAGGATCAAAGTCGCTTCCATTGAAGACATTGCAAAAGAGGCCAATAAGAAAACGGTCATCAATGCGCCCACAGTTTTGACATTTAAGTAATGCCACATCACCGAGAATCTTTTTTTCTTTTCAGCTGATTCGCTCTTATCAGATAAAGATTCTTTCAAGAATTTGATGCCGAAAAGCAAGTTGGCAAAACACAAGGCCGCGACCCAGTATGCGGAAAAAGAAGTGTCGAAGTGTGGTTCTGCAGAAATCGAGTGACCCCATACTGCTAAGCCTCCGCCTAACGCAGGGCCTACAACGAATCCCAATCCAAAGGCGGCACCAATCAAGGCCATGCCTTTAGAGCGCTCATGTTTTGGAGTGATGTCCGAGATGTAAGCTGAAGCCGTCGATAAGCTTGCGCCAAAGAAACCCGCCAAGATACGAGCCACGAAAAGCCATTCTAAGCTGCGAGCCATGGCAAACGCGATGTAGGAAAGTCCTTCACCCAGAAGACAGAACAATAAGATGGGTCGGCGTCCTAAGCGGTCACTCAGTCTTCCCCAAAACGGAGAAAATAAGAACTGCATTAGTGAATAGACGGATAATAACAAACCGGTTTGCAAAGCAGTTGCGCCAAAGTTTCGGCTTAAAATTGGAAGAATAGGGATGACTACACCAAAGCCTACTAAATACAGGAAAACAGTGAAAAAGATGATAGCAAGCTGTGATTTGTTTGATGTCGAAGTCATAGGGTTGTTAATATTAGGAAGTTATGAAAATGGCAAATAATCTTCAGCGTTGGCAACTTCTCATTGCAGTCCTTTCTTTCCTGTCGTTACCGGCAGGGGCCGTGGATAACTACAAGGAATACCGTCGAGACCGATGGGATTTTGAGCTCAGTACACAGTACTTTTATTCTGAAGCCAATTACCCTTCCTCCGGTGGAAGCTCGCAGAACCTTCCTAGCGGGAATCACTATTCTTTATGGGATCTGAATCTTGAATCTCGTTATATGCCGCGTTCGGATTGGTCTTTGTTCGGCTGGGGTAAGTTGAGTAACTCTGAAAGCAAAGATTCGTTGGCAACTCGTAGTAATAGTTCGATCACGGAAATTGCTGCCGGTATGGACTTCATGATGTACAACGGATCTTTTCAACTCGTTCCTGAATTCATCGCGATTATTCCTTTAGAAGATGTCGATCCCAATTCAGACGCCGTTTTGAATTCGGAAGGGGTCTTTGAGTTTCACTCTCGTTTGATCGCGCAAAAAGATTTCGGTTCATTCCGTGGTTATGGATGGGCGGGTTTTAACTATCGTGGAGATGGACGCTCCTTTCTTTTGCCTTATGGATTGGGTGCTCAGTTTAAACTTCAGCGCATGCGTTTAGGCGCAGAGCTTTTCGGCTATCGCAGTATCACGGACGACACCGAAGACACTGTGGTTCGCACGGGTTACATCAATGGAGCCAATGCCGGATCCATGAAATTTTATTCGGTGAATCCTAACTTATTAGACTCGCAAGTTTATTTAAACTGGTTGATATCGCCTAAGTGGACTTTGCAAGTGAACGGCGGAACAACTTTGACCGGATCTAATATGGCCGCCGGTTTTCACGTCGGTGGATTTATTCGTTATTCCTTTGATATGACGGAAGGATATTCCGAAGAGCCTGCTTATGAACCGGTAAACTCTCCGGTGCCGAAATATCGCTCCAATATGTACGAGTCTGAAATGAGTTCTGAAAAGCAAGTGCCAACCTTCCGAGAACAAACGGACGATGGCATTGATCAGAATCTCTTTAAGCCTCGCCCGACGAAGAAACCCCGCAAGAAAAAAGTCGACGACACTTACTTGCAGCAACAGCTTGATGACACGGAATTTAGCGTCGAACTGAAATCAGATAAGAAGAAAAAGAAAAACCGCTAATCAGCGGTTTTCTTTTTTAAAGCTTTAAAAGCTCGCGAGCCGTTTTTTCTTCGACACCCATAAGGTCGACGGTTTTATGGCGGCCGGTATCGCCTTTCACTAAAACAACCTGCCTTTTTGGAATATCAAAATAGTCTGAAAGAAATTCGATCAGCGCTTCGTTGGCTTTGCCATCGACAGGCGGGGCGGTGATTTTAATTTTGAGTTCGCCGTTGTGAGGACCCACAACTTCGTTTTTAGAGGACTTTGGCTGAATAAAAAGGTGGAGCCGAACTCCACCTTTTATAATTTCTAACATGGATAAAACAAATCCCGCTTACTCTGCAGACAGAGGGGATACATTGGGAGAGCGGCCCGGTCCGTTACCATTTCCATTCGTGTTCGCGATGTTATGGTTTGGAAGCTGCATTTGTGGCATGTACTTTTCACCTTGCTCAAGCAAAGAAAGGTGAGCTTGGGCCAAAGCTTTTAAGTTTGCTTCAAACTGCATGCGAGCACGTTTTAAGTCCGTCACTTCTTGATACATCTTTTTCAATGAATCGCGAGAGTCCCGAGTGATGATTTCCGCTTTTTGTTGAGCATCAGCAATGATCAATTTCGCTTCACGGTCTGCATCTTGACGAAGACGCTCGGCCATTTGCGAAGCTGTTGCGATTGTTTCTTTCAACACTTGATCGCGTTCTTTGTATTCCATCAAGGAAAGTTCTTTTTCGCGGATGCCTTCTTTCAAGGCATTGCGTTCTTGAATTAAAGACTCCATTTGCGAAGCCACTTGCTGAAGGAAATCCATAACTTCGTCAGCATCAAGACCCATCATCTTTTTCGTGAAAGACTTATGAGCAATATCTATAGGAGTGATTCTCATTTTGTTCCTCCTTGAACAATATGAATTAAGGATAAAGGGCGAGTCTGTGCCAGGGCAAGGTTATTTGATTTCCCTCGCCATTTCTTTGTTCCTCATAGCCGCTTTTTCAAAGCTAATGCGCAAAGCGCGTTCGATTTCGAGTTCTCTCATGGACTGAAGTCCAGCTGCGGTGACACCTTTTTTAGACGTTACTCGCGCTTGCAGATCTTCAACGCCCTCGCGAGCCTGAGCTGCCAGCAACGAAGCTCCCACAAAGGTTTCAATCGTCATCAAGCGAGCTTCTTCATTTGAAAAGCCATGCTCTTCGATCCAATCTTGCCAGTACATCATCATTTCAAAGACAAAGCCGGTGCCACTAGAACAAGAAATCATCAACGCTTCGAACTGATCTTCGTCGCCCACTTTGATTACGCGACCCAAAGGCGCGAAAAGATCTTCGACGGTGCTTTCAAGAGCGTTATCGTCGTCATCATTTAGAAGATAGCCGATAACACCACGGCCAATTAAAGACGGCGTGTTCGGCATGACTCGAGCCAAGCGAGCACCTTGAATGAAGCGTTCTAACTTTTCCATGCGAATGCCTGCCGCCACGCTGATGACGATTTTGTGTTCATCAAAAGCACGCGTGACAGGCTCAAGAGCATTGAGCAAGTCTTGAGGCTTCACCGCTAGAATAATAATGTCACAACGATCGATCAGTTCGTCGTTGCTGGACACCGGGTTGATTTTAAATTGTTCTTCGAGTTTTTGAAGCTTACCGGGAGTGCGGTTGGAAGCGTAAATGTTCTTTGCTGGAACTCCGCCTTCAACGAGACCCTTAATCATGGCCTGAGCCATGTTCCCTGCACCCAGAAATCCTACTTTTTGCGTTTTCAACAGTGGGTTCATGTTACTCCAGAACGCAGCCTGTATTATCTGCGACTAAAATAATCCTACCTTTTGATGGGGCGTTCGCCAAACAAAATAGTCCCAAGACGCAGGATTGTCGCTCCTTCTTCGACGGCGACGCCGTAATCGTGACTCGTGCCCATTGACAGCTCATTGAGAGGGTGAAGATTCAGATCTGTCTGACTCTTCAGTTCCTCCTTAAGCTTGCGAAGCTCCTGAAAGTAAGGACGTACTTCCTCGGGGTTTTCGGTTAATGGTGGCATGGTCATAAAGCCATTAATTTTTAGGCATGGCAGGTGGGTGAGCTCGTTCCAGTGTTTTTTCAGACTATCTTTGTCAAAACCGCCCTTTGTTTCTTCCTGAGCGACATTGACCTGAATCAAAATGTTTTGCTGAACGTTTTTATTTTCGCACTGACGGCTTAAGACCTGGGCGAGTTCCAGTGAATCTATCGAATGGATCAGCGCAAACTTTCCGGCAACGTATTTCGCTTTATTTTTTTGTAGGTGGCCGATTAAGTGCCATTGAATATCGGAAAGGTCTTGCAAGTGCTCGATTTTATCTAAGGCTTCTTGCACGTAGTTTTCGCCAAACATTCGCTGCCCTTCGCTATAAAGAGCGCGAATTTTTTCTTCGGGCTGTAATTTAGAGACAGCTAAGATGCGGGCAGGGGCTGTTTGCTGGTGAAGCGTTTTTAAGTCCATGCCCTGAACTGTAACAGAAGACTTACTTCAGGTCGACAAATTGAGGTTCTTGCGCACCCAGCTTTTTTGCAGCTTCCAAAATGAATTCTTTGTGTTTTGAAGCGTAAGTGTACTCACCGTAAGTGTGGCAATCAGGAGCTTTGTCATGAGGTCCACGCGTAATGCCGACAACGACAAGTCCGTTATTATTTTCAATATAAGCAGGGCCCCCAGAATCTCCACTGCAAGCGCCGGAACGCAATTGATCGGTGACTAAGATAGTGTCCCACACTTTAGCAAGAGGAACTTGAGTGAAGTTAAGGCCCTCAGCTCGGACACCTTTCACATCGTCGATCAAACCGTAGCCAGCCAGAAGCAAAGATTGGCCGTCTTTTAATACTGTTTCAGGAGCTAGAACCGGGACCACAGTCGTTCCTGCTGGCGCCTTTTTTTGAAGACGAATGACGGCAACGTCATTGATACCAGTCACTGGATAGCCTGTTTCATCAAAGATCATTTCATAGCCAGAATGTCTTTCAAAGTTTTCGACTTGTAGAATGCGAGTGTCGGAAAACTCTTTAGGAAGATCAGCTCCAAAAAAGATCCAAACATCTGAGGGTTTTTCTGTGTATTCCAGGCAGTGGTTCGCAGTCAGAACCAAATCTTCAGAAATTAAAGTGCCTGTACAAAAAGAATAGGGCTTGCCTTCGTACTTAGCGATAAGGGCGACCGTGGAAGCTGTCACCGGATCCTGAGGCAACGCTGCGGACCCATTCACAATCGATGTATTTTTATTATCCAGATTTAAAGAAGAAGTTTTGCTCTGTGTACATGCCGTAAAAAGCAAAGCGGCAGAAGCAAGCAGAAGAGATGATCGAACGTTCATAAAAGCCCCCTCGGGTGATCGAACCGAAGGTATCAGAGTTTTCTCAAAAACACTAAAATTAGAGAGGTGTAAACAAATTGGACAGCACTATTTACAGGACTGTTTGCGAAGCGAACCTTCACAGGCAATCAAGAAGGGATAAAACCGATTTCAGTGAGGAGTGTCCGCACGAGTTTCATGGGAAGGCCCACAACATTATCAAAAGGACCTTCAATCTTTTGGACGAAATTTCCACCGCCCCCTTGAATGCCATAGGCTCCGGCTTTGTCCATGGGCTCGCCGGTATTTATGTAATCCCAGATTTCTTTGTCGGTAAGTTCTTTAAAGTAAATCTGCGTTGTCTCAATTTGAGAAATCTCTTTGCCGGTTTCGCTATTCATCACGCAAACGGCTGTGATGACCTCGTGAAAATGCCCCGACAAAAGTTTTAAAATGCGGTAGGCGTCGTCCTTATCTGAAGGCTTCCCGAGTGGGGCCCCACCGAAAATAACTTCGGTATCAGCCGTTAAAATCACGAAGGGGCCGGTGCGACCGGGCTTCAGAACTTCGTACACCGCTCTGGCTTTACGTCTAGCAATATCCAAAATCTGATCGTTTACATTCAGGTTTTTGTTAGGAATTTCCGATACTTTAGATGGAACCACGTCAAAGTTAAAACCAGCTTCTTTAAGAAGTGCGCGACGACGTGGAGACTCTGATGCCAAGACAAGTTGAAGTGGTGTCATGAGATTTACTTGAACACAAAGAGGCACAAATGGGAAGCGCAGAATTAATGCTGATTCTAGGCTTGCTACTCGCGGGAGTGGCGGTGTTCCTATTTGTAAATTCCATTTTCGCAAGCAACACCGACAAGCAACAACTTTCGTGGGCCAACAATGATGAACCCGTTAAATCTAAAAACGCGATCATCAATTTTTCGCGTCCTTTGGTTCATCAATTCACTTTGCAGCACGCTTTAAGAATTCGCAGTGAAGGTTATCGCAAACGGGTTCGCAAATACATTAAGACCTCAGGTCTTTCCGCAGAAATCAACGAAGATGAGTTCATTGGCTTGCAGCTTTTATGGGGCGTGATGTTCCCGATCTTCCTTTTGATCATGAACTTCTCTTTGCAGTTGGGATTGCCCGTTCCTATGGTGATTGGTGTGGGATTGATGGGTTTCTATCTTCCGCAAATTCACGCCAAAGGTGAAAAGAAACGCCGTGAGCTTTCTGTGCGCGCAGATCTTCCTTTCTTCATTGATCTTTTGGCGTTGTCCGTTGAAGCCGGTCTGGATTTCTTTTCGGCGATTCAAAAAATCGTGGATAAGGCACAAGGTACAGACAGCGTCCTTGCTGATGAACTGGGAACAGTTTTGAAAGATATTAAAATCGGTGCCTCCAAAACCCAAGCCTTAAAAGACATGGCCGAGCGTTTGGATATGAACGAGATTACAAGCTTCGTCGCGGTTCTAGTGGATGCCGAGTCTACGGGTGCCAGTATTTCTCAAGTTTTGAAAGATCAGTCGGTGCAGATGCGTCTAGAAAGATTCGTTCGCGCTGAAAAAGCCGGTGCGAAAGCATCGCAGACTATTTTGATTCCTTTGATGTTATTTATTTTACCAGCGGTCTTCATTATCGTGTTTGGACCGGTGGCCGTGTCCTTTATGTACGGCGGGAAATAAAGATGATGGCAGCTTTGATTAACAAAACGACAAATCAAACTTTAGTTCCGGATCTGAAAGTAGCAAAAACTTTCTGGAGTCGGGGCAAGGGCCTTTTGGGTCGCGCTTCATTACCTCAAGAAGAAGCATTGTGGATTTTAAGATGCAATAGCATTCACACGTTCTTTATGCAGTTTTCTATTGATTGTGTGTTCGTAGATAAAAACTTGAAGGTCAAAGCAATCTACGAAGATGTGCGACCGGGACGTTTGGTTTTTCCTGTATGGGGAGCCAGTTCCGTCATTGAAATGTCAGCAGGTTCGGTCAGCAAAATGAAAGTCAGCGTGGGAGATCAACTTTATGTGGGCGCTTAGGATTTTAACCGGCCCTCAGGCGGGACAAATTATTGAGCTTAAGATGGGGAAAAACCTCATTGGCCGTGCTCCGCAATGTGATATCAAGTTGGTGTCTCCAGGTGTTTCTAAAGAACATACCGAAGTCGCTGTCTTTAAAGAAAAAATTGTCATCACAGATTTGAAATCCAGCAACGGCACTTATTTAAATGGTATCCGTATTCAAAACGGTATTATGAGACTGGGTGATAAGCTGGGCGTACATGATATTTTAGTCGATGTAATTCCAGCTCCTGAAGCTCGCCCGCAGACACCGCGCCCTCAACAGGGACAAGGTGTTCCGGCACCGATGCCTTATTACGGCGGAGGCGCGGCTCCGCAAATGCCGCAGCAAATGGGAATGCCGAATGGAATGCCTCAAGGTATGCCGCAACCGATGGGAGCCATGCCTGGCGCCGCACCGGGTGCTCCGGCGCCAGCGCCTGCGTATCAACAAGGTGGATTTAAAGGTTTGATGGATAAGGTCAACGATTACTTAGATCGTGTGGCTTTGCCTGGAGTTTACAAACTTCCACAATTCCTGGAATTAAAACTAGTTCTTTTGGGCTTTGTCGCATTATTCATTTTTTCGACAACCTTGCTTTCGATGATCCCGATGGTGGCCATCACAAGAGCCAGCATTATCAGTGAAAGTAAACGTCGCGCGGCTTCAATCGCAAGAACTTTGGCGACGATCAATCAGGCGGCTCTTATTCAAAACAGCTATTCGTCATTAAGCACAAACGCCGCGGAAGCCGAAGACGGTGTGAAGCAGGTTCTGATTGTGCAACAATCTGACGGGATGATTCTGGCGCCGGCAACTCGCGCGGGAACGACGCCGGACTTGCCATTTGTACATAGAGCTCGTACCGAAATGCGCCCGCAAGCGGTGGAAGTGGATTCTTCAACTATTGGAGCTAGTTTCCCGATTGGGCTCTTTGATCCCAACACAGGTGAACAAGCAGTGAAAGCGCACGCCATCGTGCTTTATGATATCGGAAGCTTGGCTTTTGATGACGGACGAGCAATTAGTTTGTTCATGCAGACGCTTGTGATCGCTTCTCTTATAGGTCTGTTGATTTATTTCTTCATGTACAAACTTATTGAGTATCCGATTGTCACTTTGAACGCGCAATTAGATACCGCGATGAGAGAAAAGAAAGACAACACAGAAGTGAACTTTCAGTTCCCTGCGCTTCAGGCTTTGATTGGAAATATCAACAGTCTTTTAACTCGCTATATTCATGGTGAGGCAGACAGTGGTGGCGCGGGAGCAGCAGGCTTTGTCAATAAAGATGGCGAAGCGGAAAATCTAGTGCAATTGATCGGCTTCCCGTCAATAGCGATTTCACGTGAAGGTCGTATTATCGCGTGCAGTGCTTCGTTTGCTCAAGTGGCCAGAGCCGAAGTGGCGCAACTGCAAGGTCATATGTTTAATACTATTCCAGATGCAGCCCTTCAGCAGAACCTGGATGGTCTTTTAGCGCGCACGCGAGAAAATCCGCGAGCGATCCACACGGACCAGTTAGAGTTCAGTGGTCACTTGTGTATCTTAAGCTGTCAGGCGATGTGTTCCAGCGGACAAGAAATTGATTATTATATCGTGACGGTTTCACCGACTGAAGGGAGCTCTTGATGAGTGCTGCGCCTCAGGTGAAAGACACAATTAAATTTAATATTGAAGTGACAAAAGGTCCGCATGCGGGCTTGAAGTCTACTTTTGCCAAAGCGTCAGTCACTATCGGCCGTGGCCCTGAAAATGATATCGTTCTTTCAGGGGATCCACGCACCAGTCGTCAACATGCAGAAATCAAGCAGCGTTCCGGTCACGAATTTGTGATCGTCAATCTAAGTCAGAAGAACTATGTTTTGGTGAATGGCCAGAACATTCAATCCGAAATCATTAACAATGATTCGGTGATTCAGATCGGCGATACAGAGATTCGTTTTCAGGCCGAGTTGCCACCGTCGGTATCTCAGTCCGCACCGTTAGCTTCACCCACGGCTTCCATTTTAACGCCGACACCGTCTCCGGTGACGCCGCAAATGCCGAAGCCCCAAGCACCGATGCCTCGACCAACGCCGACACCGAATGCATCGCAAGGCTATGGTGGATTGCCGACAATGCCGCCGCAAGGAATGCCACCAGCTCAGCCCATGGCTTATGGAGGATATCAACCTCCTCCGCCGGGTGCGGGTCCGATGCCGGGTCCAGGACCTAAAGCTGCGGGGAGTGGCCCTTTAGCAAATCCTAAAGTTCGTTTTTATGGAATCATTGCCATTGTAGCGGTCGTAGGCTGGTGGTTCTTTTCTTCGTCGGGTACTAAGGCGAAAAAAGATCCCAATGCGATTCGTACAAGCTCGATCAGTATGCAGGACGTGATGGATGCTGAAAAACGTTCGCAAGAACTTCTGACGATCAAGAAAGAAAAGTACGATTCGATTCAGTATCGTCGTGCGCAGGAAAACTTTATTAAAGGTTTCCGCGACTTTCAGCAAGGTCAGTATGCCCGTGCACGTGAGGCTTTTCAGGTCGTATTAAACCTGGACCCTGACAACGAGCTTGCAAAACGTTATTATCATTTATCGAAGATCAAGTTTGATGAGTTGGTTAAGTTTAATATGATTCAGGGCAATCGTTATAGAGAGAAAAGAAATTGGCGTATGTGCCAATCAAATTATCAGAATGTGCTGACGATGCTTCAGAATCGCAAAGATGATCCGACGTTTAAAGAAGCTAAGCAATTCTATGAAGAGTGTACTTTGAATTTGGAGGGTAGATTCTAATGGCCCGCCTCAAAGTCCGCCTTCGTGGCAAACCCGTTTACGACATTCAACTTACAGAAGACCGCACTTATGTGGCGGGTCGTAAAGAGGATTGTGACATTGTCTTGCAACCCGAAAAAGGAATCTCGCGCGAACACTTTAAGCTGTCGTTCGTGAGTGGCGCTTGGACCGTGGATGTGATTTCACGTTATGGTGATATCACGTACAAAGGTGAACAGGTGCAACAGTTTGCCTTAGAGCATGGAAGTCAATTTTCCATTCCTCCTTATGAATTTGATTTCGTACTGACTGCAGCCACAACTTCAGATGAATCCGTAGCTCCAACGCCGGATTATGGTGGCGGCACCTCTGCAAATCTTCCTGCCGTGCAGGGCGAAGGTTCCGACGGCTTTGGTGGCAGTGAAGAAAAAACTGTGATTGGTGTGGCCCCCCAAGTGGCTTACATCAAAATCATGGACGGGCAAAACAATGAAGCCAAAGAATTAATTCGTCTTGATGCCGGTGAATCCTGGGTGGCGGGACGAGAGTCTTCATGTCACATCCAAATTCGTGATCAACGGGTCAGCCGACGCCAATTTGAAATTCGTCGCGCGGGTTCTCAATATGTGATTATTGATCTCGGTAGCGTGAATGGTACTTTGTTGAATGGAAATCCGATCTCTTCAAGCGATCCGACAACCATACGTTCCGGCGATGCGATCAGTGTTCTGACAAACTATTTGTATTTTGAATTGCACGACGCCGGTTTCCAAAGTCGCTTAGAGTTGGTCAATGTTCCACCACCAAATCCTTTAGTTCAGGTGGGCAATGAAGCTTTACCGATGGAGTACCAGCAGCAACAACAGCATGAGCTGATGGCCTATCAAGGTGGTATGGCGCCAATGCCGTATCAGCCGCAAATGCAATATCCTGGGGCGCCGATGCCTCACCCGACTCCGGTAGCTGACGGGAAATTTGATTTTCAAAAGAATCGTCCGAAGATTATTGCCGGTGCGGTTCTTTTGTTGGCCTTGGCTTATTTCTTTTCCGGTGACGACACCGCAAAACCTCCGGTTCCACAACCAGGTGCTTCGACGGCGCCGGGTTCGCCTTTAGAAATCTTTAATAAACTTCCTCCAGAGCAACAAGCTTTGGTTCGTCAGCGC
Organism: Bdellovibrio bacteriovorus; assembly: GCF_001592755.1. Taxonomy (NCBI): domain Bacteria; kingdom Pseudomonadati; phylum Bdellovibrionota; class Bdellovibrionia; order Bdellovibrionales; family Pseudobdellovibrionaceae; genus Bdellovibrio; species Bdellovibrio bacteriovorus. Next base: position 39,762 of record NZ_LUKF01000007.1, on the reverse strand, counting down.
TATAAAGATGCGAAGAACCTTTACATGCAAGGGAAGTATCAATTAGCTCAAGATGAAATCATCAAAATCCAGGAATTAGTTCCGGACTATGAGGATATCAGAGAGATCGAACGTCTTTCTAAAGAGGCGATCTTCATTCAAGAGCAACAACGTCGCCAAGAACAAATCGAAAAGGCGAAAATTGAAACTGAAGAAAAAATTCAGAAAGCGGCAGTGGAATGTCAGAAAAAGATCAACCCTGATATTACCATTTCAGAAATGGAAGAATGCTTAAGTGACGTCATGCAGTTCAACCCTGAACATCCCAGGATTGTGGATTTAAAAGTTCAGGTGGAAGCGATCACGGCGCAAAGAGATGCCAAAGCCGCTGAAAAGGCAGTTTATCAGTCTCAAGTATCCAAGCTTCGTGCTATCTATAACAGTGCTGAAAAGGTTCATAAAAAAGGCAAACCTTTGGATGCCATTGCGGCTTATGAAAAAGTCATTGCCGCGCCGTTGCCGGATCCTAACGGCTACAAGGGACAAGCCAAACGCAATATCGCCTCGATTCGCCAAATGATGAATTCAAAAACGGCTTCCTTGCAAGGGGAGGCAGAAAAATTCTATCAGGCTCAAAACTTAAAAGGCGCCATCATGTCATTGCGTAAGGCGCGGGTCATGGATCCAACAAATCCGGAGCTTCCAGAAAAGATCGAACGCTACACCGGTGAATTGCGCAAGCAAATGATGACGATCTATCAAGAAGGTATCTTGGAGGAAAGTTTTGGTAACGTCGATGGTGGCGAATCCAAAGCCGGAGCCAAGGACAAGTGGAAGAAAATTCTAGAGCTCGATGTTCCGGATGGTGAGTATTACAAAAAAGCTTATATCAAGTTGAAGAAGTACGGAGCGCTTTAGTGAAGTTGCAGGAAAGATCTTACAGTACGAAAATTCTGCGTCCTAAACCTCTTGTGCATCAAGAAGACGACGGCTCCTTGATTATTGTGGCGACATCTTGGGGACAGCCAGAACACGCTCAAAGAGCTTTGGATGAAGTCGTAAAGTACGTGAGCGCTGCCAAGTCCGATGTGGAAGTGACCTCTCCTTTTGAATTTTTAAGCTGTCTGACCGATGAAGTGAATTACGTTCGCACGGGAATTCTTATTGCGAACGACATTCTGTATCGCGGTGAAAATAAGATGGAGTATTTTTCAGGCGTCGAAATCCTGGCGTTATTTCGTCGCGGGACTCAGCTGGCGTGGGCGCAAGTCGGTTGCCCCAGTTTATTTATTCAAAGAAAAAATAAAAGTCTTCAGCCTTTATCCATCGGGCTGGATCTTTCTAGTGAACGTCTGGACGATGGGGATTCTTTACCACCACTTCCAGCGCAGCTATTGGGACTTGAACCAACATGCTCCATTCAATGCGGGCATACTTCCGTGAACGACGGCGACCGTTTGATTCTTTTAGCCAGTACCACGATTGCGACGTCGTTATGGGTTTCTCAATCGGAACCCGCGGAATTGGGGTCCGTCACCACGAAGATGATTCAGGAAAATCCTGAAGCTCCCTTTTGGTTAGGCCTTATCAAAGTTGAAGAATAAAATTTAGTAGTCTTCCGTTTGTAGAGCTTTATACGCCTGCGAACGAATTTTCGCGTATTCTGGAAGGTTCAGGGCGAACTCTGTGCGTGAGGGAGCGAAGATGTTTTCGCGCGATGTATCCCAAATAAGTCCCGCAGCAATATTCGCACGCTGAATTTGTTGATCTAACATGTAGTTTCTGAACGAGCGTTCAAAACGTTTTCGTTGCGCTTCCTTAGATAGCCCGCGCACGTCGGCACGAATCCAATCGATATATTCGAGAAATAAAGGGTCGCTGCAGTTTTTAAGCTGTTCGGTTTCAATGCTCGGTGCCGTCAATAAAGGGAAGCACGAATCAACAACCTTTGTTGATTTGGCGTTCAGATTTCTTTCAGCGACGTACTGCCATACAGAAATCTTATTTTTAAGGCCGAGATTTTTAAGCGTTTCCCAGTCTTTTTGATTTAAAGCAATCTGAGCTGTCCAATTTAATAGGTCCAAGCTTTGCGGCTGCTGCATTAAAAGACGTCTTAGATCTCGCAACAACTCTGCTTCCTGATCCGCACGCATCCATCGCGCAAAAGGCAGGCTTAATTTCTTCGTCCACTCGGATTGAATCGGCGGGAATACCGGAAATTGATTCTTGCTTAAAAGGCCCTGCAGCTTTTGTGTCGTCGGCAAAATACTTTCTTGTAAAAGGGGCAAGGGATTGACTTCAAAACGGTCCACCAATGTGTTGTAGAGCAAAGGATTTTCATCATTGATGTAAAGAACATGGTGAGAAATGGCGGCTGTGCGAATCGGTCCCGCTTTTCGCCAAAAAGCCCATCCAGATTCAATCAAAAGGGGACGATCTTCCGGCCAAGTGACGTTCGGACTTTTCAAAGCGCCTAAAAGAGAGTGGACCGGAAAGCTAGAGTCCGCATCCAGATTACTTTCACCAAGAAGTTCAAAAAGAGTGCGGCCCACATCCACTAAAGTGACGTTCTGATCCACTTTCCAATGAATGGCTAAATCCCGTTTTCTTTTTTGCGCCGGCTTAATGAACAAAGCCACCTGTGTATTTTCACCGTGCAAGTTGAGCGACGAAAGTTCTTTGTAGCGGTCACTGGTCGTGTGACCGTTCAGGCCCACAAGAACCACGGTTGTATTATCCCAGCGTTTTGCCGCCTTCAGATTTTGAAAAAGTTCATAGAGGCTTTCATCAAGCTCGTCGAGCTGACTTTCAAAACTGAGATTTCTGGTTTCCCCCAGATCCGTCACGGTTTCGGTGGTGGTGAAGATCAAATCAGGAACATAAAGCACGCTAAAAAACGCATCTGTATCGACGTCCTGTTGCAGCCATTGCGTGAAGGCATCCGCGTTCTTTTTAAAAGGGCGAAATAGACTTGAAAAGGTGGGAACGATGTTGTCTTCAAAAAGTTCAAAGCCTTGGTTCAACCCGGAACGACGAAAAACGGGTGCTCCGCCTGAAAAGAAACTCGTACGATAGTCTTGTTGAAGAGCAAGCTCAGAAACCATTTCAATTTCGGGAGCTAGACCAGGGCGACCGTTGTGGCGCACTTTATGTTGATATGGGTAAAGACCCGTAAGCAAGGATGCCAATGCCGGAACTGAAAGAGTCGAAGGTGAAAAAGCGTGAGTGAAACGAACCGATTCATTGCAAAGCAATTGAAAGCCGGATCTTTCTGCTTCTTCCTGACTGCATAGCACGTCGCTAATGGTCAACTCATCCACGGCGATGACTAAAACGGAGTTTTTGTCGTTCGCCTTGCAAGAAAGCTGGACCAAGCTCAGGAGTGTGAGAAGAAGAGTTAAAATGACTTTCTGCATACCTTGACCGGAAGTAATGGTTTTAGAGATAATGGATCAATAATTTTGCGCAGTCAAAGATTTGGAGGAAATCACCGATGCTCACAGAAAAAATATTTACAGTAGCCCACCTGGCAGATCAGGTCGTTTTATGGATCTTACTTGTGCTCAGTGTGCTCAGCATCGGCATGATTTTGGAACGTTATTTTGCACTTAAAAAAATCTCGGCAGAATCACAACGTGTTCGCGCACGCATTAAGCTGGCTTTGCAAAGCAACAGTCTTGATGATGTGGAAGATCTTGCGAAAGATCCAAACTCTGTTGAGGGTCGCGCCGCAGGTTACGCTATGAAACACATGCGTGAATCAGGCAGCAAAGGTCTAGAAGAAATTTTTAATACATTCGCTTTAACAGAACGTCCTGAGCTAGAAAAATTCTTGGGCTTCTTGGCGACTGTAGGTTCCAATGCTCCCTACATCGGTCTATTTGGTACGGTTCTTGGTATCATGAAGGCCTTCAATGATTTGGCGACAACTCCAGAAGCGGGACAACAAACGGTGATGGCCGGTATCTCTATGGCCCTTGTGGCAACGGCAGCGGGCCTTTTCGTGGCGATCCCAGCAGTAGCGTTTTACAACTACTACAGCAAACAAGTGAAAAGCATTTTCCAAAACTTAGAGAGCGTTAAAGAACTTTGCCTTGCTTATGCTAAGAAAAAAGGTGTTTAAACCATGGCATTTAAAGACGGTGGAAATGATAACGAAGCCATAGCGGACATTAACGTCGTCCCGCTCGTGGATATCATCCTGGTGGTTCTGATCATCTTCATGGTGACAGCTCCTATGTTCATGAAGCCCACGATCAACGTGAATTTGCCGAAAGCAGCTAGCGGAGATCAAACGGCTCCAAGTAAATTGAACATTGCCCTTACTGCCGATGGAAGAATCAATTTGAACGGTTCTTTCGTGAGTGAGGCTGATGTGCAAGCAAAAGCTCAGGAAGAAGTGGCTAAGAATGCCGATGTTCAAGCCATTATCTCGGCCGATAAAGATGTGCCCCACGGAAAAGTGGTTGGGGTTCTTGATATCGTCAAGGGTTCCGGAGTCAAAAAATTCGCAATTAGCATCGATAAAAAATAATAAAAAAGGGCTCGGTAAGAGCCCTTTTTTTATTTCTGAATTTAGAAAACTAATTCCCGCCACCGCCGTCGGCATTGTTGTAGTTCGGGTTGTGCACCCACTGACAGGTATTCGTCAGCAATTTCAATTTTTTGTTACGACATTCAAAACTGATGCGACCATGGTAAGTCCAATATCCGTTATCATCGAAGCGTCCATATCCCGAATCATATTGATAAGAGGGATTCGGTTGAGGCGTGTGAATGCGCGGAATTGTTGTGCGGCAAGAAACCGTTGTTTGCTGTAAGTACGACAAATTCGCAGGCACGTTATAATCAGAAAGTTTCGTGAAGTTACGATTGTTATAAAGGAAGTTCAAAGTGTCATAGCTAGAATGAAGAAGGAACTTTCCGCGCGGTCCATCGAAGTATTCAGGGAAATATCCATAAGCCGCATCGTACGCGGCTTCCGTGAATGTGAAGTAGGATCCGGCTGTACAGCCCACGGCAGGTTCCGAGATCGAAACGCGCGCCAATGTACTTTGTATGCTCTTACCAGTCGCATCTTTCACGATGACATAGTAAGTGCCCTCTTTGGAATAGCTGGTCGCATTGTCACTGATAAAACTATAAGTGCCCCAAATACCAGTCATGGCTTTACTGTCTTTATACCATTGAAAACTATAAGGTTGAGTTCCGCCCGTTGCGACGACTTCAAGATTGTACTGAGCGCCTTCTTGCACAGTCACGCCTTGGGGTTGAGTCACGATACGAAATCCAGTCTGACTTGGAGTTCCGCCTCCGCCAGGATTTACGCCGCCACCTGAAGAACCACCCGAGCCTCCGCCGCCGACGCCGATACTTCCGCCGCCAGAACCCGAGTTTCCTCCTGAGGAACCGCTGCCGACACCAACAGTGCCACCACCGCCAGAAGATCCGCCTCCACCAATGGTAACGCCGTTACCTCCGCCACTTGACGGACGTGAATTCCAGATAGATGAAGAATCTTTGCTAGTCGATGAACCAGAAGTTGAACCTTCTGTCTTTTCTTCCATAGGAGCCGGAGCACAGTTTTGAAACGACAAAACTGTGAGGGACATGATCAAAAGCCCAGAGAATACGCGGAATTTGCGGATCTTTTTGAGAATTCGCGTGTTCATTCAACATTCCCCCGAAAGTTTACTAGACTTAAATACGGAAGAAATGTGGAAAAACTTGAGGAAACAGCCGGTAATTCTGTTTAGTTTCTCAAATTGATACGGCTAAAGTCTGGAAGCAAATATCCGATCTAGGATATTATGTTTAAGAGTCAGCCAACAGATACTCATTTCCTTATTATTACGTCTTTTCTTGTAGCGCTTCTAGGCATCCCTACGTTTTTCACGCTGACAAGCAATGATCCTATTGAAGTCGTCACTGCGGATGTGCAAACGTCGCCAACTCTTTCTCAACGTGAGCCTGCAAGCGTGCCTCAAGGTGCGTCCGTACAAGCTCCAGCAGCTTTGTCCCATTTCACTCACTACGATTTGAACTGCGCAAAAAAAGCGGCAGGCAAAGTGACGGTGACGGGTGGCTATGTTCAATTTCAAGGAAAGAACTGTCTAAAAAATCTGAAAGACGGGGAGCTTGAAATCATTAATAAGAGCAATGGTTACACTGCTTCGATCTTCAACAGCGGTGCTGACAAATATCAAACCGACCTCATCCAACTTCAGAATGGCGACAATGAAATCGCGATTCGTTATCGCGAACGCTCTGGAAAAGCCGTGGAAGAGGTTGTTCGTATTCATTCGTCTAAGATTTAACATAAACAAATCAATATCTTAATGCACTCAGCTAGAGTAGGATCAATTAAATTGATCTTCCGTTCCTCACCCTTTAAGGTAGCCGCCGGCGTTGCAAATTTAGCACACTCCAGGCCCCTTTACGGATGCCTAACGTGGGATAAAATTGATGTTACTTGAAGGATTTTTACAGCCAGTGGATTTAAAGAAGCGTTCGGACATTCATTATGCTCGAAAAATATGGCATATGTCGGGAGTCTCCGTGATGTTCCTTGCGTACGTCTATCTTCCGCCGGCTGTGTCTATGACAATTCTTGTGGCCGCTTGGTTGATGTTTGTTCCTTTCGATTTTTTGCGTCAAAAAAATGCAGCTCTCAATGATTGGGCCGTGCACGCTTTCAAACCGATCATGCGCCAAAGCGAAGTAAAAAAGTTGGCGGGGACGACGTTCTTACTTTCGGGCGTTCTTATTGTTGATATTTTGTTTCCTCGTCAGATCGTAGCTTTGACTTTATTGTTCTTGGCTTTCGCAGATCCCATCGCAAGTTACTTTGGAATTTTGTACGGTAAAGATAAAATCTTTGGACATAAATCAATCCAAGGCTTCATGGCAGCGTTCTTTGTTTGCGCCGCACTTACTTTCTTCTACTTGCTATATCACAATTATCTCATGGATCGCATCGTCGTGGTCAGCTTGTTCGCCGGTCTTGTCGGTGCATTTGCAGAGCTTATTCCCATCGGAAAGCTTGATGACAACCTGACTTTGCCTGTGATGAGCGCCGTTGGCCTCACCATCCTGTTTTATTTCTTTGGATTTTTTGCCACTGTAGGATAATGTTTCCCTGCCATGGACCACATGGCGGGAGAAGACAATGGCAGATACTCATCTAGAAAAAATTGATTCCGAAGATGCCAAAGCACAGCGCTTGGCAATGTATATCTATATTCTTCCGAATTTGATGACGACAGGAAACTTGTTCTCTGGTTTCTTTGCAGTGATTCAATCTATCAAAGGAAATTATCTTTATGCCGCTTATGCAATTGTTGTTGCGGCGGTCTTTGACCAATTAGATGGTCGTTTGGCGCGTTTGACTCGTTCAACAAGTAAGTTCGGTGCCGAATACGATTCTTTATGTGACCTTGTCAGCTTTGGTATGGCTCCAGGGACTTTATTGTTCTTGTGGGCGCTTCAGCCGTTTGGTCGCTTGGGTTGGGTGGCGTGCTTCCTTTTCGTAGCTTGCGGTGCTCTTCGTTTGGCGCGTTTCAACGTTCAAGCAAACGTTGTTGAAAAAAACTATTTCCAAGGTTTACCAATTCCGATGGCTGCGGGTATCGTAGCTTCTTCAGTTCTTGCCTTCCAAGATTTGGAATTAGAGCCACTAGGTAACTATGGTCTTTTGATCATGACGATCCTTTTGGCGCTAGTGATGGTAAGTAACTTCCGTTTCCGTAGCTTTAAAGATTTAGATCTGAAAGAGCGCCTTCCATTCCGTTACCTGATTTTGGGTGTCGGTGTTTTGGTTGTCGTTGCACTTCGCCCTGAAGTGATGCTGTTCGTGCTTTTCATGGGTTATGCCGCTTTGGGTGCAGTTTTCGGTGTCTTCAAGCTTGGAAAGAACATTCGTAAAATTAAGCCCAGTGTGTATGCTCCCGCGCAAGTGCACGAGAGTGACTTAGTCCTCGAAGAAGAGGAAGAAGAGGCGAAGAAAGATGAAAAGAAAACTTAAAGTCGGAGTCGTTGGCGCTACCGGCATGGTAGGCCAAACTTTCATGAAACTTCTTGAAGAGCGCAGTTTTCCCATTCAGGAGCTGCGCCCTTTTGCATCTGAGAACTCACTAGGAAAGAAAATCGATTTGCAGGGCACTTCTTGGCCGGTGCAAGTCCTTAAAGAGGGCTGCTTTGACGGCCTTGATCTTGTGTTCTTTTCTTCCGGTGATGATATTTCTAAAGAGTGGGCACCTAAGGCGGTGAAAGCCGGTGCGTTTGCTGTTGATAACTCGGCCGCTTTCCGTATGGATCCAGACACAGTGCTGGTAGTTCCGGAAGTGAATGGCAACTTAGTCACTAAAGATTCCAAGCCGCAAATCATTGCTAATCCAAACTGCTCAACCATTCAGTTGGTTGTGGCACTAAAACCACTTTTGGATAAGTTTGGTTTAGAAGAAGTGCGAGTCAGCACTTATCAAGCGGTGAGTGGCGCTGGACAAGGTGGCTATGATGAGTTGATGGAGCAAACGTCAAATCACAAAGACGATCATCAACCAAAAACATTCCCGCATACGATTCTTTTTAACTGTATCCCGCAAATCGGTTCTTTTAATGACGATGGCTACTGCAGTGAAGAAGTCAAAATCATGAAAGAAACGCGCAAGATCTTGGGTCAGGACAAACTGAAAGTTTCGGCGTTCACAGTTCGTATCCCCGCATTGAATGCGCACAGCGAATCTGTGTGGGTGACTTTGAACAAAGAAGTCAGCCGCGATCAAGTCATGGCGACACTTTCCGAATTCAAAGGCATTGTGCTTCAAGATGAACCTAAGAAAAGTGTTTATCCTTTGGCCCGCGATGTTTCTGGCAAAGACCCTGTGTACGTGGGACGCGTGCATCGCGATCCCGAGAACCCAAAAATGTGGTTGATGTGGGTGGTTTCAGACAATATCCGTAAAGGGGCTGCTCTGAACGGTATCCAAATCGCCGAACAAATCTTCTTCAGTTAATAAAAAGGTGGGTTTTCCCACCTTTTTACATAATCCCCGTCTGATTCGACGAAGGTCTTGAGTTTGAGCTTTTTTTGACATCTCGACCTTCGCATGGTTCGATTAAAAGGATGAAGCTTTCTGTAATCACGGCAGCCAGCATTTTCCTTCTTTCGTTCAGCAGTCATGCCACCATGACTTTGAATTCTATTTCTGGCGACTCAAACCGTGATCTTTCTGATCCAGCGAAACCTATTATTTATGCGGGGTTTACTCCGGCGGTCGCCTGTACTGGTGACGGATCTTTTACTTGTGACAGCTGCACAGGAACTTCTGCGGGCGGAAAACTTTTTTCGTGTAACAGAACCAGCGCTTATCCCAATCTTCGTTTAGTCATTCAAATGACTTCGACGAACACGACGGGGACGGTTTATGCGAAAATTGGCGAAGACGATGTCAGCTCTACTCTGCCTTGGACTTTCGACAGTGGTGTTCTGACGTTTCAAGCGACGTGGGCTGAAATCTGCCAAGCTGCGGGTGTCGGCAATTGCGATAGCAGCATGAATAAGGATTTGGTTGTTGGAATCAACACGACATCCGGTGGATCAGCGGCAACGGATTCAATGACATTTAGGTTGAATACGCGTGTGGCTGCTGCGGATGGTTCTGATTCTCTTTATACAGATTGCAATACAGCTCCAGTTGCTGCGAACCAAGGGTTCTGTCACTTCAATGTCTTTCCGGGTGATGAAAAACTTTACGTAGAAAACATGGTTTACTCGGATGGGTATCCGGCTTCACCAGCTCCCGGTGTAGAATTCCGCTCGGTTGTTTTCTTTTACGAACCTTTTGTTACCGACGACAATACGACGATTGCAAGTATCAGCAACGCTTCGTCGATGTTTGAACTTCCGGTGAATCGTTCCGCAAATCCTCCGATTGTTGATGATCGCGTGGATGGTCTGGTCAATGGTCAGCGCTATTGCATGGTCATGGCGAATATGGATATGACGGGTGTGATTTCTCATTTCACGCCGATTCCGGGAAGCTCGGGATCACCAGTGACTGCGGCTGAGCTTTGCGGTACGCCGGCAGCGGTTGTGGGATTGCTGGATGATAAAAGCTGCTTCATTGCGACCGCGGCTTTCGGCAGTCAGATGGCACCCGAAGTGGAAAGCTTCCGTGAGTTCCGTAACAAGTTCCTTCTTCCTAGCAAATGGGGAAAAGCTTTTGTTAAGTTCTATTACAAACACAGTCCTTACTATGCGAACCTGATTGCCGAAAGCGAAGTTGCGAAAGCGGCAGTCCGCGCGGCTTTATGGCCTTTGCTTTTATTTGCGCGTGCCAGTGTGGCTTTAGGATTTTGGACTGCTTTTGCCCTTCTTTCTTTGGGTGGCGTGACTATTTATGGTCTTTATCGCCGTTTGATTTTAGGCCGTCGATTCCGAGGTGAACTGTGACTTGGTCGAAATATTTTATCGCTCTTTTAGCAGTGGTTTCGTTTCACACAGTTCAAGCGCAAGAGGCCGAGTCGGCTCCGCAAGAACCTCCGTTTGTTCAAGAAGACACCGAATTTGATTCAGAGGCCTTAAGCATTGAAGACGAAATTCAAAGTGCCGCTCCGGAATCAAATCTTCAACCGCCGCAAAAAGAAACGGTGAATCTGAATGAAGACGCCGATCCGAATAAAGACTTAGAAGAAGAGCTGTCAATCGAAGATGAATCTCCTGTTGTCGCCGAAGAACCTGAAGTGGTTCCTGCGCCTCCAGCTCCAGTGGTTGAAGTCAAACCGGCAAGTCCGATTCAGCAAGGTAAAGTGATTCGTCGTTCTGCTCGTGGTGGGACCGAGTACATCGAACATCCTCAAGCGGCGAATGGTTTGATCGCGATCACTAAAGAAGGCGCTTACATCTATCGCACCAAAGAGTCGGGTGAATACAATCACACCGGAAGTTTCCGTCTGGGTTTGATCGATCCACCACGAATTATTTCAGCGGATGGGACGACAAGCTTCGATACAATGTATTCAGGATCTTCTCAGCCACTTTTCATGTTTGATTATGAGTGGCAGCCCTTTAATGGCTACGGAAAATTCGGTATTCAAGCGGGCTTTGGTTTTATGATCGCTAATGGCAAAGGCCGCTTCATCGAAGGGGACTTAGTCGGACAAGAAGCGAAAGAAAGTTACACGTTCTTAGCTGTGCCTTTGAACTTGGGACTTGTCTATCGTTTGGAGTGGATGGATCGTCAGTGGTTCGCGCCTTATGTTTCTGGTGGTGGAACTTATATCGGAGTGGCTGAATTTCGTGACGACGGAGCCACACCATCTGCGGTGGGAACACCGGGTGCTTACGGAGCTGCAGGATTGTTAATTAATATTTCAGCGATGGATCGAGAAACCGCATTCACTTTGAAATCGGAATACGGCATCTCTAATTTGTGGGTGTCTTTAGACTACCGCTATCTCCAGACCTTCAATGAAGATCTGGATTTCACTTCCGGCATAGCGGGTGCCGGTATCACAGTCGATTACTGAGGTTGGCAAGAAGCGAAGTGAATAGTGCGGTTCATACGGTACATAGAACCCGCTGTGCATTTCAAACCTTGCTCAGAACAGTTGTAACGAACTTCAACTTCACCTTTTGAGTTTTGGCCCATTACGTAGTTCTCTTCACACCAGCTAAGAACGTCTACTTGGTAGTCAGATTCACGATGGCTAACGATATCTTCTTGAGCCATTGCAGTTGAAGAAACAACTAACATCAAACCTACGATTAATGATTTCATGATTTTACTCCTTGGATTTGGTTATTAAAAAAAGATGGCATGGAGTACGACTTTCCTTAGGGGTGGTCAATACACCGTGAAAAGAGAACAGAGGTGACTACAGTCTGTACACCGCGAAGTCCACTTTAAATCGTGCTCGCTGTATTCATACTTGTTCCGCGAAATACGCTATAAATTTTTAGGGGTTTTTTCGGTGGCCGTGCTATCAATTCCGCTATGAAAAAACTCATTCTTCTTACCGGATTATTCATTACGTCTTTGTCATTCGCACAAACTCGCTACTGTGATGACATTCAACGTGTCGACAACTTTCCTCGTCTGAATTCAGACCAGTTCAAGCGTTTCGGTTTGGATAAAAAGAACAAGATCGACCGCATTCTTGTGAGTAAAGATCGCAAAGAGCTTTATCTTCTAAGCAAAGATGTAATGGTGAAGTCTTACAAGGTCGCTTTCGGACTTGTCCCTGAAGGTCACAAACAATTTGAGGGAGACTACAAAACGCCGGAAGGTATCTACTACATCGATGGTAAGAATCCGAAGAGTGCTTATTATCTTTCTCTTCATGTCTCTTACCCGAATAAGCAAGATCTTGAGTATGCGAAGTCCAAAGGAAAGTCCGCAGGTGGCGACATCATGATTCACGGATTCCCGAATGCTAAATCTCGCCCGGATTTTAATAAGTTTGTCGGAGCCATCCATCCGAGCAACTGGACAGCAGGTTGTATCGCAGTGACGGATCAAGAGATCTACGAAATCTACAACCTGGTTCAGCAGGGGACGACGATTGAGATCTGTAAGATGACTCCGAAGCCACCAAAGCCTCAGGAACCGCAAGAGCCGACAGAGCCTTCTTTGCCTGAAGAGCCTCAAACTTCTAAATAGACTCCTAAAAGATCGTCGGCGCCGTTGAAAAATTTCCGAGACGGCGCCTACGAAAACATAGCCTTGTCGCAAGGAACCTAAGCTGATACTTTGCCGCCCATGTTGACGAAAGTGAAATTCACCGTGGCCTATGACGGCACCGGGTTCTGCGGGTGGCAGAAGCAAAAACAAGAAGATCAGATTTCTGTAGGCCATGTGATCGAAAGGGCCTTAGAGAAGGTTTTTGCTGAAAAGATCACCTTGTTCGCTTCCGGCCGCACTGATGCCGGGGTTCATGCCCTGAACCAAGTCTGCCACTTTTCTACGCATCGCAAGATTGATCCGGCTAAAAAATGGGACTTCTGCTGGGCTTTGAACTCTCAATTGCCTCCATCGATCGTCGTGAAAAAGGCCTGGATTGCTCCCCAAGAATTTCATGCGACGTTGTCGGCGACCCATAAGACATATAGATATCTGCTTTTAAATCGCCCTCGTCCCAGCGCTCATTTGGCTCGTTACATGGCTTGGGAACGGAAGCCTATCGACATCCATCATCTGATCTCGAGTTCTGAATTTCTTTTGGGAAATCATGACTTTAAGAGCTTTCAGTCGGTCGGAACACCAGTTTTAGATACCGAGCGCGAGATTTATCAGGCGGATTGGGAGTGGCGTCGTCCTGACGTTCTTCAATTTACGGTCACCGGAAACGGCTTTTTAAAGCAGATGGTGCGCAATATTGTGGGAACCTCATTAATGTTAGAGAGAAAGGGCTTAGATCCCCAAGAGATGGAGCGCATTTTAAGCTTCAAAGACCGTCGAAAAGCCGGTCCCCCCGCCCCTGCGGAAGGCCTTTATTTAATGAAGGTTTATTATCCCCAGGACCTTGACAATGGGTGTATAGAACTTTAAAACATCCCTTCCCGCAAAATAGTGTAAGAGCCCGTTGTTAAACTCAAACATTTTTTGCCGAATACGCAGACGGTAAAACTGACGTATTCAAAATGAAACTGGAGACCCTAATGAAAACTTTCAATGCAAAAGCAGATGAAGTTGAAAGAAAATGGTGGATCGTTGATGCCGCTGACCAAAAGGTCGGTCGTGTAGCGACAACTGTTGCAAACATTCTTCGTGGAAAGAACAAACCTATTTTCACTCCTAACGTTGATACTGGCGACTTCGTTGTTGTTATCAACACGGACAAAATGGAGCTTTCTGGAACTAAGTGGGATGACAAAAAATACTACCGTCACTCTCGCTTCTTCGGTTCTTTGAAAGAGATGACTGCAGCTCAAGCGAAAGAGAAAGATTCTACTTTCATCATTCACGAAGCTGTTCGCGGAATGCTTCCTACAAACAAGCTTTCTCGCCAAGTTATCATGAAAATGAAGGCATACACTGGTGCTGAGCATCCTCATGCTGCTCAAAAGCCAGCTCTTTACACACTTCCTTCTAAGAAGTAATTGGAGATAGACAATGGCAGCAGCAGATAAATTCTATTATGCAACTGGAAGAAGAAAAACGAGCTCTGCGCGCGTTTTCTTGAAGCCTGGTAAAGGCAACATCACAATCAACGGAAAAAAATCTGATGATTACTTGAGCCGTATGCAATCACGCATGGTGATCGTACAGCCTCTTGATCTATTGGGCCAACTTGGCAAGTTCGACGCTAAAATCACTGTTTCTGGTGGTGGTGAGTCTGGACAAGCTGGTGCAATCCGTTTGGGTATCACTCGTGCTTTGATCGCTTTCAATGCGGAGTTCAAAGGAACTCTTAAGAAAGCTGGATTCGTTATGCGTGATCCTCGTATGGTTGAGCGTAAAAAATACGGTAAAGCCGGCGCTCGTCGTAGATTCCAATACTCTAAACGTTAATCGTTTCGGGTTATCGGACGGGAAAGGGAGCTGTTTCAGCTCCCTTTTTTTTTGCTTTTTTCTCTGGGTCGGTCGTCGTTCTTGCGGTGGATTTGCGGATGGAAGTGCTGCCTGCCTTAGCTGGCTGGTCGCTTCGGTCGGCACGCCTTCCGGGCTCGTTGCCGCCGCCCTTTGGGCGGTTCGCGCATTCATGCGCCGGCAAAGGCCTCTCTTCGGACCAGTCAGCTAAGGCAGGTAGCACTTACATCCGCAAATCTTTGCTGGATTCGATGTTCGTTTCTTCGAATAATTCTAAAAAACTGGGATGAACTGTCTTCGTGATAACGAGGGATTTGTTTTATTTTGGAATCTATTGGGACGTTCGGTGTTTTTGGGTCTGGGCTTTGCCGTGATTTCGTTTGTGGTGGATTTTTCGAACTCGCTGGATGATTGATAATTCGGGTGCCAATTACTTGATATTCTAGCGCAAATACTTACTGCCACCGTGGCAGTAACTTCCACCGTGAAAGGTACCTGCTTCCGTTTGTGTTGAAAAGGTACCGGGTTCTTTTATTCCGGAATCTGGTCGGGCAAGAGAAGTGGAGTTGGGTCGGTTAGCTCTCCCACAAATATCGAATTAATTTTTCCAATCGAAAGGTAAGATTTCATCCAAATCCGTTGGGCACAGATTGGTGGCGGTTATCACCGAAACATTTCGCTTCCCATTAATTAATCTAATCAAACAGAAGTACGATAATCATGGAACTTCATTTTACTTCCACCGTGGAAGTAAGCGGCTAAGAAGCTCCCATTTTGCGACGGCCCGATCATACTGATTCACGGTTTTGCGTGTGACGCATTTGCTTACTGCCACGGTGGCAGTAACTTAGTCTCTTTTTTGATTAAAATCTGGAGTCGTGAAGTGATTGTTGGATTCGGTTCTGCCGAGGTACGGTGTTCATTCACTGTCCCCGTTGCTGGCTTTACCCTGAGACTCTCTTCCAAAATAAAAAAGGCACCCGAAGGTGCCTTTTCAACTCTCCATTTTTCGTTCTAATTACTTAGAGCAAGAAAGTGGGTAGATGTTGCCGTTAGCTGCTAGGAAGCCGCCGAATGAACCGTCTGCTTCTTTACCAATAGCTAGGAAACCTGTGTTTTTGATAACGCCGTCTTCTTGAGCTGACTTGTCAGTCAAAGCTAGAAGTTGCAAGAAACCGTTGTTCAATTGCTCTGTTACAGCGCCTTTATCCATCTGAGAGAAGAAAATCGATTGTTTTGATTTTTCGCTCAAAGAAACTGTTACGAAGTCTGCTGATTGGTCGTCAGCTAGGTCGATGTTCATTGATACGAATTTGCTCTCTGGAACTGCGCAGTTGAAAATAGTTTCAGCCATTGCAGAAGAACCCATAAGAACCAAAGCTGCTACGATAAGTGATTTCATTAAAACCCTCCTAAGGTTGATTGCGTAAGGGAGGCTATTTCACCCACGGGTAGCAGGCAATGCAAATGCAATGCACTATTTAGGGTGAGCGGGGTTGATTCGTTCCGGCAAAGTGACCGCAGGTTTCTGGCACAAGGTCTGAGCTTCCAGGATTTAATGTCTCTCAGAGTACTAATTAGTTTATTCTTTAACAATCTACAGCAATTCAAAAGAGGGACGTTTCGTGAAATTGGTTATTGCATCATTGATTTGCAGCTGGTGTTTTTCACAGTTTGCTTTTGCACAAGAAGCGCCGAAGACTGAAGCCGCAAAAAAAGAAGAGCCGAAGAAACAGGAAGCGCCAGCGGCAACCGTCGAAAAGAAAATGACAGAGTTTGATAAACCGCTTTTCTTTTCGGTCGTTGATCAAGAACTCAAAATCAAAAATCCTCGCGTCGATTTCGATTTGCAAAAATCAAAAGGCCAAGAGTTAGATATCAACGGCGTCACTTTCAATAACAACTCGTTCACGGCAAAACTTGAAGGCGACACATTGAATTTCACTTGGGACACTGAGCTTGTTCCCGGCGGTGATATTTCGGTCATCAACGAGCAGGGTAAAGAACTTTGGAAAAAAGCGGCGGACGGAAAAGGAACATGGTCCTTCAAGGGTGTGCGTGGATCTGACGGTCCTCAGTGGAAAGATGGTGAAAGATTTCACTTCTGTATCCGCTCTGAAGTAGGTCGTGGTTATTCTGGAATGTGTACTCAAAACTATGCGGTTGAAGTGAAAGAATCCGGCGTGCAACTGGGACTCGCGAAATCTTCGACGACTCCGCGAGTGATTTTTCAAAATGATGAAAAGAAACTCAAAGGCGGCGAGGAAGTGGCCGTGGGAACTCCCGTGCAGTTTCTTGCAACTCTCAGCACGAATGCAACGTATGAATTCGTTTCTGAACCGGTGGCACCGATTGTAAAAGACATGATTGAATCGGAAAAGAAAGATCATGTGACCATCACAGGTGAAATGCCGAAGCCTCTAAAAGCAGAAGCAAAAACGATCTCTGGCAATGACTATGGTAAAATCACGCAGATTTTGGGTTTTCAAAGCACGATCGCCGAAGCTCGTGATTTGTGGGCGGCGGATTTTCCGGTAAAAAAATCTCGCTTGGTAATTCCTGGAAAGTCCGGCGGTATTTTCAGTTATGAGTTGGAAATCCAAAATCCGCCACGCCAACAGGATCGTCGTTTTATTTCCGATCGAGCCATCAAAGGGACTTATAAATCCAAAGATCAAATGCAGGTCCGCGACGCCGCTGACAACATGCAAACGTGGGAGTTCGAAGCTCCGCAAAAGTTTGCGAACAATACCGTTTACCTCGATGTGCAAGGCGAAAAAGCCACGCACAAATCCTATCTTGAAATTTACCGAGCGGGCGCCGGGGAGGCGAGTTTACGTCTGACCGGTGTTGTAACGACTGACGGTGACTTCGTTATGCTAGGTGAAGGTCACGTGTCTTGGTGGTTCAACGATATTTTTGGCGCGCAAAACTACTGGCTTTCAAAGCAAAGATGGGGTGTAAGCGCTCGCTACTTTACGTCTTTAACCCAGTTGCCAGCCACAGATGAGTCAGGCGCTAGTGAGAATGTCGATTTGAAAGTGGCCGAAGCGGATCTTCGCTATAGATTCACTCCGGGACTTTGGGAAAAAGATGAAACAGTGGGAGCGATTGTCGCTTACGAAGCAATGACTTTAGGAGACGCCAATGTTCCGAAGTTAGGCGTGGGCCTTTTCTGGGCGCGTTCGATGCCGAAATCCATTGATACCTGGTTCAGTAAAATTCCGTTCATGAACTATCCAAAGTGGGTGGACATGGAGTTCATCAAGTATGTGTCGTCGACTGACAGTGATATCACCCTGGGCGACGACTACGTTCTGAATTTCCATGGAAAAGTTTTGTGGACCCCTAGCTTCTTCGGAGAGGCCGGATTTGGTTTGAAAAACTATTATTTCGAGAAAAGCTCTGACGGCAGTGGTGCTAAATTGACTACTTTCTACGGAACTGTGGGATTAGGTATTAATTTTTAGCTGTCCGTTTAAAGGTGCATGAAAAAAAAGCTGACCCTTGTCCATATCTTTCTGCTCAACCAGCTTACGACGACACTAGTTCTGCTTCTAGTGCTCGCCGTCTATGGCACTCATTTATTTATTTCTGAGCAGCGCTCGATCCGCGAAAGGATGGATCCCGCGTTAAGTCGCGAGGTCGAAAGAACGAATAACGAAATATCCAGTCTTGAAGCCAATGTACAGCGCCTTAAAAGCATCGTGGATCTTTTTGAGGTGATGCCACCTGCGATGAGAGTCGAACAGTTTCGTAACTTTGCGGCGATGACAATTGCTCCACACTCAACCCAGTTCAACGCTTACTTCGCCTTGGGACCCGAGCTAGCAAAGAAGTACTTCGGTAAAAGTTCCTACGTTTACGTGGTTCTTCGTGACTACTCCTTATTTGCAAACACTCGTTATAACGACCCACAATACTTCATTCATGAAGAATTCCTTGCTCCAGGCTACAACACCGATCCGGATATGCAGTGGTGGCACATGAACGAAAAAAATGTCGGAATCAACTTTTCTGACTTTTATTTCGACAAAGGCTACATGGAAAAAGTCATGTTCAGTACGACGACAGGCGCTTATAAAGATGGAAAGCTTGTCGCCGTCGTAGGGATTGATACTCTTGCCGGAGACATCGCTCATCGTTTGGGGGCATTCCGTTTAGGGGAAACCGGCGGAGTGATCATCGTCGACAATCATGGTCGGCCGGTGTTGCCTTTGATCGCGCGTGATCTGCCTCTTTTAGATTTTAAATATCTAAGAGCTTTTAGCCGAGATGAGTTTAAGAAACTGCCGACACTGTCCCAAAAAGTATTCAATATCCAAGGAGCGAAACTTCAAGATTTCGCGGGGGCTGATGGCAAAACCTACATCACATATGCAAAGCCTATCAAGGGTCGCCCTTGGCACATGGTGATCTATCAAGAAAAATCGGAAGCCTATTCTGGTCTTTATTTCCGTATGTTCTTTTTCGGCTTTGTCGCCATGGGTGCTTACTTCTTGCTAACGCTGATGGTGTGGTTGACGGGAAAATATGTGGTGAATCAGGATAAAGCCGCTCTTAAAGAGTTGCTGGAATCCCGCGATAAGGCCGAAGCAGCAACAAAAATAAAGTCCTTGTTTCTATCGACGATGAGCCATGAAATCCGCACGCCCTTAAACTCTATGTTAGGGTCTTCTGAGCTGTTAGCGGAAACTCCGCTGACTTTAGAACAAAACGAACTTCTGCGGTCCCTGCAGAGCTCTGGCGAAACGCTTTTAAGCATGCTTAATAACATCCTGGATTTTTCTAAATTTGAGTCTGGCCGAATGCAGTTAGAGCGGCGCGAGTTTTTATTGAGTGATCTGGTGCGAGAAGTGGATGCCTTGGTGGCCACATCTATTCTGCGTAAGGGATTGAAGTTTTATTTCCACGGCCCTGAGCAAGATCGTTGGGTTGTCGGGGACTCTTTGCGCTTAAAACAAATTTTGATGAATCTTCTTGGAAACGCCGTGAAGTTCACAGACCGCGGAAGTATCGAGCTGACCGTACAGCCTTATCCCGGGAAGGACTCGCAATCAGAATATTTCCTGTTCGAAGTTAAAGACACCGGTGTTGGAATCGCAAAAGAAAACCTACGAAAAATTTTCGATGAGTTCGGTCAGGAAGACTCTTCGGTCACGCGTCGTTTCGGTGGGACCGGTTTGGGACTAAGTATTTCGAAAAAAATCGTGCAAGAGATGGGTGGGGAGCTTCACTGTGAAAGCGAACAATACATGGGCTCACGCTTTTACTTTTCGGTCCAAATGCAAAGTCGAAAGGCAGAAAACTGGAACGTGCGTTGGACAACGAAGATGAGTGCAGCACTGACGAAGGAAATCAAAAAGGCCGCTACGGAAAATCAGCGTCGTATCCTTATTGTGGATGACATGGAAGAAAACCACACTCTTTTGAAAGCCTATATTCGTAAGCTCGAGAATATCCATGCAGATTCCGCCTTCAACGGCTATGAGTGTTTAGAAAAATGGGAGCGCTACGATTACGACCTTATTTTTATGGATGTTCAAATGCCCGAGATGTCTGGTCTTGATACAATCCGCAAGTTGCGGGATCTCGAACGAATTCAAGAGCGCAAAAGAACTCCAGTGATCGTCGTTTCTGCCAATAGTTTTGCTGAAGATATCGAAAAGAGCTTAGCGGCCGGTGCCGACAATCATGCGGGTAAGCCTGTGCGCAAGCAAACTGTTATCGAATTGGTTCAAAAATACTGCGTTTCTGAAGCCGAAACGACCTCTGTGAACTCTTAAGACAGCGTTAAGTTTCTAACACCTTATCCCGATATTACGAAGGACTGGAGTCGGAATGAATATTGCCTTTATTCATTACGAGACGGGGAAAAAGGGGGAATTTGTGAAAAGAGGTTTGGCACTCATCGGGATACTGTGTCTCGTTTTGGGATTCCAAAACTGCAGTCAAAGCGCACTGCAAGGGCAAGGGGACTTGGCTTCGACCGACGTTTCCATCAATATGCCGCCACAGATTTCTGATGAAGCAGATTCTTCCATGGCAAAGGCAGTCACTTTCATTGAAATTCCCAATATTTCTGACGAGCAAACTTCTGTTTCGGCAAAAGCCACAGAAGTAACACCCTACCGTCTAGTGATCTCTACTGAATCAGGTTCTATTCAACTGGTTGATGATGCGAACAACGTTTTAGAAAAGCGCTGTTTGAATTCAAGCAATCTAAGCGAATTAAAAACCATCTTAAGTGGCTCCAGCATTTGTGAAGCTGAAGCTCAAAGTGATGATCAAGTCTGTTCTATGAAATACAAGCCTTGGTATGCAGCCCTTTATGTGAATGAAGAACGCGTGAAGCTGGGTGAAGAAAGAGACTCTTGTGGCAAGGGCAGAAAAGATCTTTGCGGAGCCCTTACCGATGTATTCCAGGCTTACGTAGCTCATGTGAAGCAGCATTGGAATGAGATGAACTGCGAATAGTGATGAAATTCCCGCAAACTGATGCGATCAAAAAACAGCTTCCCAGTAGGAAGCTGTTTTTATTTGTAGACTATTTTGAACTCATACTTTTATTGATAATATCTTTATAAAACAGAAGACTCTGCACTTCAGAAAAGGTGTTCGGAAATCCCTGAAGGGGATAGCTTGGTGCCAGGCTTTTGCAGTTAGCACCTTTAGAATCACAACTATTATATCTTTCGCATCCTTGAACGGGATCAGCATAGGTGGAAATACCAGGATTTCCGCCAATAAGAACACCCACGATCTCATTTTTTGCATTAAAGACGGGGCTACCGCTATTCCCGGAAAAGGCATCTAAGTCCGTCAAAAAAGATCGACTGCGATATTGCGGTAGAAATACTTTTGCATTGTCAGTGTACTTCAGTGGAAGTCCCATTGGAAAACCCAACATCGTCACGGGTTCGTTCATCTGCACTGATTTGTCTGATATTTTAAAAGGCATTCTGTTGACGGTCGGGCGATCCAAGCGAATTAGGGCAAAGTCATGGTTTTCGCCCTTCTCACTCACCGTTGCATAGATGATTTCTTTGCACTTAAAGATCTTGTCGTTGGCGATCTTTGAGGGATTCATTTTTGAATCGTAGTCAAACATCCAAGTATAGACTTCACAATATTGATCAGTAACGTCGCGGATTTCACCAAAGGTCACGGCACAGTGGCCGGCCGTGATCAGAAGATCTGGAGCAACTAAAAAGCCCGAGCAAGCGTAAGCGATGCTTGTTTGATTAGCGAAGCGTTCATCCCGGCACATGAAATCGCTCATTTTATTAATATCTAAAGAAGAGTGACCATTGCCAAGATCGGTCCATAGGCTGTTTAAGACGCCGACAGCGACAGAACGCGCGAGCGAATTCTTCGCAAGGACTTGCAAGATATCTTTACGATCATCACGACCAAAGATATCGGCACAGACAAATACAGGAACGATAAAAATGAAAGCCAAGGCGACTCGAGAAAGCAGTTTCACGGGAAGTTCCTATCCTAGTGAGAGCATTCGAAAGGCGCACCTTACTAGAAATGGATTCTAAGATCCACTCAGTTGAATTTATTTCCCGTCGTGAATTCATTATGAATTCATTTGGCTAATAGAGAGAGAAATTAGGACCCCGAGTGGGGCCCCAATATTAAGGATTCGTTATACTCCCAACAGGGATTTTACTTTGTCGAAGGCCTGAGGAAGGCTGGCTCTGTTTGGAGCTGCGCCTTGGGCGAAGTCAGGGCGACCGCCGCCTTTTCCACCCATGATGCCCGCGACTTCTTTAAGAAGATCACCCGCTTTGGTTTCGCCGGAAATTTCTTTAGATACGCTGACGATGATGGGGT
Source organism: Bdellovibrio bacteriovorus (assembly GCF_001592755.1). Taxonomy (NCBI): domain Bacteria; kingdom Pseudomonadati; phylum Bdellovibrionota; class Bdellovibrionia; order Bdellovibrionales; family Pseudobdellovibrionaceae; genus Bdellovibrio; species Bdellovibrio bacteriovorus. The sequence continues at coordinate 17,410 of NZ_LUKF01000007.1, read as the reverse complement.
TCGAGCCTTCACCTTGTCCTACCACGACAACAACGCCGCTTTGAATTTTGTTTTTCAAATGGTCTGTGACTTCAGCAAGGACCTGACGGTCATCCAAAGCTAGATCCGCAAGAACTAGTTTTGCAGAAGCACCCGCTTTAGTTTTGAACGTCAAAGCTTTAGCTGCAAGATCATCGACATTCACTTGTCCGCCTTGCAACTTCTTCATCTCTTTTTCCATCTGCTTGATTTGCTCTTTTAAAGCCTCTACGCGATTGGCAAGAGTTGCCGTTTCGCCAGTGGCTTCAAGATGTTTCAAGTAATGAGGGCTTTTTTGGAAACCCGCCGCAGACAGAGCCTCATCTAAGTGTGAAACCGCATTCATCGCATAGCGAACGGCACCGTCACCAGTGATAGCTTCCACGCGACGGACGCCGGCGCTCACGCCTGCTTCAGAAATGATCTTAAACAAGCGAATTTGTGAAGTGTTCTTCACATGAGTTCCACCACAAAGCTCGCAAGAGAAATCACCCATAGTTAGGACGCGCACTTTGTCGCCGTATTTTTCGCCGAACAAAGCCATCGCACCTTTCGCTTGAGCTTCTTTCGGTGACATCACTTCGACTTTCACTTCGTTACCCATAGCGATCTGCTCATTCACAAGCTCTTCGATTTGACGAATTTCTTCGGAAGACAAAGGCTTATTGTGAGTGAAGTCGAAGCGAGTTTTTTGCGAGTCCACTAAAGAACCCGCTTGAGTCACGTGCGCACCCAAAACTTTACGTAAAGCGGAGTGCAACAAGTGTGTCGCCGAGTGATTGCTCATTGTGTTGCGACGTTCAAATGGATTTACAATCGTGTCTACTTCTTGGCCGACTTTAAATTCACCGTGTTCGACTTCAACGTGGTGAAGAACGATATCGTCCGTCTTTGTTGTGTTCACAACTTTAGCGCGCGATCCGTTCTTATCCATGATGTAACCGATATCACCTACTTGACCGCCGCCTTCACCATAGAATGAAGTTTCGTCGGTGATGATCACACCGTGGTCGCCTTCTTTTAATGAAGTTACGACTTCTTGGCCGTTGGAAAGCGCTGTAATACGACCGCCACCCGCGAAGTCGCCGTAGCCCGTAAACTTCACAGTTTTTCCGGTTGCTACGTAGTCTTTCGCGAATTTGATCAAGTGTTGTTCGTCCGCGCCTAAAGCTTTCCCTTTCCAGGATGCTTTGGATTTTGCGCGGTTGGCTTCCATTTCTTTTTCAAATGCGGCTTCGTTCACTTCGATGCCTTGCTCATTGGCAATCACGCGAGTCAAGTCGGCCGGGAATCCGTAAGTGTCATACATTCTGAAAACAACTTCGCCAGTAAGTTCTTTTGCACCTTTGGCTTTGGCTTTCGCGATTTCATCCATCAAGATGTTTGTGCCGTTGTCCAAAGTGCTGATGAAGCGGTCTTCTTCGTCACGAATCGTATTTAAGATATGATCACGACGCGCATTCAATTCTGGGTAGACAGAGCCCATGCTTTCAATCAAGGCTTCTGCCATCGCTGGTAAGAAAGATTGATCGGCAGAAAGTTTTCGTCCGTAACGAATCGCACGTCTCATGATACGACGAAGAACGTAACCACGTCCTTCGTTGGAAGGAAGAGCGCCATCTGCAATCAAGAAAGACGTCGAGCGACAGTGATCCGCAAGAACGCGCAAAGCAGAAGTGATCTCTGCCGCGTGTTTGTCTTTTGCTAAAACTTCTTTGTCGGTGATGTATTCAATCTTTCCGATTTTGCAAGCGCGCTCAATCATTGGCATGAAAAGATCGGTATCGTAGTTGTTGAATTTACCTTGCATAGCCGCCACGACACGCTCAAGACCCGAACCTGTATCCACAGAAGGTTTTGGCAGCGGAGTCAAAGTGCCTGGAGGATTTTCGAAGTACTGCATGAAAACCAGATTCCAGATTTCAACGAAGCGATCTTCACCAGCCGCGATCCCTTTAAACGGATCAGAGATAGTTCCTGCTTTCGGGCCGTGATCGTAAAAGATCTCTGTACAAGGACCGCAAGGACCCGTGTCGCCCATTTTCCAAAAGTTATCGGCATCAAAACGGAAGATGCGATCCTTCGGAATGCCTTCTTGCGTGTGCCATATCTCAGCCGCTTCATCGTCAGAGATATGAACGGTGACGTAAAGCTTCTCTTTAGGGATGTTCAATTCCTTAGTCAGAAATTCCCAAGCAAAGTGAATCGCGTCTTTTTTGAAGTAATCGCCGAAAGAAAAGTTCCCCAACATTTCAAAGAACGTGTGGTGACGGGCCGTGAAGCCAACGTTTTCTAAGTCATTGTGTTTACCACCGGCGCGCACGCATTTTTGCACAGTGACCGCGCGAGAGTAATCGCGTTTTTCCAAACCCAGGAATGTATTTTTAAATTGGTTCATCCCGGCGTTCGCGAAAAGCAATGTCGGATCATTTTCTGGAATCAAAGAAGAAGAACCTACATGAGTGTGACCCTTCTTTTTGAAGTATTCGACAAAGGCGTTGCGGATCTCAGAGCTTTTCATAAATAACCTTTCTTACGGTCTCGGAATCAAATCCTCGCGATGCCAAGAAGCGACCAACACGGGCCTTTTCTTCGCGCGAGAATTCATAATCTTCATCATACTTAGTTTTTACAATCGAAAGAGCCTTTTCAAGCTCCAAGTCTCGGTCGGTAGAAACAGAAGGCAAACCTTTTTCACGAAGGTAGTTATTGATGTAGTGAATGCCTTTGTTGCGACGATGAAGCATATCGGCCATGCGCTGAGCTAGGTCCGTCGGGTCGCCAATCCAGTTCTGGTCTTTGGCGAAGTCGATTGCTTCATCAATGATTTCCCCCAAAGACTCCTCATCCGAAAATCTTTCGCGCAATTTTGTGCGTAACTCTTTTTCGGAATGGTCTCGGCGGGCGATCAAGTCCATGACTTTCTTTTTCGCTGCCAGACGGGTTTTTTGGGGGTCTTTCTCTCGAGACATGACAGAGATTATTACTCTGTTTTGGGCTCCTTGCGAAGAACAATTTCGGTCAGCTCACAATATGTTCCCAGACGAAGTCGCGGGCCCCAATAACCTGTTCCTTGATTGACATAGAGCTGCATATTTCCAATGCGGTATAAGCCCTTGGCATAGCGTTCGAAAAAGACAATCAACCAGTTCCAAGGAAAGAACTGCCCGCCATGAGTGTGACCAGAAAGCTGCAAGTCGACGCCTAAGGTCTGGACCTTGGCAGCCAGGGACGGCTGATGTGATAACAGCACTTTGAAGCTATTCTCTGTGAACTGCTTTTGCACGCGCGCCAGATCCGGGCCCTCTTCACGAAAATGTAAAGCGGCCGGGTCGGGGATGCCGGCCATTTGCAAGGTCGCGGGGCCGAATGCAATGTTTTGAACCTGATTTATCAGCACATGAAACCCGATATCGCGAAAAGCCTGAAGTCCTTTTTGTGGATTCCAGTAGTACTCGTGATTTCCGGGAACGTAGTAGATGCCGTGCGGGGCTTTTAACTCCGCCAGCATTTTAAATTCTTCTTCGTGCTTTTCCACGAAGCTGTCCAGGATGTCGCCGGTGAATACAATGACGTCAGGTTGCAAACGCAGAGTTTGTGCCACCAGCTTCTTCACAAAAGAAGGGGAAAGACTGGGGCTGATGTGAAGGTCTGTGATGTGTAAGAGGCGCAGACCTTCTAATTCTTTTGGTAGGTTTTTAAAAAAGACCGGGACCTTTTTTAGACGTGGGCCTACTTGAATTACGGCATTACCGAAAATCAAAAACACTAGTGGTAGGCCCAGCATCGCAAATGTCGCTTGGGAGCTGTAGAGATTTCCAAACTGAGAAGGCATCACCCATTTTTCGACGAAGGCAAAAACGTCTCGCAATATGACTAAACTCACAAGGAAGTTAATGTATGCCATGACCGTCAAAGAACCATCCAAAAGACGATCTCGCCAAGGGCGATGGTCTAAGTTTTTTTCTTTCCAAAAGAAAAGAAAAGTCCCGATCACCAAAGCGAACAGGAACGCCAGTAGAATGATGACCGCCGTTGTTCCGATCCATGTGAAATCTGTGAAGCGAGTCAATTGATGGGATACATAGATGAAAATGAGAAGGATAAAAGAGCTGGCAAGCGTGCGAAATAAACCCATATAGCTTCATACCATGCTGCTATGATTTTGCACAGTCTAATGTAAAAACACACGTCGGAGTCCTGTGGAAACAATGATAAATTTGAAGAGTCGCACTGGGAGGTCCTATGAGTTTCCGCAGCGAATTCGAACAGGCGAGGGATTTTTTAATTTTGCACCGTTCTGACTATGACTACGCCTACGCGCATTTTGAGTGGCCGCGCCTTGAAGAATTCAATTGGGCCCTTGATTACTTTGACCCCATGGCCGAAGGCAATGACAAGACGGCTCTTTGGATTGTCAGCGAAAACGGTGAAGAGCATAAATACAGCTTTGGTGAGCTTTCACAACGCTCTAACCAAGTCGCTAATTATTTATGTCACCATGGCGTGCAAAAGGGCGACTCGATCTTTTTGCTAATCGAAAACGACGTGGCTTTATGGGAACTCATGTTGGGAGCCATGAAAGTGGGCGCAGTCCTTGTGCCTAATAATCCGTTGCTCTCTCAACAAGAGCTTTCCGACCGATTGAACCGCGAACAGATTAAAGTGATCGCGACCACAAAAAAACATGTCGATAAGTTTTCTGTCAAAGGCACAAGCATTCTTTCACTCATCGTCGACGGCGAGGCCGAAGGATGGAGACCTTTTGCAGAATATAGAAAAGAAAGCGCGGATTTTGAAGAGGAAAGTCGCACGAAAGTGCATGACCCGCTCTTCAGATATTTCACCTCTTCGAACACCGTAAAACCTCGTATCGTCGAACATAGTTACGGCGGATTTCCGATCGGGCATCTGTCGACAATGTATTGGATTGGTCTGCGTCCCGGGGACGTTCACTTTGGAGTGAACTCGACGGGTTGGGCGATGCATGACTGGAACAACTTTATCGCTCCATGGAATGCCGAAGCCACTATCTTTATTTACAAACAAGAGCGTTTTAACGCCAAGACAGTTTTAGATGCGCTGTCTGAATATCCGATCACGACGTTCTGTGCTCCGCCGACCGTTTGGCGCTTGCTGATGCATGAAGATATGGCCTCGCACAAAGTTCAACTTCGCGAAGCGGTAAGTACCGGCGAAGCGCTCAGTGCGGAAGTGATTTCGAAAGTCTACAAGGCTTGGAAGCTCTTTGTTCGCGATGGTTATGGTCAAACAGAAACGCCGACAATCATCGGCATCCCGCCCGAAGAAAAAGGTGCTTTCGGCACTATGGGAAAACCTTTGCCAGGATTTAAAATCGCTCTATTAGACGACAAGAAAAACGCGGGCGATGCGGGCGAAGTCTGCATCAGTTTAGAAAACCATCCGGTAGGTCTTGCCTCGGGTGCTGGCGGGGACAGTGGTTACTTCCACACAGGCGATTTAGCTTATCATGACGATGCCAACAACTATTCGTTCTCTGAGCGTATTGATGGACTCTTTAAATCTTCTGACTATCGCATCAGCCCTTATGAACTAGAGCATGTTCTTCGAGAGTTCCCAGCGATTCGCGAGGCTGTCGTGATTCCAAGCCCTGATCCAATACGGGATTGCGTTCCTAAGGCTTTAGTGGCGCTTATCAAAGGCGTCGAGCCCACGAAAGATCTTGCCTTGGACATTATGAATTTTGCGCGTACACGATTGTCCCCATTTAAACGCATCCGCCGGGTCGAGTTCACCGAAATCGCGATGAACACCCATGGGGAAATTATGAGGGCCGAATTAGTTACCCGTGAAAGAGATAAAGTCCACTCTGGCGAGAAATCGCCTTATGAGTTTTGGGAAGAAGATGCAAAAATCAGTATTCCCGATGCGTGGGCCCAGGAGCTTCCATAGGGAAAGTGTCTCAAATTTGTTTATTTTTCTAACTGCTTTGTAAGGCGTTTCTTTGTTAACATCCTGCTAAGATGTTAATCGTGAAACACTTAATCTTGATTGCATTTTGCGTAACACTTTGTCAGCTTGCACAGGCTGAAACAAAGATCTGTGAACGCCGCTACAAAGTCACTGTCAACTACCAGGCACCCAATTTCGTGCCGGATGTACAGAAGGGCGGCAAGGGTCTTTCTTTTGATTTGATTAAAGCGATTGAAAACCGCATGGGTTGCACAATGACTTTGAATCCGGTGGAGTTGCCTCGTGCTTTTGAAGATTTAAAAAGCGCACGTACGGACATCTTCGCATTCGGAACCTCGGATGAGCAGTGGTCTAAGTCGGGCCGTTTCATTCCTTTGTACAAAGCGGCCCGTCTTTTGGTTGTCAGCAATTCGATTTATGATCCCAAAAAAAGCATTCAAGATTATTTGAAAGACCCGCGTATCAAGTTTGCTGATCAAACGGGGGGACGATTCTTTTATCACCCTTCTGAATCTGAAAATCTTGAAAAACAACGTCGCGTGATTCGCAGTCCTCGACCGGAACATCTTTATGACTTTTTAAAAGATGGTCGTGCGCAAGCGATGTTTTCGTCGGCGGTGTTCAACAAGTACTTCGTGGATATCAAAGACATGCACAACAAGGTCTCTTTCGTGCGCGATCCTAAAAACAAAATTGAAATTGGAATTTACGTTTCAAAACGTCGTGTAACACCGACAGAGTTTCAAGAGATCCGCAAGATTATCAAAGACATGCAAATAGAGGGTGCCTTCCGAGGTATCGTCGCTCGCTATGTTTATCCGGAAGATCTGACTTATTACGAAGATTTGTAAGAGGGTCGATAAGACTTCTTAAAATATTTCCCATCACAAGCTGCTGAACTTTCCCTTATTCAACGTGGGTCCATCTGATCCGAGTTCGTAGGAGTCTTCCAAAAAAATACGAACGCCGTGCGAGCTGTGATGGGAATTTAAAAATAACTAAACGGCGGCGACCAACGTGTCCGCTATGTAGACTAGAGTGGCTATAATCATCATCCATTTCAACATGGCTTGCCTCCGCTTTAAGAACATGCGGCAGTTCTGAAGCAAAGTCGAATCGCTAATTTTGATCGAAGGTATAAGAGTTTCTTCTGCATTCCCGTGACGCCGTTCATTTTGCTTTGCAATAAAAAATGGGACAGCGTAGTTCTTCAACTTATGCGCACATTCTTAAAACAGCTGGCGATTCTCTTTGGTGTTGGACGTTTTCCGAAAGGACCTGGAACGGTCGCGACTTTAGCGACGATTCCCTTGGTGATTTTGCTCTGGAAAACGGGGCCGCTGGTCTATATGGCGGCAATTGTTTTGCTGCTCCCAGTCGGAATTGCTGCCTGCGAAGTTTATGAGCAGGACAAGGGCGGGCACGATCACAAAGAGATCGTAATTGATGAGGTTTTAGGTTTTTTGATCACCATGGTCTGGCTGCCTTTGACATGGCAGGCCATTTTAATCGGTTTTGCACTGTTTAGATTGCTGGACATTACAAAGCCTTTATTCATAGGATATTTAGATAAGAAGATCCAAGGAGGTCTTGGAGTGATGGTGGACGATGTGGCCGCGGGGATAATTGCGAGTCTCATCATGCAAGTTCTCTACACTCAAACCAACTGGTTGGGCTCTCAGGTTTTGGTGCCATAACAATGTCACTGAATTCTGAAAAGCTTCAAGAACTCATTCGATCCCTTCGCGACCAAAAACTCACAGTGGGTTTTGCGGAAAGTTGTACTGGAGGTGCACTTTCGGCTTTTTTAACAGAGCAGCCTGGCATATCCGACATCTTTTTAGGCTCTGTGGTTTCTTACTCTAACGAGGCGAAGGAGGATCTTCTGGGGGTCCGTCGAGACACTCTCATGCAAGAGGGTGCGGTGAGCGAAGCGGTCGCTCGTCAAATGGCGCACGGAGTGCGTCGACAGCTTAAAACTGATTGGTCTGTGGCGATCACAGGTATTGCTGGTCCGAGTGGTGGAACAACCACGAAGCCAGTAGGAACTGTCTGCATTGCTATTGCTGGACCGGCCTTTGAAGATTCACGAAGACTGTTGTTTTCGGGAGATCGCAAAGCCATCCAGCATGCATCGGTCGACTATTCAGTGAATTGGCTGTGTGAAGCGCTGGACGCTTCTTTGAAATCTCGACAATAAAACGGCCTCGGCCAGAACATTTAACATTAAAGAGTCGTAGCAAGTGCTACGAGAGAGGAACAACAGATGGCAAACGCTTCTGTAGACGGCAAAGTAAACGGCGAAAAATCTAAAGCTTTGGAGCTAGCAGTTTCTGCTATTGAAAAGCAATTCGGTAAAGGTTCGATCATGCGCTTGGGCGCAAACGAAACTCTAGTGAAAGATGTTGAAGCGATCAGCACAGGTGCTTTGAGCTTGGATATCGCTTTGGGTATCGGTGGTCTTCCAAAAGGTCGTATCGTAGAAATCTACGGTCCAGAGTCTTCTGGTAAAACAACTCTTTGCTTGTCTGTGATCGCTCAAGCTCAGAAAAAAGGCGGCGTTGTCGCTTTCGTCGATGCGGAGCACGCGTTGGACGTTAACTACGCTCGTAAATTGGGTGTAAACACAGAAGATCTTTTGATCTCTCAACCAGACACGGGTGAACAAGCTTTGGAAATCACAGAGACTCTAGTTCGCTCTGGCGCGATCGACGTATTGGTTGTCGACTCCGTAGCGGCGTTGGTTCCTCGTGCAGAGATCGAAGGTGAGATGGGTGATTCTCACGTAGGTCTTCAAGCTCGTTTGATGTCTCAAGCTCTTCGTAAGTTGACAGCGGCTATCAATCGTTCCAACACACTGGTTATCTTCATCAACCAAATCCGTATGAAGATCGGTGTTATGTTCGGTAACCCTGAAACAACAACAGGTGGTAACGCATTGAAATTCTATTCTTCAGTTCGTTTGGATGTACGCCGTGTGGGCGCGATCAAAAACGGTGAAGACGTGACTGGAAACCGTACGGCGGTGAAAGTTGTGAAGAACAAAATGGCTCCTCCGTTCACAAAAGTTGAATTCGACTTGATGTACGGTGAAGGTATTTCTGAAGAAGGGGACTTGCTAGATCTAGCGGTAACTGCAAACTTGGTTGAAAAATCAGGTGCCTGGTTCTCTATGAATGGTGAGCGCATGGGTCAAGGCCGTGATGCTGCAAAAACATTCTTGAAAGAACATCCAGAGTACATGACTGAACTTCGCGCGAAAATCTTGGCAGCGAATGGTATTGGTAAATTGTTGGTTGATGCTAATGGCAATAACGGCGAAGACCACGAAGGTACAGAGCCGGTTGAGGCAGAAGAAGCAGCACCTAAAAAATCAAAAAAAGGTAAGCACTAATCTTCTGAATCATTGATTCAAAGTTATGAAGCCTCGTCGAAAGACGGGGCTTTTTTTGTTTGTATACTTATGAGTTTCGATCCGAATTTACCTTTTAATTTTGGTTATCGAAGTCGAGGCTCACTCTTAAAAATATTAAGAGATCTACACACTTGCTTCAAAAGCGATTTAAATCGAAGCTGATCAAGATTCAGTTAAAAAATGCTCTAAATTTCTCCGAACTCTTCCGATAGATCAAATATGAGTTTCTCCGGCACGTATCTTCTCATTTTGGTACTTCTTTGGAATTGCTTTGCGATAGCTGCGCCTAAGTATTTCACTTATCAAGGTCGTATCGTGAAGTCTGATGGAACCGCCTTAGAATACGGGAACGTCAGCTTTCTTTTTGAAATTACTAATCCCAATGGCACTTGTGTGATTTACCGTGAACAAAAAGACGGTATCAACATGCAAAGCTCTAAAGGTGTCTTCGACGTTCCGATTGGAAGCGGCACGAAGTTGTTCCCCACGGATCCTTTGTTTTCTCTTCTAGATGCTTTCAATAATTCAGAAACGCAAAACTGTGCGGGTGGCGCGACATATGCGCCCTTATCAGGCGACGGGCGTCTGCTGAAAGTGCAATTTCATGATGGAACGGGTTGGAAAGTCATCGATCCACCGAATGAAATTCGTACTGTGCCTTTTTCAGCGTTTGCTCATTCGGCAGAAAAATTGGGTGATAAACTTGCCAGCGATTTTCTTTTAAAAAACAGCGTCGCTTCTTGTTCTCCAGGTCAGTATCTGACTTTTGATGGAACAAGCTTTACCTGTCAAAATGATGCGGGTGGAGCTGGTATGGTTTCAGACGTCAACGTCACGGCTCCACTTACAAAATCAGGCACGGCATCGATTCCTGTTATAGGAATCTCTGTAGGAACCACTGCGGGAACTGTTGCCGCAGGGAATGATGCGCGCTTAAACGACGCCAGAATTCCTACGGGTTCAGCGGGTGGAGATTTAAGCGGAATTTATCCGAATCCTTCTGTAGCTAAAATTCAAAATGTTGCTGTTTCTTCAGTGGCTCCTACTTCGGGACATTTCTTAAAATTCGACGGAGCTCAGTGGTTGTCATCCGCGATTGCAATGTCGGACGTTGCCAACCTAAATATGACGTTAGGAAACTATCTGACTACTTCCGCATTTAATACGGCGGTAGGAAGCGCGAATTGTGCCGCTCACCAAACTCCTTATTGGAATTCAGTTTCAGGATCTTTCCAGTGTCAGTCGATCAACGTCTCTGTCGCTGGAGACGTCAGTGGGACTATCGGAGCCGTGGTCGTTAATAAAATCAAAGGTGTCACTGTCGATACGACGGGACTGACTTCAGGACAAGTTCTAAAATATGACGGCACAAAATGGGCGCCAGCGTCTGATAGCAATGCCGGCGGTACTGTCACGAATATCGCAACCGGAACGGGCCTCAGTGGAGGGCCGATTACTTCGACCGGAACGATTTCTTTGGCGAACACATCTGTTACGGCGGGGGCTTATGGTTCGACGACTCAAGTGCCTACGTTCACCGTGGATGCTCAAGGTCGTTTAACAGCAGCTTCAAATTCTGCCATCGCTTTTCCAGTGACGAGTGTCGCGACTAAAACGGGAGCAGTCACTTTAGATTATGGCGATATCAATAGTGCCGCTTCTAAATATTTAACTTATCGCCCGAACAATGTGGCTTGTTCTGACGGACAGACTTTAAAATGGGTTAACGCGAACTTGCGTTGGGAATGTGCGAATGATGTCGACACATCTTCAGGTGGAACCGTCACCAATATTGCTACGGGAACCGGACTTAGCGGTGGACCGATTACATCTACGGGCACAATCTCTCTTGCGAACACGGCGGTAACCGCAGGTTCTTACACTCGCGCGAATATCACAGTCGATGCTCAAGGTCGTCTAACGGCGGCGAGCAATGGTGCCGCTGTAAATCTTGGAACTGAAGTGACGGGAACTCTTCCGATCGCTAACGGTGGTACGGGACAAACGACAGCGACGGCAGCATTTAATGCTTTATCGCCCACGACGACGAAAGGTGATTTGATCGTCAACGATGGAACAAATGATGTTCGTCTGCCTGTAGGAACAAATGGCCAAGTACTTTCCGCTAATTCTGCTCAAGCTTCTGGCTTGCAGTGGATTACACCTACAAATGGAACTGTGACGAATGTGACGGGAACAGCGCCGATTGTTGTTTCATCAGGTTCAACAACTCCGGCAATTTCAATCAGTGATGCAACAACGACGACCAAAGGGGCCGTGCAAGTGGGTGCCGGACTTTCTGTCACTTCGGGTACGATCAGTGCGGATCCCGTGAACTTCCCATCAACGGTTCCTGTTTCTAAAGGTGGTACGGGATCGACTTCATTAACGGCGAATAGACTTCTAGCTTCTAATGGCACCGGCACAGCTGTGATTGCATTTAACTGCGCCAACGGTCAGATGGTGACCTTTGATGCAACGGGATTGATGACATGTACTTCGTTCGTAAATAGCAGTGTGATTTTAAATGGTGGAAATTCCTTCGGCGCCGCGGCCACTATCGGAACCAACGATGCCTACGCGCTGGGTTTTGAGACAAGTGGTTCGACTCGTATGACAATTCTTTCCGGAGGTAACGTCGGTATCGGCACGGCTTCACCTGGAGCAAAACTTCACGTCAGCGGTGGTACAGCGACAATCGAGAACTCGGGTGGCGAAGCCCTGATGATTCATAGACCGAACGGAACCTTTGGATATTTAAACTTCACAACATCAGGCGCGCGTCGCTGGCACATGGGTATTAGCAGTGCCTCTGAGGGCGGCAGTAACTTAGGTTCCGACTTCTATATCAATCGCGCGAACGATGCCGGAGCTTATATCGATACTCCATTCCAGATTTCCCGTATGACGGGTGATGTAACTCTCTCAAGTCTTTTAAGTACGGGCGCGCGAATTCAAATGGCCCGTGATGGTGTTAATAACTCTTTCCTTTCTGCTCAAGGAACCGGAACAGATATGGAAAGAGCAGCCATGGGATTTAGATCCAACGTGGGAACCGGTCTTATCAATGCTCTCATTTTCCGCGTGAACAATATGGTGGGTGGAGAATGGGTGGCGTTGAACTCAGGCACTTCTCCCTTTTTAAAGTTGCATCCGATCAATTTAACTTCTCCACCAACAGGATGGGGCGGCGGTCTTTGGACGTGGGATGCGTACGTCGAAGCCACGCTGGCTTTGGGTACCAACGGTGTCCAAAACACTTACTTTACTTCAAGCGGTAATGGCGTGATGGCGGGAACACTAACGCAAAACTCAGATATCCGTTTAAAAGAAAACATCGAAAGAATCCCGGCAAGTCTAGCAAAGATCAATCAGCTTAATGGAGTGACTTACTACTGGAAAGACCGCGCTCGTGATTCAGAAAAGCAAATGGGTCTTATCGCGCAAGACGTAGAAAAAGTATTTCCAGAAGCCGTGCGCACGACGAAATCAGGATACCTGAGTGTGGCCTATCAAAACTTAGTAGCACCCTTGGTAGAAGCGGTGAAGGAACTGCATAAACTTTATCTTGATCAAAGCGCACAGATTGAGACTTTGAAGAAAGAGAACGAAGCTTTAAAAGATCGCTTAGAAAAGATCGAACAGCGCCTTGATAAGATGGACACTCAGAAATAGGAACTCATACATCATCTGCACTGTTCCAGAGCTATGATGGGTATTCGAATTACTCCTGACTTCCCTTGATAAAACCCGACGTGTTCTTGGAGAAGCGTCTCAGGATGAGACCGTACGGAACACATATCTTTATTAACTTTTAACAACAATCTCTCGGCGAGCGCTTAAAACGCCGATAAGTGATATATGAGAAACATAGTCTCCGGCACGTTACTGTTGATCATGAATTTTCTTGCGCTCGCTGCGCAGGCTTCACCGCCTCAATTAACTTATCAAGGTCGTATTCTAAAGGCCGACGGATCGCCGCTCGAATTTAATAACGTCAGTTTTCAATTTGAAATCACAAGTCCTAATGGTCAATGCATTATCTATCGTGAACAAATCGATCACATCGACATGACCAATTCAGGTGGGGTGTTTGATGTGCCCATTGGTGGGGGAACTCAAAGCCACCCTGTCTCTGCGACTTTTAAACTTTTAGATTCTTTCAATAACTCGGCTTCATTCGCTTGCGATGGTGGGTCGACTTACAATGCCGCTTCGGGAGATCAAAGAAGATTGCGCGTGCGTTTTCACGATGGCTCGGGCTGGAAAACAATTTCACCAGACAATACCATTCGTACTGTTCCCTATGCGGCTTACTCTGCCGCAGCGGAAAAGTTAGGAACTTACCAAGCCAATGATTTCGTATTAAAAAATACGGTCACCAGTTGTCCGGCGAATAACTTTCTTACTTTCGATGGAACTTCTTTTTCATGTGCGCCGGTGACCGGTGCTAGCGGTGGCACAGTCACGAACGTCACATCAGGAAACGCCTACGCGACCGTAACGAACGGAAACTCCACCCCACAAATCACGGTGAATGTGGGAACCGCTGCAAATACCGTGGCGGCAGGAAATGATTCACGTTTTACGGATGCTCGCACCCCCACAGGAAATGCCGGTGGAGATTTGGGCGGTACATATCCCGATCCGACAGTGAGCAAGTTACAAGGTGTCGTGGTGGCAACGACAGTTCCTACATCGGGGCAGTTTTTTAAATATTCTGGAACCAATTGGGCTCCGGCAAGTATCGCGATTTCCGATGTCACAAATCTTTCTTCGACTTTAAGCAACTATCAAACGACGTCAGCGTTTAACTCAGCTGTGGGCAGTGCTAATTGTGGAGCCCATCAAACTCCTTACTGGAATTCCGTTGCGGGCGCATTTCAATGTCAAGCCATCAATGTTTCCGTTGCGGGTGATGTCAGCGGAACTATCGGTGCTGTCGTCGTGAATAAAATTAAAGGTGTCGATGTCGATACTACGGGTCTTACTTCAGGGCAGGTTCTTAAATACGACGGAACCAAGTGGGCTCCGGCCAATGATTCTAATGCTGGCGGGACTGTCACTAACATCGCAACGGGAACGGGTTTAAGCGGTGGTCCCATTACTTCAACCGGAACAATTTCCTTAGCCAACACCGCGGTGACTGCGGGAGCTTACGGTTCAACAACCCAGGTAGGCACTTTCACTGTCGATGCTCAAGGAAGATTGACCACGGCAGGCAATGCGAACATCGCTTTTCCAGTAACTTCAGTTGCGACCAAAACGGGAGCAGTGACACTGGATTTCGGTGATATTCAAAGTGTTGCTACAAAATACTTAACTTATAAACCCAATAATGTGGCTTGTAGTGATGGCCAAGTTTTAAAGTGGATCGCAGCCAACTCTCGCTGGGAATGTGCGAATGATACCGATACTTCTTCCAGCGGTACTGTTACGAACATTGCAACGGGCACCGGTCTTAGTGGTGGTCCTATCACTTCTACAGGGACAATTTCACTGGCAAACACGGCGGTGACTCCGGGATCTTATACGAAAGCAAATATCTCAGTCGACGCGCAAGGAAGAATCACGGCAGCTACAAATGGATCGAGCACTGTGGATCTTACGACGGATGTAACGGGAGTTCTGCCAATTGCAAATGGCGGTACAGGTATTTCTACTGGCGGCAGTGCCAATCAAGTTTTGAAATGGGACGGTGGCACTGGCAAATGGGCGCCTTCCTTCGTTAAGTTAAGTGAACTGACAAATTCAACTGGTGGCAGTGCTTTCAATATTGCGGGCTGTACGGCTTCTCAAACTTTGAATTGGAGTTCCATCACTGACAAGTTTGAGTGTCAGAGTATTTCTATTGCGAATACGCAAGTCACCGGACTTGGTAGTGCGGCGACAAAAGCGGCGGGTACGGCGGCGAACGAAGTTTTATTACTTGATGGCTCTGGTCGACTTCCTGCAAGTGCTTTACCTTCAACTTTAGGTCAATGGCAGGCCTCTGGAACAAAACTCTTCTATGATGACGGTATCATCGTCGCTGGCGGCTCCGGCACGGCTTATACAGGGACGAATCATTCGTTCGTCGTAAAAGGGGATACAGGACAGTTTTCTCAATTCATTATGGATCGCGGGGGCACCTTAACCAGTTTTTATACCAACGGTACAAGCATGAATATGGGAAAGTGTGTGTCGGTCGCTTGCGGTGGCTACACTAATTTCTTGTCGGTAGACTATTCCACAAGTCGTATGGATTTGGGGATGGGTGGGACTTACCAGAAACTCTACCTGACATCTTCAGGCTATTTAGGTGTCGGAGCTTCATCTCCTTCTTATAGTGTCGATGTTCAATCAACAGATGCTTTCCAACAGCGCTTATTCCACTCTTCTGATTCAGACTATAATGGGGCGGCTTTGATGATGACACGGACTCGAGGCACGTTGGCATCGAACACCGGTGTCCTTTCAGGAAACACCATTGGTGGATTTTATTTCCGCGCACATGACGGTTCGGGAACAGGTACGACGACATCAGCGATTGAAGTCAGTGCCACGGAAAACCAATCTACGACAAATCGTGGATCTAGAATGACTTTTGAAACCACAAGCACCGGAGCTGCGACTCGCACGGAAAGAATGCGCATTGATGGAAATGGATACGTTGGAATTGGAAATACATCTCCGACAGTTCCTTTGGATGTTTTAAAATCCTTTGATGGTTTTACGGCGATTCGTGCGCAGAACTCCAATACTTCTGTCGGAGCCTACGCGGGATTCGCCGCCGAGTCCGATAGTGCAGCGATGGAAGTCGTGGCTTATTCGTCAGCGCACTCTGGTTCTTTTGGAAGCGTTTCCGCAGCTGATGCCGTGGCTGTTCGTAGTTGGAATGGCAAACCGTCTTCATCAATGCTTGTTGGTACCGGAAGTGCGGTGCCTTTACACTTGATCACGGGTAACGCGCCAAGATTGACTATCAACGGTGGTGGGTATGTCGGTATAGGAACTACGTCGCCTTCTTCCGATTTAGACATCATGAATTCTGTGAATGGCGGTTACATTCGCGCGTCTTCTCAAGATGGAGGCTTTGAAATCGCCAGTGGAAATGATGACACGTCCTTCATCGACTTTCGAGGAAGTTCCAATTTGGCGGTCGATTACCACGGGCGATTGCGGTATACCGATAGCGTTGGATTCTCATTTGAAACAAACGCATCTGCTGTAAGTCGATTGTTTATTCGCAGTACTGATGGCTTTGTCGGCGTTGGTACGGCAGCTCCTTCACAGCTATTCACGGTGAACGGAACGGCCTACGCCACCGCTTGGAATACTCCTTCGGATCGTCGCTTTAAGAAGGACATCCGACCTATCGAGAGCGCTTTAGAGCACGTCCTAAAATTAAATGGTGTGCGTTTTAATTGGATCCCCGAAAGCACGCCCGTGGCGATTGAAAAGGTCGCGGATATTGGTGTGATCGCTCAGGAAACAGAGAAAGTATTCCCCGAGGCCGTATCAACGGATGCGAATGGGTATAAATCGGTGAACTACGCAAAGCTGGTGTCTCCCTTGATCGAATCTACCAAAGAGCTGTATGGGATTTGTAAGGCCTCTGAACAACAACTGCAGCGCTTGTCGGCAAAAATAGAAGCCCACGACCGCCGAATTGCCTCGTTAGAAGAAGAAAACGAAAAAAAGAACAACGCCATCAAAGAACTTAAAGACGAAAATGCCGATCTAAAAAAGCGACTTGAACGTTTGGAACAGAAGCTGGGCCTTTCAAAATAAAAATGACTGATATCTGAAATAAAAAATATTCTGCGAGGAAATTTCTTATTTTATTGGAATTCAAAATAAAACTTCATAGACTTCCCCCAAGGCTTTGAGGGGGGCTTATGTTCAAGCGTATTTTATCTGTAGTTTTATTTTTCTTTTTACCGGTCTCTGCCTTCGCAATTTCCGAAAAAATAGAGTGCACGGCGCAGGTCTTTGAATCTTTTCCGGACGGAACCGCTCGCAGAGAGAGCGCACCACTGA
>NZ_LUKF01000006.1:86502-116278 GCF_001592755.1 Bdellovibrio bacteriovorus | reverse complement strand
CTCCATTTGGATTGGAAGTAGGTTGCGAGAAACGAAAAAGGAGTCTATAACGACTCCACTTTGACTTAATAAACGCTTTGCTGGTGTTTATAGCAGAGGGGCCACACCTGATCCCATTCCGAACTCAGAAGTTAAGTCCTCTTGCGGCGATGGTATTGCACGGGCGACCGTGTGGGAGAGTAGCACGATGCCAGCTCTATTTTACTTGAACCCAGGTTACGAAAGTAATCTGGGTTTTTTTTCGCCTTTTTTCTGCTGAATTCGTTTCTTCATTACTAAATCAGTCCTTCGATAATCAATACTGTCTCTCCAAACCACATCACTTCCACTGTGGAAGTAAATAAAAGTTCCTGATAGTTCTTTATAAAGACCTTTTGGTAAATGAAAGTACCTGCTTCTCTTGATGCTAAACAGGTACGCCCGGTTCGTTTATAGAAGATTGTTGGTGGAGTAAGACAGATGGCTCCTTTACTGCCACGGTGGCAGTAAGCTAGTGCGTTACTCCGGTGTTGTTCTTGTTCGAAAATTACTTCCACGATGGAAGTAACACTGGGTAGTTTCCAAAAATGATCGTCCTGATATTTTAGAGGTACCTGCCTTCCCTTTGTGCCAAATAGGTACGCGGTTCGTTTAAAGGATCATTGGCGGAGTAAGACAGATGGCTCTTTTACTGCCACGATGGCAGTAAGCTGATGCGTTAAAGTAGTTTGTTGTCGGTTCTGAAGAATTACTCATTCCCTTCCTCTCATTTGAACAGTGTCTCTCATTAAGAGATCTACTAGTAACCGAGGTTCTTCTGCTGGAAGTTACCTCCACCGTGCAAGTGGTTGCTAGGAGTGCCTCTGGTCGGTTTGTTCGATCCGTTTTTCTCCAACTAAGTCAGTCGATTTCAAAATCATGTTCTTGTTAGAGTTCTTATAAATGCCTTTTTGCTGTCTCAATATGATTCGAATATATAAACAAATGTTGATAGATATAAACATATTTAGGCTCCTTAGGAGGCTTTGTGTCTCTTTTGTAAATAACTGAAATCTCTAAGTAATATTATTTTAGTCGAGTCATGAGAGCTTTTTGGAAGGGGCTATGGTATTCTACATATATCAATAACAGGAATTTTCTCCTGTTCGCTTTTTAAGTCTTTTTTGACTGAATCAAAAAAAGATCTCTCGGGGAATCACCCGAGCACGGGAAAACAAAATTGAATAGCACAAGGAAAGGGTCGAGATGCGACAGGGTGTCTTATGGCTAATGCATACTTGTATTTGGCAGCAGCAATCGTTTTTGAGGTTTTGGGCACAATCACCATGAAATATTCCGTGGGATTCACAAAGGTGCTTCCAGTCATTCTTACTATAGTTTGTCATGGAATCTGCTTTGTGGCTCTCGCTGTCGCTTTGAAGTCGTTACCTATCAGTATCGTCTATGCAATCTGGGCGGGTGTGGGAACGGCGATGATGGCGCTTGTGGGGCTTTGGATGTTTAACGAACCACTTCCAATACAAAAAGTATTGGCGACGAGTTTGATCATTCTTGGAGTTGTGATGTTGAACTTCTCTGAGACTAAACCGGTGGAGCAAATTGCGAAAGTAGATAACGTCAAAGTGCTTCATCCAGAAAAACCTGCGACTTCGGAAGTTCGTGAAGTCGTGAGTGAAAGAAATTCTGGTTAACTTGGAAAAATCTATTTGTGAATTAAAGGCGGCAGAAATGTCGCCTTTTTTTATTTCCGAATAGATCAATGTCTTTTTGGATTTTTATTTTTTCTTTATGTCAGGTGTAGATCTCTTTACGCGGAATTGATGTGGGAAGGCCTACATTGTTAGTCACTAAGAGGATTAACAATGGGTTTTACTATAGCAGACTTCATTCAGGTTTTTTTAACCCTCGGGGTGATCGTGGTGGCGACGCCTGTGCTGGGTGGTTATATGGCAAAGGTTTTTCAAGGGGAACGCACATGGCTTTCCTCTGGTTTACGGCCTTTGGAAACATTCATCTATAAAGCATGTGGAATTAACGAATCTTGCGAAATGGACTGGAAGCAGTACTCGATCGCTCTTTTATTTTTCAACCTTATCGGACTGGCCTTTGTGATGCTGTTGATGATGAGTCAGCAGGTTTTTCCGCTGAACCCACAGGATTTCGCAAATACGTCGTGGCATTTGGCTTTTAATACCGCCGTGAGCTTTATGACGAACACGAACTGGCAGGCGTACTCAGGTGAAAGTACTTTGAGCTATTTGACTCAGATGTTGGGACTGGGAGTGCAGAATTTTTTGAGTGCGGCGACAGGCTTCGCGGTTTTTTTAGCGCTCACTCGCGGAATTGCCCGCAAGCAAGTGACAGGTCTTGGTAACTTTTGGGTGGATCTGACTCGTTCGACGGTGCACGTGCTTTTGCCATTGTCATTCATACTTGCGGTCTTGTTGATGAGCGAAGGAGTTGTGCAAAACTTCAATGCCTACGTGCCCGTGAAAACCTTAGAAGGTATTGAACAGATTTTACCGCAAGGGCCGGCAGCCTCTCAGGTGGCGATTAAACAGCTGGGTTCGAATGGTGGCGGATTCTTTGGTGTTAATAGTGCGCATCCTTATGAAAATCCAACTCCGTGGAGCAATTTCTTGCAAATGATTTCACTGATACTGATTGCGGCGGCGAGCACTTACACATTTGGTGTGATGGTGGGTTCAAAAAAACAAGGATGGATGTTGTTTTCAGCGATGATGGCGATGTTTGTTGTGATGTTATTGTTATCACTTTGGAGTGAATATAGCGCAAACCCTTACATTGGCGAGGCGGCGTTGATGGAGGGAAAAGAAACCCGATTTGGAGTGACGAACAGTGTTTTGTGGTCTGTTCTGACGACGTCTGCTTCGAACGGTTCTGTGAATGCCATGCACAGTTCGTTGTCTCCACTCAGTGGTGGTATTGCCATGCTCAATATGATGCTAGGTGAAGTCATCTTCGGCGGTGTGGGAGCCGGAATGTACGGCATGTTGCTTTTTGTGATTTTGACCGTTTTTATTTCTGGATTGATGGTGGGACGAACACCTGAGTACTTGGGTAAAAAAATCGAAGCCAAAGAAATTATCTGGGTTGTGGCCGGAGTCCTTGCGCCTTGTGTGGCGGTACTGATGTTCAGTGCGCTAGCGATTGCGACGCCTCAGGGACTTGCAGGTTTGGGGCATCAGGGACCGCATGGGTTGAGTGAAATTCTTTATGCCTACACGTCTGGGGCGGCTAATAATGGAAGTGCCTTTGGCAGTCTGACAGTCAATACATCGTTTTACAATATCACTATTGCACTTGCGATGTTGGTAGGTCGCTTCGCGATTATTTTTCCGGTGCTGGCCATCGCCGGAAATCTTGCCGGCAAAAAGATGTCGCCGGCCTCTGTGGGAACATTCAGAACGGACTCACTTTTATTTGTGATTCTGCTTTGCGCAGTCATTGTGATTGTCGGCGCGTTGACGTTTTTTCCGGCTTTGTCATTGGGTCCAATTTTAGAGCACTTGCTGATGTTGAGAGGCTAAGGAGTGATTATGAGTGCTTCCACTTTTTCAGATAAAAAAATACTTAAACAAGCTTTTTTCGATAGTTTCAAGAAACTAAATCCCGAAGCGCAATGGAAGAATCCCGTGATGTTCATCACGTGGATCGGCGCCTTGGTAGTTAGCTTCGCCACGCTTTACCGAATGAAATCAGGTGCCAGCTTTGGCTTTGAAATGCAATTAGGATTGTGGTTGTGGTTTACAGTTTTATTCGCGAACTTTTCAGAGGCCTTGGCGGAAGGACGCGGGAAGGCACAGGCCGAGTCGATGAAAAAAACGCGCTCGCACACGATGGCTCGTAAAATCTTTCAAGGCCGCGAAGAAAATGTTGCTTCTTTGTCGTTACGAAAAGGAGACACCGTTGTCTGTGAAGCCGGTGATGTCATCCCCGGTGACGGAGAAATCATTGAAGGAATTGCGACGGTCGACGAATCCGCGATCACGGGTGAGTCTGCTCCGGTCGTACGAGAGGCGGGAGGAGACCGTAGTGCTGTCACTGGAGGTACACGCGTAATAAGTGACCGCATCATCATTCGTATTACGGCAGATCCTGGAAATAGTTTTTTAGATCGAATGATCAATCTTGTGGAAGGAGCCAAAAGACAAAAGACTCCAAACGAGATCGCATTAAGCATTCTTTTAGTGTCACTGACGTTGGTGTTTGTTCTAGCTGTTATCACTTTGAAATTCTTTGCAGATTATTCAGCGAAAAGTGCAGGACAAGATCTTTCAGATATTGTAACTGTGCCCGTGTTGATAGCGCTTTTAGTGTGTTTGATTCCGACCACTATCGGTGGACTATTTAGTGCCATTGGTATTAGCGGGATGGATCGCTTGATTCGTAAAAATGTGATCGCGAAAAGTGGACGTGCCGTTGAAGCCGCCGGTGATATCGATGTTTTGATGCTTGATAAAACAGGTACCATTACTTTGGGAAACCGGATGGCTTTTGAATTTAAAGCGGCTGCCGGTGTCGAGCTGGAAGCTTTGGCTGAGGCCGCACAATTAGCGTCGCTGAGTGACGAAACACCCGAGGGACGCTCGATCGTGGTGTTAGCCAAACAAAGATTTTCTTTGCGCGCTCAGAATCTTGACCCTCATCAAGCGCAATTTGTTCCATTCACGGCGCAAACTCGGATGAGTGGTGTTGATATCAAAACAAATGAAGGCGTCCGTGCACTCCGTAAAGGCGCTGGAGACTCGATTCAAAAATACGTGGAGTCTTTAGGAGGAGTTTTTCCGTTGGATGTGAAAAACGCCGCAGAGGCCATTGCCCGCCAAGGGGGAACGCCTTTAGTGGTTGTTGAAAATAAAAAAGTACTTGGGGTGATTCATCTGAAGGACATCGTCAAAGGCGGTATTCGCGAAAGATTTGCTGAGCTTCGACGCATGGGTATTCGTACGGTGATGGTCACAGGAGATAATCCGCTAACTGCGGCGGCCATCGCTGCCGAAGCGGGGGTTGATGACTATATTGCCCAAGCCACGCCGGAAATGAAATTACAACGCATTCGCGATGAACAAAATCGTGGGCACTTGGTAGCGATGACGGGGGACGGGACGAACGATGCTCCGGCACTGGCGCAAGCCGATGTTGGTGTTGCTATGAATACGGGAACACAAGCTGCCAGAGAAGCAGGCAATATGGTCGATTTGGATTCAAATCCAACAAAGCTGATTGAGATTGTTGAAACTGGAAAGCAGCTTTTAATGACTCGAGGGGCGTTAACGACCTTCAGTATCGCTAACGATATCGCCAAATACTTTGCCATCATTCCGGCAATGTTTGCGGGCCTTTACGTGGCCAACGGAGAAGGGCCCCTTGCGGCTCTAAATATTATGCGACTTCATTCAGCGCAAAGTGCGGTTCTGAGTGCCGTGATTTTTAATGCTTTAATTATTATTGCGCTGATTCCTTTGGCTTTACGTGGAGTGAAGTATCGTCCTGAAGGTGCCAACATCATTCTAAAAAGAAATTTATTTATTTATGGATTTGGTGGGGTCCTTGTCCCTTTTGTCGGAATTAAAATCATAGATATTTGCATTGTAGGAATGGGTTGGGTGTTATGAAGCAATTTTTAATTTCTATTAAAATATTCGTAGTCATGACTTTTCTTTTAGGAATCATTTATCCACTCGCGGTGACTTTCGCGGGAAAGATTTTCTTTCCCGTTCAAGCCGAAGGTTCTTTGATTGAAAAAAACGGTCAAGTTATTGGCTCAGAGCTGATCGCGCAAAAGTTCGTGAATCCTAAATATTTCTGGCCGCGTCCTTCAGCTGGGGACTACGCTACTGTGGCATCAGGTGCATCGAATGCGGGTCCAACCAATGAGAGCCTTAAAAGTGCTATCGCCGAGCGGAAAGTCCATGGAGCCGTTGCTGAAATGCTCTTTACGTCCGGCAGTGGTTTAGATCCCCATATTTCTCTGTTGGCGGCGCGCTCGCAGGTTCAACGCATTGTTGCTGAACGCAAGCTGTCGCAAGAGCAAACAGTGCTGGTTGAAAAGCTGATCCAGGAATACACTGAGGGCCGTCAGGGCGGACTTTTGGGTGAAGTCCGGGTGAATGTTCTGAAACTAAACCTGGCACTGGATGAAAAATTATGAGTGAAGCATATCGTCCCAATCCCGATCGTTTGTTGGCCGGGATAAAAAAGGAAGAAGGCGAAAAAGTGCGAGGGCACTTTCGCGTTTTTTTTGGGATGTGTCCCGGTGTCGGGAAAACCTATGCGATGTTGAAGGCGGCCTTAGAGCAAGTTCAGCAAGGTGTGGATCTTGTTGTCGGCATTGTTGAAACTCATGGGCGTAAAGAGACGGAAGAACTTCTTTCCGGTCTTGAAATCCTTCCACGGAAAGATGTCGTTTATAAAGACACTCTTTTAAAAGAAATGGATTTGGATGCGATCCTGATGCGCAAGCCTCGTTTGGTCTTGGTGGACGAACTGGCGCACACGAATGCTCCTGGCTCTCGTCATCCGAAAAGATATCAAGATGTGCTTGAGCTTTTGGAAGCGGGCATTGATGTTTATTCCACGGTGAATGTGCAGCATCTAGAAAGTCGCGCGGATTTGGTTCAACAAATCACCGGAGTGAAAGTCCAAGAGCGTATCCCTGATTCTGTTTTAGATCTGGCAAATCAAATCGAACTTATCGATATTTCGGCGCAAGGTCTTTTAAAGCGCATGAAAGAAGGGAAAGTTTATCAAGGGGATCGAGCAGTTCGGGCCGAAGAAAACTTTTTTAAAGAAACTCATCTGACCGCTCTTCGTGAACTGGCTTTGCGTTATACGGCAGAGCAAGTGGACCAGGATCTGCAAAATCAAATGATCGTTCAGCAAATACCAGGCCCCTGGAATACGCAAGAACGGCTTTTGGTTGCCGTTAGTCACAGTCCGTTTGCGGCACGATTGATTCGAGCGACTCGTCGTATGGCATTCAGTCTGGAAGCGCCTTGGATCGCCTTACATATTGAAAATGAAGCGCGTTTAAGTTCTGAAGATCAATCGATGCTTTTGAAAAATTTGAACCTCGCTCGCGAACTGGGTGCAGAAGTTGTTTCAGTCAAAAACAACAACATCGCTGAGAGTATTCGCGAGATTTCTCATGAGCGTAATGTTACGCAAATCATCATGGGGCGACCTCAGCAGGGGTTGTGGAGTCGTATTAAAGGGCATGGATCTTTGCTGGATCAGTTGGTCAGTAAAAGCAGTGATGTGGATGTACACATAATCCGTCAACAGGAAGACTCCACGGCGCGGAAAATAAAATGGATGCCTCCGGGTTTTCATTCTTCGCTGGCTTCTTATTGGTATTCGCTCTGCGCCTTATTGGGGGTGAGCTTTATCAGTGGATTGACCGTTCCCATTATCGGCTACCGTTCGGTCGGATTTATTTTTTTGTTAAGTATGATTTTAATTGGCCTCATGGCTACATTGGGGCCTGTGCTTTTTGCCGCGGCTCTGAGTGCGTTGATTTGGAATTTCTTTTTTATCCCGCCGGCCATGACGTTTGCGATCTCGCAACCTGAAGATGTGATGATGTGTTTGTCTTATTTTCTGGTGGCCATACTCAGTGGTGTTCTTGCGGACCGGATTCGCACGCGGGATAGGGATCTCGAAAGTCGAGAAAAAAGGACTCGTGTTTTGTACGAACTTGTTCGTGAGTTCGCCTCAGCGATGTCTGTTTTAGATGTCAGTCTTGCGGCATCGCAAAGTTTAGAGCGCATCGTGAATGGTAAAGTGAAGATTTTGCTGACGGACGAAGACGGGGATCTTTTAAGAAAATCCGTGAACGACATTAAGGTCGACGACAAGGATTTTGCGTTGGCCCTGTGGTCCTTTGAAAACAACCGTCATGCGGGTTGGAAAACGGAAACTTTATCTGAGTCTCGTTGTCTGGCGATTCCTTTAAAAGCTAAAGAACGTTCGGTCGGAGTGTTATTATTTTATCCTCGTGAAAAAGAAAGCCTGACCTTAGATCAACAACATCTTCTAGAGAATGTGTCGGCTCAAACTGCTATGGCACTGGATCGTCTGCGTTTGCAAAAGAGTGCCGAAAAAGCCAAGGTGCTAGAGGCTTCAGAAAATCTGCATCAAGCTCTTTTAAACTCGGTATCTCATGAATTGCGTACGCCATTGACGGCGATTATTGGATCCGCGTCAGCCATGGCCGATAAAAAACTTGGAGCGCAAGAAGATCTTCGCCATCAGTTGGCTGAAGATATTGTGGACTCGTCCTTAAGGCTGAATCAGGTGGTCGAAAATCTGCTGGACATGTCGCGATTAAACTCGGGCGCTTTGCAGTTGAAAAAGGAATGGATTGATTTAAATGATCTGATTTCGGGTATGCCGGCGAAGATGGGACGGCTGGTTGCGCAACATAAAATTTCTGTCGTGAGTTTTTCACGGCCTGTCTATGTACGAGTGGATGAAAGATTGATTGAACACGTGCTGATGAATCTTTTAACGAATGCCATTCGCTATTCTCCTTTAGGCTCAACAATTACTTTAAGTTTAGATGGCGGTAACGGAGCTGTGCTTTCAGTGAAAGATGAAGGGCCCGGAATCCCGGCTCAGCACTTAAAGAAAATATTTGAAGCTTTCTATCGTGTTCCTGGGAGCGCAACTGGTGGGGTGGGCTTGGGGTTAGCTATTGTTAAAGCATTAGTTGAAGCGCATGGAGGAGAAGTTTATGCTCAAAATAGAGAAGCCCTTGCCGGAGCCGAGTTTTTGATAAAACTTCCTTACGAAAAACCGCCGCAAGATCTCATGGGTGAATCATGAAAGAGGGTGCGAAAAAAGTACTGGTGATCGACGATGAAGCTTCTATCCGAAAACTCCTGCGAGTCAGTTTGGAAGGGAATGGTTATCATGTCGACGAAGCCTCTTTGGGACGAGAAGGCGTTTCTTTGGTCGCTTCTTTGCGGCCCGATATTGTGCTTTTGGATTTAGGTCTTCCTGACGTCACGGGGCTTGAAGTTTTAAAAGAAATTCGCGGCTGGACCCAATTGCCTGTCATTGTCTTAACGGTCCAGGATTCTGATAACGATAAGGTCGCAGCCTTAGATGGCGGCGCAGATGACTACATTACAAAGCCCTTCAGTCTGCCCGAACTTTTAGTGCGCATGCGAGTGGCTCTTCGTCACTCATCGGCGGGGACGCCTGAAAGGTCGGAGTTCGCTAGTGGTCCCTTAAAGATGGATTTAGCCGGTCACGTCGTTACGGTGGACGGGGAACACGTGAAACTCACGAGCACCGAGTTTAATATTCTCAAGGTATTGATGCGCTATAAAGGAAAAGTGGTGACTCACCGGATGTTGCTTAATGAGGTCTGGGGACCCAACTCTGTTGAGCACACTCATTACTTGCGAGTGTATGTGGGGGCTTTGCGCAAGAAGCTGAAGATTTCAGAAAAAACGCCAGACGTCATTGTGACGGAGGCTGGCGTAGGGTATCGGCTTTTGGATATTTAAATTACTTTAGGATGGATTTCTTCAGTTGAGCAACGCCGTCATCTGAAGATTTACCAAGCCAGATCGAAAAGATTTTTTCGATAAAACCCGCAGGGCCTTTGATTTCAGTGACGTTGCCACCTGTCGTTTCGTAAATGATGGCTTCGCTTCCGTCTTTAAGGTGCGCGCCGACGATGCTAAGAGCTTTGCCTTCTTTGGCTTCTCCGCCCTTTGCCACGGTATCTAAGAATTGTTGAACAGGAGCTTCTTGAGTGTTGATTTTATTAGCCGCTAAAGCTTCCTTGAAAGACTTCTGAACATTTTCAGCGTCGACGTCACGTAGGAAATGCAATTGAATGGCAACGGCCTTTTGATTTTTCAGAGAAGAAAGAGCTTCGCTCTCTGTTTTTTTAAAACTCTCTAAAGACGCGACGTAAAGCTGTCCAACATAGACTTTGACATTGACGAAAACGACTTTTTTCGCGCGAAGGCCGGCACCCACTGAAGTGAGGCTCACGGATTCACCATCCACTTGAGTCGTCGCAGAAGGGGCTAGCGTTACTTTTTCAAGTTTTTCGCCGCCACTTGCCGGAGTTAGAAGAGCGGCTGAGGCATTTACAGACAAAAGAATAGTGAATAATGAAGCGCAAAGCAGTTTCATGGGGTTCCTTTCTTCTCGAGAGGCTTTTAGGATTTCGGTGGGTGCTTAAAATGTCAACGAGGAAAAGTTTTGTTGGCAGCCCCAGGTCCGTACATTAAGCTTTTCTTAGACGCATGACCGAGCCCCGAAGTAACTCTCTCTTTAGACAGAAACTAGAACTTCTGATTCTTGATGATTCGGAAGCGCTTTTAAATCGCGTTAAGCAAGTCGTGTCTGCGCATTATCTAACGTTTCGCCAAGTGAAATTCACAGAGCTTACAAATCCCCTTGGGGAGTTGATGAAGGCGCAGTTGGTTTTATTAGCTCAAGGCCAAGAAGAAAGTCTTAAGGCGTTTTCGGAACGCGTGGATAAGGTTCTGCTTGTTTTTCCGCGTTCGTGCATTGTGACGGTGATGGCGCCTTCATATTCCCGAGAGAATTTGGAGGGCACTCAGAATCCGCGAGTGACTCCGTTGTCTCAGGCGGAATTTTATTCTACTTTGAAGTTTGAATACGTTTGTTTGTATCGCTGTCGTTCTCAATATTTCGCTATTCAGGCGGGCGATCTTTTTCCCATGACGACGATGTCGTTTCCGGCATTCATTCGTCTTTCATTAAATCAACGATATTTGCCGGTGATTCACAGCAACACGGTTTTGTCAGATGAACGAAGTCAAAGATTGAGTCGCACAGAGGGACTCTATATTCAGATAAAAGATATCGATGGATATTTGCAGTACATAGCGACTTACTATGACACGTCCGGGGCGGCCTTAAAAAAACGGGCGCGGGCTCTTTTCTTAAGTCTTTGTTATAAGTCGGTGTACTTGAATGAAAGTCTGCTTTTTGATTTTAAAATGCCAGCGGAAAGTCACTTAGCGGCCATCTATGCCGATATTAAAAAAACGGCGTCGGAACTTTTTGAAATTATGAAAACAGATGAAAATCTGTGGGATATTTTTCGTGAAGCCTTGGACGGGGATTTTTGGGAGCTGTGGCGCTCTCCTTGGATTGCTGTTTACGGTTCTTTGATGTCATTGAAAAGTGGCGTGGGAAATCCCATGGTTGTTCTTCTTTCAGGCCTACTCACCGATGTAGGAATCTATGACCTTGAAGAGGCTGTGACGCGAAATTATTATCTTTCGGAAGAAAAAAAGGTTCCTCTGGAGCAACAAGGCTCTTATGAAAAACATCCTCTTTTGTCTTTGAACCGTTGTCTTATTAAGAAGCTTCCGGTCGAAGAAGCTGTCAAAACAGTCCTAGTCTGTACCCATGAGCGCATCGACGAAAAGGGTTTTCCCAATCAAGTGCCTTCAGACAAACTGCCTGAAGAGGCTTTAATTCTTCTTTTTGCCGAAAAGATCGACAAGACCGCTTTAACGACGATGAAAAAGACGGGCGTGGGCTTCCGTTTTGCGAAAGAAAAGTTGTGGGAAGCCGAAAGTAACATGCCGGGCACTTTTAGTCCCGATTTCTTGAATAAAATCAGTGAGTCCTTAATTTAAACTCTTGTGAATGACACCTCTTGTAAGAAGCAGATTCCTTTTGCCCCTGAGGAAGCTTTTGCATTTAATAAAACGGCATAAACTTACAGAGGAGTTATTAATGCTTAAAAAAATAGCATTGGCGTTTTGCTTAGTGGCGTTTGCGGGAAGTGTTGAAGCCAAAGAGCTGACCAATCGCTTGGGCGTTGGTGTAAAGAAGAACACATCTTTGGATCTTCCAGAGCTTGCGGCTGTTTATCATCCAATGTCGGATCTTTCTTTCACTGGCGGATTGGGAATTGATACGCAAAAAGATTACTCTAAGTTTTCCTTCAATGCGGGCGTACGCCGTACGGTCTTTAAAGAAGACAATATGAACTTCTACATGGGCGGTGCTTTGGGCCTTGTGAACTTTGAAACGGCGGGTGAAAAAGAATCTGGTTTTGAATTGAATGCTCTTTTTGGTGGAGAGTTTTTCTTTACCGGTCTTGATTCTTTGGCTTTCACGTTTGAAGGTGGCGTGGGTGTGATCTCTGCCGACAATGTTCGTTTTAGAACAATTGCTGATGGTCCCTTCAATGCAGGTATTATCTTTTACTTCTAATCAGGAGATTTAAATGAAAAAAGTAATTCACACAGACAACGCACCTAAAGCAGTAGGCCCTTATTCACAAGCCGTGCAAATGGGTGATTTTTTGTTCTGCTCTGGACAGATTTCAATTGATCCAAAAACAAATGAAGTTTTCACGGGCGATATCAAAACTCAAACTCAGATGGTGATGAGAAATATCGAAGCTGTTCTTTCAGCAGGCGGTATGAATTTTTCAAACATCGTAAAGACGACAATCTTCATCACAAACATGAATGACTTTGCGACAGTGAATGAAGTTTACGCTCAATATTTTAAAGACGCGCCTCCAGCTCGCTCGACAGTGGCTGTGGCGGGTCTTCCTAAAGGTGTGAACGTTGAAATCGAAGTTTTGGCGCATCGCTAAAGTTCTATTGCGGTCTCGGCCGTTCTGGGTGCTTTTGATTTTTATAGGAACGGTCTTGTACCGTTTCTATGATGAATATCAAAACGTTCAGCACGAGACCGTGCAATCCTGGTTGAAAACACCGACGGCCGATTGTGCCGTGGTGTTAACCGGGGGAGCCGGACGTGTCCGTGAAGGATTCGATCTTCTGGCAAATCAAAACGTAAAAAAATTAGTGATCTCGGGAGTGTATTCCAATGCGCGCTTGCGAGAGATTATGCCGGTATGGCCTTTTTACGGAAACCTCACCGAAAATGATGTGGTCTTAGATCGTCGTTCCGAAACCACTTATGGAAATGCTCAACAAAGTCTTCCGATTGTTGAGGCCTTGAAGTGCCGGGACATTCTTTTAGTCACATCCCGATTGCATATGTATCGCTCCTATCGCACTTTCCGGGCGACCTTCCCAGAGAATATCTATATCCAAAAACACGCCATTATCGGCGGTCGTTACGAGTCTTCAGTCTGGGAAACCACCTTTGAAGCCTTGAAGTCGCTCTTTTACTCTTTCTGGGCTTACTAAAACTCGACTCTGGTCTATCCCATTTTCTTTACGAAATACCGATAAGTATTTGAGAAATTAAGGGGATAACCATGACTTCTTTACTGGCGCAGATCGACTCGCTAGGAAGATTTGTAACAAAAAACGTGGAATACACTGTGCGTGTATTCCTGATGGTCTATCTTTCTCTTCGCGCTGCCGTTTTGGATAAAGCGCAAGGCTTTCGACAAATCGTCGGTGTTCTTTCTGCGCAAATTTATTTCACCGGATGGCAGGCGCTGCCATTGATTTCTGTGCTCGCCTTGGGTGTCGGCTCGGTGATGATTTTGCAATCACTGTCCAATCTGACTTTGTTGGGTGGAACGCAAATGATCGGAAGTTTTTTGATCGTGATGATTTTGCGTGAAGCAGGGCCCTTGCTTGTAGCCCTTGTTGTGATCGCGCGTTCAGGAACGGCGGTAGCCTCAGAAATCGGAAACATGCGCGCCAATCGTGAAATTGAAGCTTTAGAAAGCATGGGGATCAACCCTTTAAGCTTTATCGTTTTCCCTCGTGTTGTTGGGGGAGTTTTGAGTGTCTTGGGCTTGGCGTTTTACTTTAATGCGATCGCCTTGATTGGTGGCTTCCTGGTCACGCGATTTTTCCAAGACATGTCGTTGACGTTCTATACGGACTCTTTGATGAAGGCTTTTGCCAAAGAAGACGTTTTGATTTTTTTCCTGAAAAACGGTTTCAGCGGCATGATTATTTTTGTCGTGTCTTGCTATCAAGGTTTGTCTGTGAAGCGGTCACCGCATGAGGTTCCCCAGGTCACAACACAGGCCGTGGTGAACAGTATTATTTTCGTCGTGATTTTTAACTTAATGGTTTCAGCTTTGTTTTATTTAAATCAACTTCGCAGTCTAGGGGTGGTCTAATGAAAATCGAGAGTCTTAAATTTGAAGGCGTGACATTCACACATGAAGGACAAGATCCGATTGTACAAAATGTCGAGTTCGACTTCCCTATGAATGAAATTCTTTGGGTGAAAGCGGAAGAGGGTGCGGGTAAAAGTTCGTTACTGCAAATCTTAGCAGGCTTGCAAATCCCTCAGTCGGGCAAATATCTGATCAACGGTGAAAACGTTTGCGATATGTCGTTTGAAGAGTTTTTGCCATATCGCTTGCAGATTGGGTATTCGTTTGATTATGGCGGCCTTATTAACAATCGCTCTCTATTTGATAATTTAATGTTGCCACTTCTTTATCATAAAGTGATTTCTCCAGAAGAGGCGAAGGCTCGTGTGGAAGGTCTTTTAAAAGAATTTGGTGCCGAAAAGTTCGCGCATGATCGTCCCGCCCATGTGCCAGGGCGCATTCGTAAACTCACTTGTCTTTTGCGTGCCCTCGTGATGCGACCGCAAATTCTTCTTTTAGATGATCCCAGCGTGGGTTTAGGTCAAGACAGCATTTATGCCTTCGTAGACCATGTGCACAGACTTCGTAAAGAAGGTCATTGCAAGCATGTGTTTATCAGTTCTTACGATGAAAAATTTATGAATCTATTTGAGTACCAGATCATTCATTTGGATGAAGGACAGTTGTACTTTCAAGCTGTCGATCCAGAGAAAAGGGTTGTTCATCTATGATGAAGGTCAAGTTTAGTAAGTTTGAGAGGGTAGCCGGTCTTTTCATCGTAGTGGCTATCTTCGGTATTATTCTGACGGCGATCAGTGCGGCGGTCAAACAAGGTTGGTTTGAGCCGAAGGTTCGCTATACGACGACGTTTGAAAACGCCGACGGTCTTCATCAAGGAACTCTGGTGCAGATGTCCGGTCTGCGCGCGGGCGCTGTTGAGTCTGTAGAACTTGAAAGCGACAATCGCATTCGTGTCAGCTTTTATATTTTAGGCAAGTTTCAAGATCGCGTGCGTGAAAATAGCACCGTGCAATTGATTCGTCCTTTTATCATTGGGGAACGGGTTTTGGATTTGTCCGTGGGGCATGATCAGTTTCAGGTTCTACCTGCTCAAAGTGCCGTGAAGTCTTTAGAGACCGTGGATCTTATGACTTTGATGAGTGGTAAGAACATGAACTCGTATTTAAGCAAACTCGGAGGAATTCTAGAAAGCATGCAAGTGATCATGGATGCTTTCGCGGATAAGAGCCGTGCTGAAAGCATGGTTCGCGTGATCGATAGATTAGATCCTTTAATGAAGAACTTAAATACAATGTCGACGGAAGTGATTAAACTTTCTCGTCAAGCCACTCACGATGACGGCGTTCAGAAACTTGTGGGAAATCTTGCGGTGACGACAAAAGAAATCAATCGCATTTTGCCAGAGCTAAACGAAGAAAATCCTCAACTGGCCAAAGACTTAGCGGTCATGACTCAGAATCTGGCGACGGTGACTCGAGCTTTAGGGCCTGCGGTGAAAGCGGTTGAGCCTGAGCTTCCTGGAGCCAGTATTCGTTTGGTAGAAGCTCTGAATGAGACAGTGGTGGTTCTTAAAGCCATGCAGAAGTCGTTCTTTATGCGTGGAAGCGTGCGCGAGGTGCGCGATGAGGAAGCTCACGAGCGTCTTCCTGCCAATATCCGAGAAACTAAGTAGAAATTCTTCGCGTCTCGGATAAATTATCTTTATTACTCTATAGTAATCCCCACATTCGTACGATAAAGCCCTTGCTCTCTTGAGCAGGGGTGAAACATGCGATCCATTGTTCGCTGTCTCTGTATTATACTCCTGAACATTGCGGTACAAAATGCAGAAGCAAAAAATATCAAGGTGGCACTGGGTATGGGGCGTCCTCCATACATCTACTCGGAACAAGGTCAGCTAAAGGGAATTGAAGTTGAAGTGATTGGAGAAGTCTTTCGCCGCTTAGGCTATAAGGCGACCTTCGATACGCTTTCACCATTACGTTTAGAGGCGGAAGCCCGTCATGGGAATTCCTATGATGCCGTTGTGGGAGTGGCTCGTGGTAATGAAAGATCTATCTTTTATTCAGAGCCGTATCTGCATTTTGAAAATTACGTAGTGGCTTTAAAGAAGAAGAACTACAAGATCAAATCCGTTCGTGAGTTAGGTCCACTGAAGGTGGGGACTTGGGTGAACGCGTGGAATGGTCTGGGCAAGTCGTTCAAGGCGCAATTCGGTCCGCAGTTAAATGGCGGGTACTCGCCGAACTATTTTGAGTTCTTGAATCAAGAAGATCAGTGTCTTGCACTCTTTAAAGAAAAGGTGGATGCCATCGTTATCGACAAGTATGTTTTTGCTTGGCTGCGTATGACTTTGGCGGAAAAAGAGGACACCGAGCAAGACGTGGACGTGTTCCGTTTGTTTAACGGAGAGTCGCCGTCTCACGTGGCTTTTCGGGATAAGAGTCTGCATCATCGCTTTAACGAAGAGCTCGCGAAGTTCCGTCAAAGTGGAGAGTATGACCGTGTTCTGAGAAACTATGTCGGGGGAAACTTGGCCTCTTATTTCAAACCCAAGGTCCATCGATACAGATAGCGCTCCGTGGCTTGAATCTGCATTGCGGCGAATTATCATAGGGCCATGCTAGTTGGGCACTTATTTCGCCATTTTATTTTCTCAAAAAGAGCGGGTTCTTTAGTTAAAAGAATTTCCTGGCTTTCTATGATCGGTATTTCGATCAGCGTGACGGCGTTTTTAGTTGTCCTTTTTGTTATGAATGGCATGAATGCCACGATTAAGAAACGCATTCTGGGATTAGAGCCCCATCTGTATGTACAGGCGGCCGGTGTTTCGTCGGCAGCGAGCTTAGAAGCGCATCCCGTTTTTCAGCGCCTGAAAGAGCATCCTGAAAACAAAGCCTATGTCTATGAGACTCAAGACGTGATCATCCGCAGTCAAGATGGTCAGTTTCGCGGCGGCGTGGCTCGAGGAGTGACCCGCGAAAGCCTAGGATACTTTATTGAACAGCTTCAACAGATGGAACGCAATCAGCGCCAAAGTGATTCGCCGGCGTACTTCTGGGATCCTCAAGATGTGCCTGAAGAAGGTGAAATCATCATGGGTGTTGATCTGGCGCAATCCTTGGGTGTTTTTGAAGGGGATTACGTCACTATAGTATCGCCTTCGGGATTGTTGCTTCCTCCAGGGGAGACTCCTAAGTTTGAACGTCTGCGTGTGAAGCGCATCGTAACCACAAGTCTTGCAGATATTGATGCCCAGTACATTTTCTATCAAAGAGGAAAAGCTTTAAATTCATTAGTGAACGAAGGCATGCGCAAGCTGGGAATTGAAGTGTGGTTGCCTGCGGGTGTTTCTGTCGACGCGGTCAAAGACGATCTTTTGAAATTTGAAGATGTCAGTGTTGAGACTTGGATGGATCGCAATTCGGCTTTGTTATATGCTTTGAAATTAGAAAAGCTCACGATCGGAACTTTCTTAGGCCTGGCGGGGATGATTGCGGCAAGTTCTATTTTGACCGTGTTAGCGCTGCTCTTATCTCAGAAAAGAAGAGACATCGCCATCTTAAGAACTATTGGTTTTTCAGCGAAACAAACAGTTCGCACTTTTACGCAATTGGGATTTATTTTAGCTTCGGTAGGTGTATTGACTGGAGTTATCTTAGGAACGGGAATCAGTCTGTATATCGAAGCTAATCCTATTCAGCTTGCGGCATCGCAGATCTACTATGACCCGAGTATTCCGGCTTTGGTGGACTTCACATTGGTCTTCGGGGTTTTAATTGTCAGTGGTTTGATTGCCTGGTTTGGATCTTACATCCCGGCACGAACGGCATCAGAGGTTCAACCCTCTGACGCCTTAAGAATGAAATAACTAAACGCTGACCTGATAGTCGCGAAGAGCATCCGTCAACGACGTCTTTAAGTCTGTACTTGGTTTTCTTTTTCCAATGATAAGAGCGCACGGAACACCATAGGTGCCCGCAGCAAAGTCTTTCATCTGTGTGCCTGGAATCACAACACAGTTTGCAGGGACGCGGCCTTTGTATTCAACAGGTGAAGAACCCGTCACATCGATGATTTTTGTGCTGGCTGTGATTGTCACTCCGGCGCCAAGGACAGCGCCCTCTTCAATCAAGGCTCCTTCAACCACGATACAGCGGCTGCCGATAAAGACGTTGTCTTCAACGATAACCGGAGAAGCTTGAACAGGCTCAAGAACTCCGCCGATGCCGACGCCACCAGAAAGATGCACATTTTTACCGATTTGTGCACAAGAGCCTACCGTCGCCCAAGTATCCACCATAGTGCCTGAACCGACATAAGCACCGATATTCACGTAAGAGGGCATCAAGATCGCGCCTTTTTCGATAAAGCAACCCTTGCGTGCTAAAGCGTGAGGAACGACGCGAACGCCTTCTTCTTCGCTCCACTGTTTTACCGGGATTTTATCGAAGTAAGTAAAATCGCCCGCTTTCATCACATCCATTTTTTGAATGCGGAAATAAAGCAAGATGGCTTTTTTAATCCATTCATGAGTGATCCAGCCGTTAGAAGTTTTTTCGCACACGCGAAGACGGCCGGAGTCCAAACCTTCGATGGTTTCAAAAACAGATTTCAACTCTGTTGTCGTCATCGTATCAACGGTTTTTCCGTTTTGAACATCGGCATAGATTTGTGTTACTTCGTTTTGCATTTCAATCTCCTCTAAATCTTACTGCTCTAAAACTTTCAATGACTCTAAAATCGCGGGAACGTGAATCTCGATGATCTTTTCTGCGGAAAGTCCACGTTCAATTTCATAAGTCAGCGTAGGAAGGTTTCTTTCAAGTCCCGTGTAAGTTCCCAAACATCCCGGAGTTGGATAACCAATGTCATCATCAATCTTGTAACCTGTGTGCTTAGCTAAAACTTCAGCCACTTTGCGACAGTCGCCATTGACATTCAAAACTGGATGCCAAGAGTGAAGCGAAAGAATGAAAACCGGTTTTTTGGCTTCACAATAGGCCATCAAGCCTTTGTTCTCATTTTCACTTCCCGCAAAGGGTCCCGGATGATAGCGCGGCGTTTTTACTTCAGGAGACCAGTCTTTCGTGGGAAGATTTCTGTTCAGATCAACGCCGTTTCCATTCCCGCGCGTCTTGAAGATAACACCTTCCAGATTGAATTGCGGAACGATCGTGACGTTGAGTTGGTAGGGATTGGATTTCATAAAGTGCTTCATCAGCTCTTGAGCCGCGATAACTCCTTCGATCTCGTCACCGTGAACGCCGCCAAGAATAAGCACTTCAGGACCGCCGTTATGGAACTCGTAAGATAGAACCGGCATCCCTTTAGATGTGTAGGTAAAAATAGAAGTTTTCATGACAAACCTTCCTTCCTGGGGCATGATGCTAGCACGAGGTCTTCATGGAATACATCAATAATGAATTATGCCTAGGTCCGTTAAAGAAGCGTCTGTTGCCCTTGTGCGCGAATTACATGCGGCCCATTTATGTCTATGACCTCGATTTTATCTCTCAACGTTTTAATGCTATGGCAAAAGCGCTTTCGGGCGTGCGCCTTTTTTACGCGGTCAAAGCCAATCCTAACCAGCAAGTTTTGCAGCATCTTAAGAAAATCGGTTCAGGCGCAGATGTCGTGTCCTTAGGCGAAATCAAAAGAGCTATGGAAAGTGGATTTTCGGCTCACGACATCGTGTATAGCGGAGTGGGTAAAACGCGTCATGAAATCACCGAGGCTTTGAAGTTAGGTATCCTCCAAATCAACGTCGAAAGTCTGCCCGAGCTTGAGCGTATCGGGGCGATCGCGCGCTCTTTGGGTAAAAAGGCGGCAGTGGCCTTACGTCTGAATCCGGACATTGATATTAAAACTCATCCCTATATTGCTACGGGATTAAAAGACAATAAGTTCGGAATGGAGTTGTCACTGATTCCGGATTTGGTGGCTTGTCTTACGAAATACTCGGATTCTTTAGAACTTGTTGGTTTTAGTTTGCACTTAGGGTCGATGATGATGGAGTTTTCAGGTTACGAAGAAGCTCTTCGAAAACTTAAACCCGTCTTTGTTGAATTGCAAAAGAGATTTCCGACGCTCAAGCGTTTTGATTTTGGCGGGGGCTTAGGGATTTTTTACGATCGCTTGGATCTGGAACTTGAAGAAAGTCTTTTGCGTGATTACGCGAAAATTACGAAAGACATACTAGGTGATTTGAATTGTGAATTGCAGGCGGAGCCGGGCCGATGGTTGCTCGCGCACTGTGGTGCCTTGATAACGGAAGTTCAATACATCAAAAAAACCTCTGCCAAAGACTTCGTGATTGTCGACGCGGGAATGAATCATTTGATTCGTCCGTCTTTGTACGAAGCTCAGCATCTTATTATGCCTTTGAAAAAAACAACGGAAACGATGAAGGCCGATGTCGTAGGACCTATCTGTGAGTCCTCAGACTTTTTTGCTAAGGATATCACTCTAGGTAAAGTTCAAGAGGGTGACTTCGTCGCTATTATGGATTCCGGCGCCTACGGTTATTCGATGGCAAGCCAGTACAATATGCAGGAACTTCCGCTAGAGATTTGTATCTAAAGATCGACGACGCGGAAAGAATGCGGCGTTAACGGTGTTAAAATACGATGGGCTACTTCGGTAAAGTGGGCGGAGTGATCTGTCGTCATAATTTCAATAATGCGCTCTTCTTGAGACGCATTTTTTCCCAAACGGCCGTCTGTAAAATCCCGATCCAACCAGTGAGCAATAGCTTCGCCTGAATCAACCAGCTCTACGGCAGAACCTGTCACGCGGCTGATCGCGCTTTTTAAAATTGGATAATGAGTGCAGCCCAAAATTAAAGTGTCGATAGAGTGACCCAGCAATGGACTGACGTAACGGAAGACAATCAAGTTTGTCAC
This sequence comes from Bdellovibrio bacteriovorus, assembly GCF_001592755.1. Lineage (NCBI taxonomy): Bacteria > Pseudomonadati > Bdellovibrionota > Bdellovibrionia > Bdellovibrionales > Pseudobdellovibrionaceae > Bdellovibrio > Bdellovibrio bacteriovorus. Next base: position 95,299 of record NZ_LUKF01000006.1, on the reverse strand, counting down.
CGGATCAGAATCCCAGCCTTCTTCCGCCAAGGGAACAAATAAAGGACAAGCCTGATCAAAGACTTCAGCTTGCGGATGCAGTTCTAAAATCTTTTTTCGATAGGCTTGGCTATTCACCGTGGCCCGAGTGCCTAGGACGCCAATTTTTTTGGCCGTGGATTTTTCAAGAGCGCGCTGTGAACCAGGTTCGATCACATTGTAGATGGGAAGGCCGTCGAATTCTTTTTCTGTCAACTGACTGGAAGCCGTGTTGCAGGCGATAACGATGGCCTTCACGCGTTGCTTTTCAAGAAAGTGAATATTCTGTTCAGAGTATTTACGAATCGTTGAAGGAGACTTCGAGCCATAGGGAAGTCGCGCAGTGTCCCCCAAGTAAAGAAAGTTTTCTTGAGGGAATCTTACTGCGAGTTCTCTTAAAACGGTGAGACCACCGATTCCAGAGTCAAATACACCTATGGGTCTTGTATCCGAAGAAAGCATCCTTAATTTTTTACACCGTGAGCCCGTGATTCCGCAATACCATTCGCTGACATTTCAATAAAGAGAGCTTTCTCACGTAATTCAGCAATAGTAGTCGCATTCACATAGCTCATTCCGGAACGAATTCCGCCCGCGACCTCAAGGATAACGTCTTTAACGTGTCCTTTGACATTCACTTGCGTGGATTCACCTTCAGGAGCCATACCGGTAGGAACGCCACCTCTCCAAGAGTCCTGAGCCGCACGAGAAGCCATACCACGGTATTGCTTCTTACCGTTTTTGATCTCTCCCGGAGTTTCAATAGTTCCTGAAAGCATACTTCCTAACATCACAGAGCTTGCGCCCGCAGCGAAGGCTTTCACCATATCACCGGAAGTACGAATGCCGCCGTCAGCGATCACAGGTACACCGTAGCTGTCAGCGATTTCCGCGCAAAGAGCGATGGCCGTTAATTGAGGGACACCGCAACCCGTGATAATACGAGTCGTACACATCGAGCCTGGGCCGATACCTACTTTGATAGCATCCGCACCTGATTCGATCAGATCGCGTGCCGCATCTGGCGTCGCCATATTCCCCGCGATGATTTCAACTTGAGGATAGTGATCTTTCAACCACTTCATGGTTTCCATCATTTGCACGGAGTGACCATGAGCAATGTCGATCGTGATGATATTCACGCCGACGTCGATCAAAGCTTTCGCGCGTGTTTTAAATTCCTCACCGACGCCAACGCTGGCAGAAACGTTTTTCACACCGGCTTCTTTTAGGCGACGGGCTTGCGAAGCTTGTTCTTCTGTAGAGATAAAGCGGTGAAGAATACCCAAGCCACCTAATTCGTTCATTGCAAAAGCCATTTCGTATTCAGTCACCATATCCATATTGGCGCTGATGATCGGCATATCGATAGAAACTTTTTTAGTCAGTTTTGTAGTAAGGTGCGGATCGCGACGAGAGCGGATGTCTGAGCGCGCTGGCATAATAAGCACGTCATCAAAAGTTAAACCTTTGCCGCGATTTTTAATGTCTTTCCAGTTAAACATGAGCGTCATGTTTTCTTACCTCACTTCTAAAAATATTAAAAAGGATCTGAGTTGATAAAATTAGTAAATAAGTATCCAAAGCCGAAAGTAGCAGACTTGCCATCGGTGTCTTCCAGATCAAGCGATAGGCATCAAAAAGAGCTGAAAGCGTGACCGGCACAAAGAGGTGAAAGAACACAAAAACCGCAAGAATTTTGAACCAGTTTTTGCGCACAATTTGAGCAGATCTTTTTAGCGCATCTTCTTTGCCTTCTTCATAGGACTTTGAAGAAGTCACGACCAGGGGAACCAGGCTGTATTCGATGTATTTCCAAATTCCTGGCAGAATCAGCAGTAAAGACCATAAAAGTGTTTTACCCCAAGAGCGAAGTGTTTCGATGAAAACCTGATTGAGATTTTTCTCCATGAATTCACCCAGGGTTTGAGTCCAACCTGTGAGGGTGTTTAAAGCATAAAGTGCCACCGTAATAAGCAAAACAGGGAAGACCACGCTGCTGATAATGGATAAAAATCCTAACCAGTAAACTTGTTGCTGGGCTCCGTTGGGGTCTCTAAGGGCATTTTCGATATGAAGATTCAGGTACTGGTCAATGTTGCTCGACAGAACGACCAGAGCGAAAATAGGTAAGCAGACTTTTTTAAAAACCTGAAGGTTTTCGGCAAAAAAATTCACTTAAGTATTTAGATCGCGATTCAAAAGGGGAGTCAAGCGGACTCTTGCTAAGAAACACCGGGGAGAAGCCGGGTTCTATGGGGCATAATTTATAAAAGGAGGCTTTTATGGGTCTTCGCGTGATGATCACGGGTCCCACTGGCACTCTGGGCCAAGAACTTGTGCGGAAATTTAAACGGGCAGGGCTTCCCTTCGTCGCGGCGTCGCGCTCTTTAGAGCGTCTTCCTGAAGGCGTTCGGGGTTTACAGCTCGATTATGGAAACAGCCTCATTTTAGAGCAGGCTTTCAGAGACGTCGACGTGCTTTTCTTTCTGCAACCGCTCATGCCCGGAATGCGTGATGAGGCTCTGCGTGTGATCAAGGCTGCTCGAGCCTCGGGGGTTGAGTTTATTTTAAAAGTTTCTGAAATGGGCGCCTCAAAGGACTCTCCTTATCTGTATCAACGTCTTCATGGCGAGATCGATGATATGCTAGTGCATAGTGGAATTCCCTATGCGCTTTTAAAACCGTCTTCCTATATGCAAAATTTTATTCATGGGTATGGAGACGCCCTTTTGCAAGGGACTTTGTTTTTACCGGAAGGCGAAGGCAGAACAGCTTATGTCGATGCCCGAGATGTGGCAGACGTTGCCCTAGAGATTCTAAAAAGACCCTGGAGTTATGAAAAGCGCCATCTTGATATCACCGGGGAAAGAGCCTTATCAAATGCGGAAGCTCTTGTTCTGATATCAAACCAAATTCATCGTCGCATCTCTTATGTACCCATCACGGAAGAAGCCGCGATAAAAACGTGGCAAAGAGCCGGGATGAATGATTTTCAAATGGAAGTACGACTCAGCCTTCATCGCGCTATTCGTGAAGGTCGCACGGATCACGTGTCCATGAGTTATCAAGAGATCACGGGACGCCCTCCTTTATCCTTTGAACAATTTTGCCGAGAGATGAAGTCCTTCTGGATTCCTCGTCGCGAGGGCCTAGAACTGTGGCCCTAAAGAAATTTAAGCAGGCACAACCTCCTGACAGCACGAATCTTAAAACCTTAGCCGCGGCCGCTGCGACTTGCACCGGATGTGATCTTTATAAAAATGCGACGCAAACAGTTTTCGGAAAAGGAAAAAAGAAGGCGCGCATTCTTTTAGTGGGGGAGCAGCCGGGCGACAAAGAGGATTTGGCGGGTCTTCCCTTCGTCGGACCCGCCGGAGAATTACTGAAATATTGCATTGAGCAAGCCGGACTTACTATGGATGAGATCTATCTGACCAACGCGGTAAAACATTTTAAGTGGCGCCCTGCGGGGAAAGTTCGTCTTCATCAAAAGCCGTCCATGGGGCAAATCAAAGCCTGTCGCCCTTGGCTGGAAAAAGAAGTGGAGTCAGTGAGGCCCAAGGTGATTGTCGCTTTAGGTGCTACGGCCGCGACCAGTGTTTTACAGCGAGTGCCACGCATTGGAAGTGAGCGAGGAAAAGCCATAAAAGATATCGAGCTTGCAGACTATATCATTCTTTCCTGGCATCCCTCGGCCATCTTGCGCAGTATTGATCGAGAGGATGCGGAGGTGAAGCGAGCTGATCTAGTGAGTGATCTCAAGCTCGCCAAAAAACTTTTAAGTAAGTGATGCCTTTTTTACTTCCAAATACTCTTCATAAGAAATGTGGTTGTCGTAAGTCACTTTCCCATCAAGTTCAATAACCCTGTTAGCCACGGTCTGAATCAGCTCATGGTCATGTGAAGTGAAGATCACAGTGCCCTTAAAGCGTTTGAGCCCTTCATTCACAGCCGTGATGCTTTCTAGATCCAAGTGATTCGTTGGTCCGTCTAAAATTAAAATATTTGAACCGGATAACATCATCTTCGAAAACATACAGCGCACTTTTTCTCCACCGGAAAGAACCTGAGGTTTCTTTAAAGCATCGGTGCCGCTGAAAAGCATTTTTCCTAAGAAGCCACGCAAGAAGGTTTCGTCTTTGTCTTCGGAATATTGACGAAGCCAGTCTACCAGGGAGTCTTCAGATCCTTGGAAGTATTTCGAGTTGTCCGTCGGGAAATAGCTGCGAGCTGTTGTAATACCCCAAGCAAAACTACCCGAATCGGCTTGCAGTTCACCCGCAATGATTTCTAGTAGCAACGTTTTCGCCAAATCGTTTTTACCTAGAAGAACGACCTTGTCGCCTTTCTTCAAAGTGAAGCTCACGTCCTTAAGAAGAGTTTCACCTTCCCAAGTTTTAGTGATGCGATCCACAGTTAGTACGTCATTACCCAATTCTCGTTTGATATCAAAACCAATGAAAGGTTGCTTACGAGATGAAGCCGGAAGTTCATTGAACTCCAGTTTTTCTAACTGCTTTTGACGAGAAGAAGCCTGGCGTGATTTAGAGGCGTTGGCACTAAATCGTGCGATAAAGGCTTTAAGTTCATCCGCCTTATCCGCACTCTTTTTGTTTTGATCCGCTAAAAGTTTTTGACTGAGTTCGCTGGCCTGGCGCCAGAAATCGTAGTTGCCCGTGTAAGTCGTGACTTTTCCGAAATCGATATCCGCAATATGAGTGCAAACTTTGTTTAAGAAGTGACGATCATGCGAGATCACGATGACGGTGTTTTCAAAGTTTAAAAGAAAATCTTCAAGCCATTGAATCGCATAGATATCCAAGTGATTCGTGGGCTCATCCAGAAGCAGAATATCGGGTTGGCCGAAAAGAGCTTGGGCTAAAAGCACTTTTACTTTTTCTCCACCGTTGAGCTCTTTCATGAGTTTGCCGTGATACTCATCAGTGATGCCTAATCCTGCAAGCATAACTCCGGCTTCGGATTCAGCTTCCCAGCCGTTTAATTCTGCGAACTCTGTCTCAAGTTCAGAGGCTCTGACGCCGTCGGCTTCTGAAAAATCAGGATTGGCGTAAAGAGCGTCTTTTTCTTCCATGATTTTGTAAAGGCGTTCGTTCCCCATCAGGACTGTTTTTAAAACAGGGAATTCATCGTAAGCGTAGTGATCTTGTTTTAGAATCGAAAGACGCAGATCCGGAGCGATGTGGACTTCGCCGGTGTTGGGCTCGACTTCTTTTGAGAGAACTTTTAGAAATGTCGACTTACCGGCACCGTTAGCGCCGATAAGGCCGTAACAGTTGCCGGGAGTAAATTTCACATTCACATCTTCAAAAAGTTTTTTGCCACCAAAGCGGAGGCTGACGTTGCTAGTACTGATCATTTCGCGGGTCCTTTGAGGACTCTTTTTTACGTTTTTCCGTACGAAATCGCAACCCTTTCAAGACCCTTGGGCAAAATATCCAGTTAGAATTGCCAGGTTAATGTGAGGCCTAACGTGGGTGAAAGGCCTGATTCGTTCACATTGTCCTCTAGATCACCTTCAGCGGCGCTGATGACAGCATGGCCCGGATAGATAGAATCAAACTCAGGAACGCCCGTGCTAATTGAAATCTTTGAACCCATAACTTTCACGGCCCCCATGCTGGCCTTCACGTAAAGATGATCCCCTAGAAGCCAGGTATAGCCCGCGTGAAGTCCGAGGATCATTAATTCGCTGTCCATGTGGACTGAAGGGTCTCGGCCTAAGGCAATAAGGAGGTCTTTTAATAGGGTGTAGTCGTCTCCCGTGGCAGCATGAAGAACTTCGTCAATGTCGGCAGAGCCTTCGGCATTTAACTGCGCTGCTGTCATTCCGATATGCCAGCCCACATCGCCTTGGATGTTGTACTGAAGGGCCGCGCGAAGCACGCGATTGTTTTTAAAGGCTGCATTGATGACCCGGCGTTGAGCATCGTCATTCGAAATAATGTCGGCGATGGTGTTGTAGTAAACAACGGGAACGTTTCCGTAGGCGACACTGAATTCCAGGTATTCATAGACTTTCAAATTAAGGCCCGCGCCAACAAAGGTGGGGGAGACAGTTATAATTTCCGGGGACAGATGAATATCACTTTGAGCTTTGGCCAACGGGGAGCCCAGCAGAAATAGGACGAGTAGGGAATATTTAACAATGAACTTTTTCACGAGCTCCCTCTTTGTTGAGTGAATATCATCACCCTAGGAGCCCGTGAAAAAAAACGCATTAAAAAGAAAGGTGGAGCTGAAGAGAAACAGCTCTTTAAACACTCTTTTGTCGATACTGGATAAACTTAGGTCGAAGTGCTGAAAACTTTCTTTCTTGAAGATTCTGGACCCAATTGGCGACATCCCGTGGATCCAACATCGCGACCATGATCACGATCATCGCCCACTCAAAGACCGGAATGCTCATTGTGTATTCGATGCCAAGATGTAAACCGACACCCGCCAATAAAACCCAATAACGTGTCTCTTTGAACCAAACCAAGGTGCCTAAAGCAAATTCAACGATAAGTGTGGACCAGGTGAGGAATTTAATGAAAGTCATATCATTCAGCAAGGGGAGCGGGAAGCGAACGAAGTCATCAATGCGAGTTGCGATATAAATGGCAGTTCCATCGATCCATTTATCGCCTTTAATTTTAAAAAGAACAGTGGCGATATAGATAGTACAAAATTGAAGCTGAATCAGCCGAAGAGCCCAAGGACTTTTTTCTAAGGGGACAAGGGGGGCTTCGCCATTCCATTTTTTTCTTAACCAGTCGACAGACCACACGTCACCCGAAGGAGTAAAAAAGAGGAAGAAAAGAAAAATTCTTAGAACCGAGTCGGCACTATTTAAGATAAAGCCATTGCGGTGGTGGAACGAGACTAATGTCACGAAGGCAATGGCGATCGCTGTTCTGGTAAATGTTCCTGTTAAGACGGCGACAGACGCAATCAAGTTGATAATCGCTAAGGTGAATGTATTTTTATCTGTGTTAGGAATGTAGTCAAAAAGAGAAAACCGAAATGGATTTCCATACTGCTGTGCTGTTTGCAGTGAAATAATTCCGTTGGGTCCATAAAGAACATCAATATCCGTGATGAGCATCAGCCAATTAAAGAGCAACAAAAGTCCCATGCCCATGCGAAGAAGGGCCACGGTGTGAACAGGCTGGGGAGCGAAAATAAAATCATAAATATTATTGAGCAGCGTTTTTAGCTTCATAACGGACCTTCTCTGTTGTGGGCTTGTAAACAAAAACTGATTCCTTCAGAAATTCTGTGGACATTTTACCGTGAGGGATAAATGGAGCTTCATTGGGCAAAAGAACTTTGTTTGAGAATCTGCTGAACGTGATTTCCGAGACAACGCGCCCTTGTCCTTTGGACTCGATTGTAGCAATTTCACGCAAGACGTATTTTGAAATGTCGAACCACACCAGTTCGTTTTCGTTCGGAAGTAAAGTTTCTTGGCCTACGATTCTGTAACGGTCAGCCGTTAAAATTTTTCTGGCACCATTTACAATCGTCGGTCGAGGCATCTTCCACACCGTTGTTGAACCGTCGGTGAACTTTATATCTGCTTCAACATAAGCATTTGTATTCATCGGATTCGGTGCAAACATACTCCACGGTTGATAGAGCATTCCGAAAGCTTGATATCTCTCTATTGTCTGAATGAACTTTGTGCCTAAAGCACTTCGGTCTGGAAGGCCGTCGGCGACCATGATTCCGACATTCATAAAAAAGAATGTCAGGACGAGAGCTTTAATAAAAACATCCCACACGATTTTGATTTTTTTGATTTCAAATTGTTTCATGGTCGTTCGTGTATCATGCCGAAAATCAGAATGTCCGGTTACAAACAGAAAGAAAAAATATCTGGTTCGCAACGATGTGGCTGGGTTGGAAAACTTTTTTGTGACCAACTTATCTACAACTCCCATGTGTTTACAAAGGTTGAAAAACAATAAGGTGTCAAAAATAATAAGGCGCGCGAAATTGCCTGAAAATTTTTTGGGACGACCAAAAACAAAAAAGGAGAATGTATGATTCATAGTTCGAAAACTACATTCCTTTTAGCAGGGTTTACGTTAGTGGCGAATCTCGCAGTTGCGAACACGCCGACGAATGCGTCTGTGAATAAGGAATCAAATTCTAAGAAGCCATCGGCTTCAGCATATATCGGTGGGCAAGGTGGATTTGTCAGTTATGACTCGAAAATTGCGGTGACTGTCTCTACTAGAGGCAACAACGGTAATAATGGCAATTTCAACGGCAACAACGGAAATTCTGCCTCTTTCGGTAATAACGGAAATAATGGCAATAATGGCAATAATGGCAATAATGGTAACAATGGTAATAATTCAAACAACGGCAATAACGGAAACTCTGGTAGTTTTGGGTCGCTCGGTTCTCTTGGTTCGTTAGGTTCTAATGGTAACAATGGAAACAACGGAAATAATGGGAACAATGCCAATAACGGCAATAATGGTAACAATGTAAATAATGGCAACAATGGTAACAATGGCAATCATGGTACCTTTGGGTCACTCGGTATTCTTGGTTCTAATGGGAACAATGGGAATAACGGAAATAATGGGAACAATGGAAATAATGTAAACAACGGTAATAACGGTAACAACGGAAACCATGGCCAGTACGGAAACAATGGCAACAATGGTAATAACGGAAATAACGGCAACAATGTAAACAACGGCAATAACGGCAATAACGGAAACCGCGGTCAATACGGTAACAACGGCAACAACGGCAA
>NZ_LUKF01000006.1:83295-86380 GCF_001592755.1 Bdellovibrio bacteriovorus | reverse complement strand
AACGGGAACAACGGGAATAACGGAAACAACGGCAATAACGGCAACAACGGAAACAACGGAAATAACGGAAATAACGGGAATAACGGGAATAACGGGAATAACGGAAACCATGGCCATCACGGCAACAATGGAAACAACGGCAATAACGGAAATAATGGCAATAACGGCAATAACGGCCATAAAGGGAACCACGGAACTACGACTTACGGTCCAACTGTAACGACGACGGCGGGCCCTGATACTTCTGTTACAACGACTTACGGTCCTGATGTGACTGTGACAACCACTGCAGGTCCTGACACTACTGTCACGACAACGGCAGGAGAGCCAACAGTTACTACAACTGCGGGTGATGACACTGTGACTGTGACAACAACTGCCGGCGACGACACGTCAACCACAGTTACAACGACCGCAGGGGACGACACAACATCGACGACGTCGACAAGTTCGACTTCTTCAACATCTTCAACAACAGGAACTACTGGCTTTGAGGAAGAAGAAGAAAACGAGTTGAAAGCGAAGTTGAAACCTCTCTTCCACTTGAGCTTCGACTATGGTTCATACATCGTGAACTTGACGCCTCACTTCAGAGATGTTCAGCCGAAATCAATTGTGAAGTACGACTATCGCCCGAGCTCAGACTCTTTGATTTATGGTGACTATAGAGACGGTTTCCAAAAAACAGTCTATGGTTCTATCGAAGTAGGTATTGGTGCTCAGGTGCGATTCTGGTTCGACAATGCAACAGGATTGCGTCAGCACTTCTGGGGTTACGTCGGCGTATTGCCAATCATGGGTAAACAGACAGAGTCTGTTCGCTATGTCAGCACTTTAGATCGCGCGCACTCTATGGGTGGCCGTTGGCAGGTTCCTGAATCGGCATCTGATTTAGATGCTTGGGATACTGGCGATAGCATCACTTATCTTGGTCATGGTGGCATCATCTTCTCTGCAGGCGCTGGTTTCGGTCCTGTGGGTGTAGGCGTGGCTAAATTGGCTAATGGTTCTTGGGAAACATATGTTGAAAAAGTAGATTCTGAAAAAGTTTACGTGAAAATCACTCGCGGTAAATTAAGCAGTTTCTCTATGTTCACGAATGTTTCTATCCTGACTTTGAGTGTGAATGACTTCAAATACTCGGATGATGGATTCTCATTCTTGTTCGATATGACGACTGAAACGGGACGTAAAGCTTACGAAGACGTGATCCGCGGTAACGTGTTGGCGTCTGAAACGTTTGCGACGAATCGTCCAGCGAACTTAGTTGAACGTGCTCCGGTTCTTAAAGTTGAAACTTTCAGAACAGTGTCTACGGGTCGCGTAGCAAGCAAATCACTGTCTATTCCTATTATCTGGAATAAAACTTACAGTGAAGGTCGCGTGAATTCATTCACGACATCTGACTTGCACATTGATCGTAACACGGCTCAAGTTCATTACGGTATCTACTCTGATTCTGAAGATTCTCGTTTCTGGTTCAAACACAAAGAGACAGACTTCATGTTCTACGGCGCGAAATACGCTGTTGAAAACTGGGATACAAAAGAACGTATGGAAAGCATGTTCGGTACTTACTCTTATGCCTTCCGCCACGAGAAATCGAATGGTGCAAGATTGCGTAAAGGTATCTACGACCTTGTTAAGAAAACGGGCTTGAATATCTTGATGGTGGGCGTTCCTGATCGTGACCTTGGTTACACAGGTGTCGAATTCAACGTGAATTTCAGTGAAGAAAACACGATGAGATTGATGAATGCTGCTCAACGCATGACTCAAGATCAGTTTATTGATATGTCGACGGATCAAATCTATGACTACTTCCGTACGAACAATGATCCATATGACTACTGCATGATCGATGCAAGCGGTCCGGGTACTTGCGTGACTCGTACAAGCAAGCGCACAGCCGGTGCAGCTAGCAAAATGTACTTCGCTTTGAAGTCTATGTATAAATACATGAACTCAGATGCGAAAGCTTTCGCTGCGGCTTACGGTAAGTTCGGTGAAGGTATGGCGGAAAACTTGTTCACATTCAGAACGGCGATGAAACTTGCTGGCTCTGGCGCGACAATCGACTATCTAGTTGAAGGTACGCACACGAACATGTACTTCCGTGAATGGGTTGTGGATGGTTCTGGTCGCTGGGTTCCAGCTATGAGCTCTCCAAAATACAAAGGACTTCCATTCAGTCCAGCATCTCGTCACTCACGAGTGCGCGGTATGATTATCGGAAACTCGGATGCGGCAAAATTGCCTCACATGACTCCGGTGACATTCTAAGAAAGTTCATAAATAAACGAACGAAGGGCCGTCTGGTGAAAGCCGACGGCCTTTTTTTATTTCCATGCTATACTTCAACCATGATTGATTCCTGCGGACTTTATGTTCAGGCAAACGGAAGTAACGGTGACTCCGCTCACCGAACAGGCTTAGCTTGTGCGCTCTTAGTCTTGTTAGGAAGACGGTCCGAAGCCGAAGCTGTCGGCAAGATGATTGTCGAACAATTAGAAATAGCACCCGGTATCTTCCGTCGATCTCCCTATGGAGATGTCTTCGATACAAACCCAAGATGTTTCAGCCGCGACCAAGCCAGCCGCGTGATTTTAGCTTTCGCTTTATTAGGTTGGAAAAAAGAACTGAGAGCTTGGCTAAAAGCGATGGCTAAAAGATGTTTCTTTCATCAAAACAATCTCGACGATGAAACAATGAAATGGAAGTTCCCCGACATCATGGGAATAGGCGAGTGGACAAACATCATTCGTGGTTTAAGCTGGTGGTGGCTTTATCCCTTGTTATGGATATTAGATTTAAATTACGTGGGTATGGTTTTCTTAAGAAAACCCTGGGATGGCGCTAGCCTCTATGTTCCCGATCTTAAATACGCTCTTAAAAAGTATTGGACGCCAACAGCTTGGCTCGCTAACAAACTCAACGAAAAAACACCGTGGTTAGAAGAGGCACTGAATAATCACTCCAAAGAAAACAACGGCTGCGAAGAACTCTGCACCCTATTCCAATTCCTAGCCCTAAAAAATCAAAGCCAAAAGCCTCACTAAAAACAAGGCACCATTCCTTTCTCTTT